>NZ_JBNNTG010000001.1:49342-425614 GCF_050278525.1 Peribacillus sp. NPDC096540 | reverse complement strand
CTTACTGCCTGTATTTTTTCTTCTGAAGAAAATCTCGCCATAAAAAACTGCACCTCCAATTGTTAGTTGTGTCTAACAATTGGGGTGCAGTTCACGTAGAGAGATTGACTTTTTTAGGTTGGAATTCTCTTAGCGTATAAAATTTCCGAAATTGAAAATCGGCTTTTTTGGTATCCAGATCCCTTAACGTTGTAAATCCGCATTTTCGGGACTGTACCCCCACAACTCTTAAGTTATGACACTTAAAAGTTTAAAATCACCTCCTACAATGCCTTCAAAGTCGTCAATTTCCATCTTTTGAATTCCCTAACCATTGCTGATCCTAAGCCAAACAACTATACCACCTCTAGCAAAATAATTAACATTTCATATTCAAGAAAGGTTAGTTAGCTAAAAGCATATGTTTTATTGAAAGGATGTGATTGAATTATGGATCGGAAGAAATGGGGCGTTGGAGGATTAGTATTCGTTGGCTGCATGTTTCTTGGTGGAGGAGTGGGAGCTTTGTTAGGAAGTTCCCACATCGGATGGCTGATAGGAATGGGTGTTGGATTTCTTGGGATAGCTTTAACGAGACTGATTGGAAAATGATCTTCTGCAATTTGGCCCGTTTGCTGAATAAGGTTTCTAAGGAACACATGAACGTATTGTGTATTTGAGGATAATTTTGGTGGTATAAAGTTATTCTTAAATGAAAGTGAGGTATAGTCCAATGAATTCTTCATTAGTTAAAATCTAAATTTATCAAAGGGGTGAGACCAATGATAAAATAACACTTTCACGCAAATAACTTTTGGAATAGTTCCACAACATTTTCCGAGGTGAAAGTGATGGGTTTTAAACAAAAATACTCTATGAATGAAAAAAATATAATTACTTGGTCTATAAAGCCGAAGAGCACACCATTGGTTCTAAGGAACTGTAATAAATGCGGAAAAAAAAGGAATTTTATTGTAGTGAACTTTTTAGAATGAATGCGAATAAACAAAAAATGGATGTATGGTTAATTTATAAATGTAATCAATGTGATTCTACATGGAACGTAACTATCTTTTCTCGCATTAACCCGGTAGATATAGATAAAAGCTTATTTGACAAAATGTCAAGAAATGATAAGGAGACTGCATGGAAATATGCCTTCGATATGGAAACGCTTAGGAGTAATCAAGCGGAAGCAATTTTCAACATTGATTATATCGCAGAAGGCGAAAACATTGATTTTTATAAAAACCTGTCGGAGGAAATTTTTATTAACATTGAGTCACAATATAGCTTTAATCTTCGCCTAGACAAGTTACTTAAAGAGAAATTAAACGTTTCAAGAAAAATGCTTTGGGAGATGATAGAAAACGGTTTTATATACACGATTCCCGAAGTTAATATAAGAAAGCATAAAATAAAAGAAAAACAAATCAAAATTACACTTACTTACGACGCACTAAAAATGATTAACTCAACTTTCGCATTTGAAAATCACGAATAAACATCCCTTTCTTTGATTGTGGGGGGCGTTGATCATTATTATTGTCTTTAAGTTTATCTTGAAATTGAGTATTCCGCTAAAGGGCGCGATTCTTGAATAAGGTTAGCTTGTCTTAATAAACTAACGGGTGCTTTACTTCAATAAGGAAGGTTGCTGGGGCAGCTTTTCTCTTATGGCACTAAAGGGGCAGTTTAGTTCAACAAGGAGTTATAATATATTAGATTCAGAAGCTTGTAAAAGTGGTGATGAAAAGTGCATATAAAGTAACGAGTATGAATTTGAAATAAAGTCACGATGTTTGTAAAAAAGACGCGAAGCTTTGAACAAAGTTGCGATGTTTATAAAAATGATGCGATGCTTTATCTCTTTGATTGAAGAATTTTAAATGAGTTTGGATAGGATTAGGTGAAGATGATTCAAATATTGCATTCCGTAAAAAAGAATGTTATTTTAAAAATAGAATCATGAGAGGACTGATGGGTGAATAATGATTAACTAATCTATATTTTAATTTGAAATTAATAAATTCAAACTAAAAAAATAGGGTTGGTCTATCCATTTTTATAAATCAGTTCATACTTTATTTATCATGATTCCAATGATTAATAAGGACTTATTTAGTATAAGTGAAAGACTAATCCTTCCAATTATAAATTGGGAGGTTTTTTTTATTCTCTTATAGATAAGTCGATATTAATAATCCGTAACTTTAACCCAACAAATAAAGGAGGGAGAAAAATGAGTAATTCAGACACTATTGTTACACATGTAATGCTCTATATAAGTCGTTAATATCCATCAAACTTATATGGAGGAATTAAAAAATTGATGGATATTCCGACTTTATATGAAAAGTGTTGATATATAAAGGAGGAATTATTATGTCAATGATAAAAGTTCAAGACTTAACTTTTTCATATCCAGGTAGCTTTGATAATATTTTTGAAGGTGTAAATTTTCAAATGGATACGGATTGGAAACTAGGATTTATCGGTAGAAACGGACGAGGTAAAACGACATTCTTTAATTTATTATTAGGGCATTATGAGTATAGTGGGAAAATCACTTCTTCGGTTGAATTTAATTATTTCCCTTACCCAATTTCAGATAAGAACAAGTTTACTCATGAAATCCTTGAAGAAATTTGTCCCCAAGCAGAAGATTGGGAATTTCTTCGTGAAATATCCTATTTAAATGTTGATGCCGAGGTCATGTACCGACCATTTAAAACATTATCAAATGGAGAACAAACAAAGGTGTTGCTTGCTGCACTGTTTTTGAATGAGGGTCAATTTCTATTAATTGATGAGCCAACAAATCATCTAGATACTGATGCACGAAAGATGGTCTCTAATTATCTAAGGAAGAAAAAAGGGTTTATCTTGATTTCTCATGACAGAATCTTTTTAGATGGATGCGTTGACCATATCTTATCTATAAATAGAGCAAATATTGAAGTTCAAAGTGGTAACTATTCTTCTTGGAAGTTAAATTTTGATAGACAGCAGGAACACGAAGAGGCTACAAATGAGCGTCTACAAAAAGACATCGGGAGATTAAAACAGTCTTCAAAGCGTTCAACAGGTTGGTCTCATCAAGTGGAAGCTTCCAAAAATGGAACAAGGAATTCAGGATCTAAGTTAGATAAGGGTTTTGTAGGACATAAAGCGGCCAAGATGATGAAGAGAGCGAAGAACCTTGAATCAAGGCAACAAAAAGCAATTGAAGAAAAGTCAAAATTACTAAAAAATGTAGAGAAAACTGATTCGTTAAAATTAGAACAATTGAAATTCCAGTCAAATGAATTGGTTGTTTTGGCTGATGTGTCTGTTAAGTATGATGACCAAATAGTGAATGAGCCAATTAGCTTCATAGTTGAACAAGGGGACCGAATTGTACTTGATGGAAAGAATGGAAGCGGGAAAAGTAGTATCCTAAAACTAATTCTAGGACATCCAATACAGCATACAGGCTCAGTTAATTTAGGTTCAGGACTCATCATTTCCTATGTCCAACAAGATACTTCTCATTTGAAGGGATCGTTATCGGACTTTATTGAAGAGCACGAGATTGATGAGACGTTATTTAAATCCATCCTACGTAAGATGGATTTTGACCGAATTCAATTTGAGAAAGATATATCTCATTATTCTGGTGGACAAAAGAAAAAGCTGCTTATCGCTAAAAGTTTATGTGAAAAAGCTTATTTATATATATGGGATGAACCATTAAATTTTATTGATATTTATTCGCGTATGCAGATTGAAGAGCTTATTCAACAATTTAATCCCACAATGGTTATTGTTGAGCATGATCAGGCATTTCAACAAACAGTTGCAACAAAAACTATATCTATGTAGTTCAAAGTGAATGATTGAAAATATAATCAGTAAATCAAGTCATTAAACTATAAGGCGCTTTAATGGAGTAATGAAAAAAAGCCTAATTCCTCTACAATAAATTGAGAAATTAGGCTTTTTAATGAGGAAATAGGAAATACTTTAACGAAATGCACTCATATATGGGAATATATAAGACCATTAGGTTTTCCTACTATTAAAGAAGATGTTTAAGTTTGAATGACACAGAATTAGTTGTTTAATATTACCAATTTTGAATATAAAATAAAGTCACTACTTGGTTTATCTAGAGTTTAATCAATTAACAGGTATTGTAGTTGAACAAGCAATACCTGTTAATTGATTAAACTTATTTATAAAAAAATAGTTTGTTAGAATATTTTAAGAGCAAGTTTTGATCAATCTTTTTCAAAACACGCACTTTCTTTTTGTTCTTTTATCAAGGTTATTTGCATTAATTTGATCAAACTTTATTACAAACCAACAACGAGAACCACCTATAATAAGAGGAAAATTGAATTGAACATAGATATAGGGTTTCTCTTCCTTGTTCTTTTATCTCTAACAGGATTAATATTGTCCATTAGATATACTAAAGAGCAAAGTGAAGTAGTAAGTGGAGCAGGAATCTTCGGTAATTTTGTTTATCTTTTGATAACTTTACTACCATTTAAGGTAAGAAAGGCGATATATATTATAGTGTGCCTTCTTATGGTCCTTTTGTTTTCTAGTGGTTTATGGGAAGTATCCAAGGTTTAGTTATGCAACTAACGGGTGCGTTAGTTCAAGAAGGAGTATAAAAAAAGCCTGTATCAATGATTACTCGGTAATCTAAGATACAGGCTTTATATTTAGGTAACTAATTGTTCTTATATATATTTAAAAAAATAGAGCTCTTTTTAATATTACTTCTCTACCTTCAAACATTCCAAAGCACGAGTTGCATTCACTCGCGCAATTTCGACTGAATCGGCGGAAGATAACGCAACAGCTACCCTTCTGCCTACCTTCGTGACTGGTTTTCCAAAGACACGCACTTGTGTATTCGGCAAAGCCAAGGCTTGTTCAACACCAACTATAGAATATTCCGATAACTCAACTGATGCTTTTAACGGACGGCTGGCTCCTGGTGTAATCAGGGTGATTTCTGGAATCGGAAACCCTAGAATTGCTCGTACATGCAGGGCAAACTCCGATAAATTTTGGGTAGCTAATGTCACTAGCCCTGTATCATGCGGGCGTGGAGAAACTTCACTAAAATAGACTTTATCTCCTGATAAGAAAAGCTCTACCCCAAATAATCCGTATCCTCCGAGTTCATCTGTAATAGCTTGAGCAATTCTTTTCGCCTCTACGATCTGTGCTTCTGTCATATTATGAGGTTGCCAAGATTCAATATAGTCCCCACCTTGCTGAATATGACCGATTGGAGCACAAAACATCGTTCCATTTACTGTACGAACAGTTAGGAGCGTGATTTCCGAATCAAAACGAATAAATTCTTCAATTATCACTCGTCCATTTTGAACCCGGCCGCCTTCCATCGCAATTTGCCAACACTCTTCAAGGTCATCTTCCGTTCGGCAGACACTTTGCCCTTTCCCTGAAGAACTCATTAGCGGTTTTACGACATTAGGAAACCCAATCTCATTGGCAGCTTGGACAAATTCTTCATATGTATCAGCAAATTTGTAGGCAGCAGTTGGAAGCTCAAGTGTTTCAGAAGCTAACCTTCTAATTCCTTCACGATCCATTGTTAACTTAGCCGCTCTTGCCGTAGGAATAACATGAAAGCCTTCTTGCTCTAATTTGATTAGTTCTGATGTGGCAATGGCCTCAATTTCCGGGACAATCAAATCAGGTTGCTCTTTTTCAACAATTTCCCTAAGCTGATTCGCATCCAGCATATCGATGACATAGCTTCGATGAGCTACTTGCATTGCAGGTGCCTGTTCATAGCGGTCTACGGCAACAGTCTCTACACCAAGACGCTGTGCTTCAAGAATGACCTCTTTACCTAATTCACCTGAACCTAAAAATAAAATCTTTTTTGATTTATACATCCAGTCTCTCCTCCTCCATGTCTACAAAACCATTATATACGAACTATAAATGAATAAACACAAAATTTTATTCGTCTTTTCATTTAATTTTCTTTATTAATTGTAAGTGGACATAATAAATTCAGGTTTTTTAACTAATAAAACACTTAACCCCAAAAACTTTAATTAAATTCATACTTGACAACTAAGAATAATGTGTTTTATGCTAGTTTTAACAATAAAATATATCGGCTGACTAGTTCACTAGAGGCTCTCTATTCAACAACATGAATAGGGGGCTTTTTCGTTTTTAACAAATGAGGGAGGAATTGACTTTGCAAAAAGAATTACTAAGACCTACGTTCCATATAATGAAGGAGAAAAAAAATACCCGTTTAGAAGAGATGGAGTACCTGCATCTGCCTGATAGAAAATTTTTTCAATGGTGCCAGCAGCAATATTCGTTGAATAAAGGAGTTTACAATACGATTGATAATTGGTTTTATGAATATGGTATCATCCATATCCTTAACCGTCGGATCAACCTTTTAGCCTTCTTGGAATTTGCTTCTTCTCTAGAACAGGAAGCAAGAAAGTCAAAGTTCATTAAATTTGGCAATGGCGGCCTAACAAAAAAACTTCAGGAGTTTATCGCTCGTTAATATGGTTAACCCTAAAGAATCCCGCCTAAGTGAGAAGTTTAATTCCCCTCACGAAGGTGGGTATACAGGAGTAGATGTCGAAATTTGTTTTACGGTTTTTTTTGTAAATGTAAGCGCTTTCTATTATAATAAACTTAGGTTGGATGGCATGCGTGGCCGTCAATGTATCTGGCGTAGGTGGGGCCAATACTAGCGCTAAAGGAGTCAAGCTTCTTTACCGTAAAACTATTAGTATACCTTTTAGGTAAGGGCTGCATATTAAGCAATACGAATGCTGGAGAAAAATCGTTACTTTTAGGCTTAAAAACGAGTTAATAATGCAAACGATAAGGAAATTCAAACTTTACCTTATTATTGTAGCAGCCCTCATCGTTTCCGGTCTAATAGTTTATAAGACTAAAAGCTCTTCCCCTAAAGACCCGGAGTTGAGCTTTTTCACATGGGCAAATTTACATATATAAGCCAGCTAAAAAAATCCCCAGCGTTTTCTGATAAATCTCATCAAACTGTGTTAAAGGAAGAGGATTTTTTCCTTTGCCTAGTTCAACGGTAAACCCTGGCCTCCGCCAATCCTGAATAAACCAATCCTTATATCCTGCATAACTATTTGCGGATTTGACTGGCTCATAACCGCTGACTCTCGCAAATTCATTGACGATCGTTTCAGACTCGGGTGGTTCCAAACCTTCAAACCCCCAATAAATGACCTCCCCCTGGGTATGAAAAGCAAGCACTCTGTCAAAATCCCGTTTTCTTGTCAAATCAGCCATCGCAATTGCCTCTGGCTGCGTTAGCGGGCCTTTTCCAGAATAATTTGCTGGGCCTGGCTGCGCTACCATATTACGAGCTTGTTCTAGCTCCCATTTGGCAGGAAACTGATCATTCAGATCAACTCCATTAATATTAGCCTTCCAGCCAGAAAAATCCTCGCTATTATTATTCCATTCCAAGAGCTGTGATTTCAATGAGGCATCAGCAGGAGGTCCTTTTAGAACCAGCTCCACTCCATCAGGATTCACCATCGGAACGAGAGATAGCATCGTCTGCTGATAATAAGGGAACAGAGATAGACCGCGGATCCCAGTTTGATTCGTGATTGCCATTAAATAATCATTTAAAAAAGTCATAATCACAGGGGTAGTAATCCACTCATTAGCATGAAATGAACCATCATAGTGCACTCGTTTGTCACCATTCCCAATCAGCACTTCAGGGATCTCCCTCCCGAGAACCGAATCTCCAATCGGGGATGTTTTAATAAAAGGATAGATGCTTTTCAGTCGTTTTACATCATTCATCATCGTTTGATAATCATATTCCTGATTTCCTTGAATAAGCCTCCAAGTAATCCTTAATGGTACTGTAATCGTTTGGCCAATTTGCAAGGCATTCGCATTAAGGCTAGGATTGACCAAAAATAATGAATCCAATGGTAGATTGCGTGATTTGGCAATCGCCCATAAGGAATCCCCTTTCTTAATCCGATGACCAGTCGTCGTAAAGCCCGGAATTTTGATCTTCTGTCCTATCATGAGGGCAAGAGGATCAATCCCGCTATTGGAATCAATTATCAGTTGATAATTCACATTGAATAATTGGCTATAATGCCACAAGGAATCATTCTGCCGCACAAAAACGTCCATACTGCACCTCCACTTAACCAAATGTATGCTGTTTTAATCAAATTATTGCTAATTTTCATATCAATAATGGGTTGTGCCATTATACAAATACATCGCTTTGATTGGTTGGCAGCACTTTCACATTGGTCTATCCCTTACTGTAGCCATTCATCTTGATTGCCCATTTTATCATCATCTATAAAAAAATATCCCACCTCTATTTTCTCCTCATCAAGCCGTTTTTTGTATTATTTAGGATTTCAAATTAATACAGGCATCCATTTTAAAATGGATGCCTGTTTGCTTTTTGTTAAGATTAAGAATTCATTATTTTATGCTTCTTGTGATACTTTGTGGTACTACTAAGCCTAGACCTTCAGCAATGCGTGATCCGTATTCTGGATCAGCTTTGTAGAAATGTCCAATTTGGCGTATTTTGATTTCTTCTAATTCGACTGGTTTCATTGCTCCCACAATAGTTTCTACAAGTCTAGTTTTTTCTTCTTCACTCAATAGACGGTATAAGTCACCCGCTTGAGTGTAGTGGTCATCACTATTATGTCCTACTTGTGCAGCTTGCCCCGTCACTTCAAATGGAGTGGTTTTATTTTCAGCTGTTTCAGCAGGGCCATCAAAGCTATTCGGCTCATAATAAACTGAACCCTTGCCATTGTCATCCGCACGCATGAAGCCATCACGTTGATAGTTGTTTGCCTCCACTTTCGGACGGTTAACCGGAAGTTGGTTGTGATTAGAACCAACACGGTAACGGTGTGCATCACCATATGCAAATAGACGTCCTTGAAGCATTTTGTCTGGAGAAGCTTCAATTCCTGGTACGAATGTTCCTGGTGAGAACGTAGCTTGCTCTACTTCTGCAAAATAGTTTTCAGGATTTCTGTTCAATTCCATACGGCCAAGTTCGATTAACGGGTAATCTTTTTGAGACCATACTTTTGTTACATCAAATGGATCGAAACGGTATGTATCCGCATCTTCCAAAGGCATGATTTGTACGTATAGTTTCCATGCAGGGAAATCGCCTTTTTCAATTGCATTGAAAAGATCTTCCGTATGGTAATCAGGGTTTTCACCTGCAAGTTTTGCAGCAAGATTTACATCTAGGTTTTTGATGCCTTGTTCTGTTTTAAAATGATATTTCACCCAAACGCCTTGTCCTTCATCATTCACCCATTTAAATGTATGGCTACCAAAACCGTGTGTATGACGAAGTGTAGCAGGAATCCCTCGGTCAGACATTAGAATCGTTACTTGGTGCAAAGATTCTGGTGAATGTGACCAAAAATCCCAGACCGCAGTCGGGTTTTTCAAATGTGTTTTTGGATCTCTCTTTTGTGTATGAATGAAATCGGGGAATTTGATCGCATCGCGGATAAAGAATACAGGCGTATTGTTACCAACAATATCGTAGTTCCCTTCTTCTGTGTAGAATTTAACAGCAAATCCGCGTGGATCACGAACTGTATCAGCTGAGCCTAATTCGCCAGCTACTGTAGAAAAACGGATAAATAAATCTGTCTTCTTACCAACACCATTAAAAAGTTTAGCTTTCGTATACTTAGAAAGGTCGTTCGTTACTTCAAAAGTACCGAATGCACCGGCACCTTTCGCATGAACTACACGTTCAGGCACACG
The DNA here is from genome assembly GCF_050278525.1 of Peribacillus sp. NPDC096540. NCBI lineage: Bacteria > Bacillati > Bacillota > Bacilli > Caryophanales > Bacillaceae > Peribacillus > Peribacillus sp. NPDC096540. The sequence continues at coordinate 415,789 of NZ_JBNNTG010000001.1, read as the reverse complement.
TTCACGGTTAAAGTGCGCTAATTTTTCTAATAAGTGTACATCTTGAATGAGTACAGGGCCACGTTGTCCCGCAGTGATCGAATTTTGGTTATCGCCGACTGGTGCACCCCAGCTAGTTGTAAGGTTTTTCTTATTTGTCATAATTGAACCACCTTTTCATTATTATTTATATTTATAATGATAAGCCTTATCAGAAAAAAATCAATACTTATTTATAATAATTTTAATATAATAATTAATTCATTAAGATTATAATTGTTTATACATTTATTTTAAATCCAGGAAAAGGAATTATCAAATTTTTAAAATCGCATTAATTCAAGTTTCCTCGATTTTTTTATTCCTTTTACTGGTATTCAACTCCAATGTCACTATTCCTTCATAGATGCGTGATTTTATCATTTCTATATCTAATAGGCTATTAATCGAGAATAAAGATAAGTCTAAGTACCTTCCATGCTTTCATAATAATTGGATAAATCTAACTTCTTCTCTCATTTTATAACAAACCATAAGATTCGCATGTGATAATCTTCACTTCCATTACCTTTTTTAAAATAACAAAGTTGATTGGAGCGGAAGGTGCGAGACTCCTGCGGGAAAAGCGCGTCTAGGGGAGACCCCCGCAGGCGCAAGCCGAGGAGGCTCCTGGACCGCCCGCGGAAAGCGAGTGCCCTACGTTCCAATCAACGTTCAAATTGTACAAGCCATAAAAAAACTGTAGGCAAACTCGATTTTCATCGAGTTTGTCTACAGTCTGCAACTGCCATCCTTATAAAAGGAATGGCAGCTCTATTTTAAAACTAATGCATCTATTGTTTTTCTGAGATTCCGGTATCTGATCAAACACATTTTAAGAAGAACGTAAAAAAACAAGACCACAACTGAAATATTGACCAAATACAAAGAAGGAGTCCGGACACTACTCCCTTCCTTGGAATTTAGCAATAAAACAGTTGTGAAAATACTGGTTTGTGTTCGTATAGAAAATAAGATACTATTACGTTAAAATGACGGTCCAATAAGAGTAAGGGTGATTTATATGAATGAACGGAAACAACTTGTAGTTAAGTATGCACACCAATTATTTATTGAAAAGGGTTATCAAGCAACATCTATTCAGGATATTTTGGACTATAGCGGTATTTCAAAAGGGACATTTTATAACTACTTTTCTTCTAAAAGTGAACTGCTTAAAGCTGTCTTTATCTCTACCCAAGAAAAATTCGAACATGAAAGTAATGAACTATTAATCGGTCAAAATGTTGCGGATATTGAAATATTCATCAAACAATCTGAATTACAAATACACTCCAATAAAAGTAATAAATTATTTTCCATATTTGAAGAAATAATGATTTCAAATGATACCGAACTTAAAAACTTTATTACACATGCAAAATTCAAACATATAAATTGGCTATCAAAACGGTTTCTAGAAATATTCGGAGAAGAGAAAAAACCTTATATATTAGATTGCGCCATACTTTATTCAGGGATGATGCACCAAACCATTCATTTTAACTCGTTAGCTAAAGAGCCTGATTTCAACCCTACCGAAATAATTCGTTATTGTGTTGATAGGATTAAAACTCTTTTCGATGATGTGAGCCAATCAGGAGTACAGCTTCTCGAACCTGATTATATCAAGCAATGGTTGCCAGAATGTTACAATACGAAGCAGGATTTTCACACTGCTCTCCTTCACTCTACAACCGAACTAAAAAAAGTCATCTTAAAACATTGCCAAGATGAAGCAGAACGGGTAAAACACTTAAAATTAGTTCACTTTATTCAAGAAGAACTTCTGCAAAAAGGTGAGCCGCGCCACTTTCTCATCGAAAGTGCCCTGCTATCTTTAAACACGAATTCAAAGCTTAAAAACTCAAAAGAATTGATTGATTTCGGAAAGATTATTGCCAGTAACTAAACTGGTTATGGCCCCATTTATGGGGTTTTTATTTTCTGTAAGAAAACCTATTCGAGTTGCTATTTTTTTGTGACAATTCAGCAAACATATAACTGAAATTCATAAAATTTTAGTATAATGACTAGTGTAGAATAGTGTCTTCAGGAGGAGTTTTTCATGAATATAATAATGCGATTTCTTATCAACGGGTTGATTTTACTCGTTATTGACTGGCTTCTCGACTCCATCACGATAAAATCTTACGGTACAGCCCTACTGGCGGTTTTTATATTATCAATCATGAACATGCTAGTTAAACCCATTCTTCAACTTATAGCTTTACCGATTACTATCCTAACTTTCGGATTGTTTTCGTTCATTATCAATGCCTTCACGTTCCAAATTACATCCTATGTTGTCAGTGGCTTTGAAATAGATTCTTTTTGGGGAGCCCTAATCGGTTCATTGTTATTAAGTTTCATCCAAAGTCTTATTATAAAAAAAGAGCAGAAAAACCGTCAGTAGAATGCTGACGTTTTTTCGTTCCCATGTCTACTTTCCATAACACCCTTCGATATTTCCCGGGCTATTCCCCTAAAATCCCCTATTATGTAATAGCTGTATTCGCTTATTTTTGACAATTAATTCTGATCGAAATGGAAATGAATTGATTTATGGAGGAATGACATGTTCACAAAACATAAACCAAGATTTATGCTATCCTTTATGCTCAGATTCCCCTTCCCTTCGCTCTGAATTTGGGTTAAAATTCTAATCCTTCACTAAAAGAAAAAAAAGTCACCATAACTGGAACTCTGTCCGCATACTTCTCCCATTCCTGCTTAAAAGATGCATCAGTCATGGATTCAGTGGGTGATTCTCCGGAACCGAGGGTTGGCTCCTACTATGACTCCGCTAGCGGAAAATCAGGGTCTTCGCTAAAGAACACCCTGCACGAAATCATCGATGACCATACAGGAATATCGAAAGGACTACTAAAGTACGACATTCGATAAGAGCTTATTCACTATATAGATTCACTTCTTTTCGTGTTACTTTTTCCGCATCTCCAAATTACGTATTAGTGAAAACGGTAAATTTTACATTTACAAATCTATAAAAATAGATATAATGATTTATATGGAACCTACATTAATCTATAAAGCTTTGTCAAACGATACACGTCGTCAAATTTTGCTATGGCTAAAAAATCCAGAGAAGTTCTTTAATGAAAAGCCTTATTTTCAACAAGGTCTAAATTTTCAAGTTGGTGTATGTGTGGGAGATATTCAGGTTAAATCGGGGCTTGCACAATCTGTCATCTCTAGTTATTTGTTAACCATGCAAAAAGCTGGTCTGTTGGAATCTGAGCGAATCGGAAAGTGGACTTATTATCGTCGAAATGAAAAAACAATACATGAATTTTCCGAGTACATTCAAAAAGAACTATAAAATAAACGTAAAGGAGGTCTTCTTTTTTTGTTTTTACATATCTAGATATACAGATATTTAATTTTATAAATGATTTTAATCTGTATATAAATTAAGAAATATACAATAGGAATGGAGATTTATATTAATGAAAAAAGTTAATCCTTTGCTTATAATTATGTTGGCTTTAGGCGTATTCGGCATTATTACAACTGAAATGGGTATTGTGGGAGTCCTACCCCAGATAACTCAAAAATTTAATATAACAACTTCACAAGCAGGATTACTTGTAAGTATATTTGCTTTAATTGTTGCCATTTCAGGTCCATTCTTGACCTTACTCGCTTCTGGAATTAATCGTAAAATAATTCTATTAACCTCAGTATTTATGTTCACGATTTCAAATATTATTTATGCATATACAACGAAATTTGATATCATGCTAGCTTTCCGTATACTACCCGCTATTTTTCATCCTGTCTTTTTTTCGATAGCCCTTGTGACTGCAGCCAAACTTGTTCCTCCGGAAAAAAGTAACCAAGCAGTTACAAAGGTTTTTGCCGGAATTACTTTCGGATTTGCATTTGGTGTACCTTTAACTTCTTATTTCGCGGAAAAGTTTTCGTTAGAAACTGCTTTCCTATTTGGGGCTGTTGTAAATGCGATTGCTTTTGTAGGAATATTATTGTGGCTTCCTTCCATGCCTAATGAGGAAAAAATGTCTTATGGAAAGCAGCTTGGTATATTACGTAAACCGGGTTTATGGTTAAACATCGCAGCCGTTATGTTTATCTTTGCAGCGATGTTCTCTGTATACAGCTACTTTGCCGAATACCTTGGACAATTAACACATATGAATGGTTCTTTGATTAGTGTAATGTTGATGGCGTTTGGTCTAATCATGATTTTTGGAAATTTTTTGTTTGGTGGATTTTTGCAAAAAAGCATAACTAAGACCGTTATAATGTTTCCCCTTCTATATATAGTAATTTATTTATTCGCTTATTATTTGGGCTCTTATTTAATTCCGATGATTCTAATGGTTTTCATTTGGGGAATAGTGCATTCTGGTGGTCTAATTGTCAGTCAAACATGGTTGACAATTGAAGCGAACGAAGCACCTGAATTCGGCAACAGCTTGTTTGTCTCATTTTCAAATCTTGGAATTACTTTAGGGGCGTCTATTGGTGGTTGGTTTATTTCTTACTTGGGAATACATCAACTCATTTGGAGCGGAATTGTGTTTGCATTGCTAGCTTTCTTTTTGATCATGATAAAAATTAAAATTTTCAGTTCGAACGTAGAGGGAGTTAACGCAGCGTAGGTTCGTGAATTGAATGAACAGCGAAATTGCCCGAATGCTGTTTTATATGACCATTCGTTACGGTGATAGCGGTGAAATTGATTTAGAACTAAATAATCAAGTGAGCCGCTGCACCAATCCTTATCATGGAAAGTTGGCGGTCCTGCTGGAATGGAACGAACAGGACCCAGTAGATACTTTTGAACGTAATCGAAATGAAATCATTTATAATAAATATAAGCATAATCGCAACCCTTTCATTGATCATCCGGAATGGCCCTCAGCCATCTTCCCTCTTATAAAGTCTAAATTTTTAGAAAAATCACATAATTATACTTTCTTTAAATAACAATCTATTTATTTATTATTTAAATATTAACTTTATTTATAAAGCTAATACCTTTTATAGTAAGCGTTTTCATATTTTTACTTTACAAACTTTCTATTAAAATATATTATTTAATAATATTATGTGAAAAATCAATAAATAATATTGATTCGCCACTACTAGTGATAAAATGCTAGAAAGAGAAAATTACACTCCAACAAAGAAAAGAGGAAAATTATGCAAAACTCCAAAGATTCTCAACTGCATAGAGGATTGGAAGAAAGACATATCGCATTAATGTCTCTTGGCGCAGCCATTGGAGTCGGTTTATTTCTCGGCTCGGCATCTGCGATTAAATTAGCCGGCCCAGCTATTATTATTTCGTATGCAATTGGCGGGCTTATGATCTATCTTATCATGCGGGCACTAGGGGAAATGGCGATAAAAAATCCAGTCGCAGGCTCTTTTAGTCGCTATGCAAGCGAATTTGTCGGCCCTCTTGCCGGATATATAACTGGTTGGAATTACTGGTTCGTTTGGATTGCCACCTGTATGGCTGAAATTACAGCAGTAGGAATCTATATGCAATTTTGGTTCCCTGGGACTCCACAATGGGCTTGGGCGTTAGCCGCACTTGCCATTATGACAACGATTAACTTTCTTGCTGTAAAAGCTTACGGTGAATTGGAGTTTTGGTTTGCCCTAGTTAAAATCGTCACGATCATCCTTATGATCGTTCTTGGATTCGGAATGATTTTCTTTGGACTGGGGAACGGCGGAATCGCGGTTGGATTCGGTAACCTAGTTGAACATGGTGGATTTTTCCCTAATGGAATTTCCGGTGTCATCCTCTCTTTCCAAATGGTCATGTTCGCCTATTTGGGAATTGAAATGCTCGGTGTAACCGCAGGTGAAGTCAAAAATCCAGAAAAATCTTTAAAAAGAGCCATCGATACCGTCTTTTATCGAATTTTACTTTTTTACGTTTTAGCTCTGACAGTCATTCTATCGATTACTCCATGGGATCAAATGAATGGAGAAAACAGCCCATTCGTTATGATGTTTGATAAAATCGGTATACCAGGCGCAGCAGGAATCATTCAGTTTGTCGTACTGACAGCGGCCCTTTCATCTTGTAACAGCGGGATCTTCAGTACAGGAAGAATGTTATTCAACCTAGCGCAGCAAGGTGAATCACCTAAAAGTTTCGAACGTACAACAAAGTCAGGCGTTCCTGGCGTTGCCATTATCGTTTCGGCTGCCGTGCTTCTTTTCGGTGTTTACCTTAACTACATGGAAGCCGATAAAGTTTTCAGTTACGTTACAAGTGTCGCCACATTTGGTGCACTCTGGACATGGGGAACCATTCTTGTCACACAGATCATCTCTAGAAGGAAAATGAGTCCGGGAGAAAAACAAGGCTTAGCTTACAAGATGCCTCTTTTCCCATTCACTTCTTATTTCACTCTAGCCTTTTTAGTATTCGTAATGGTTGTACTCGGCTTTTCAGCAGATACAAGAATTGCTCTTATCGTTGGTCCGATCTGGATCATCCTATTGGTAGTCCTGTATTATGTGACCGGTTTGCATAAGAGAAAATAAATAGATAAAGGGTGTCCAATCAAACTTGGACACCCTTTTTTATGATTTATATTTAACCTTTTCTCCTTCTTTTTAGCGTCCAATAAATTACCGCGCCTACTCCACCTAAAATAATGAGGACCGGCAAGTTTCCTAAAATAAAAACAATCAGTCCTGAAAATGCTTTAAGTAAAAAATTCGCGCTCGTTGCGAATTGCTTCTTCGTTCTCTCCCATGTATTCAATTCTTTATTATCAATACCCGGCACAATAATTTGGTCTTGCGATAAAGATATTGTTACAGTTGAAAACGAGGTTTGGTTTTCAAGATACTTTATTTGCCCAACTAGCTGCTCTATCTCCTCTTGGACAGTGGCAAGATCGGATGATATTTTCAGCAAATCTTCCGTTTTCTTAGCATCCTTCATGAATGCAAGTAATCTCTCTTCCACAGCCCGCTTTGATTTCAGTCTTGCTTTTAAATCTACATACTGCTCTGTTACATCTTGGCCTGTCACATTTCTTTCGACCACTTCTGAAGCCTGCCCCTCGGTATCAACAAGAAAAGCCTGAAAACGATCTTCCGGTACCCGGACTGTGATCGTACCTTCTACCATTTCTTCATCTTCCCTGTATACATTGGATTCTACAATATAACCGCCGTATTCTTTCGCCTTTCTTTCAATCTTCATTTGTGTTTTTTCAAGATTTTTCACTTTCAACCGAAGCTGTGCTTGATGGATGACCATTCTTTCATTTGTTGCCGCTTCTTTTTCCGCCTCCTTATCAGAAGCCTGTTCTCCAGATAAAGAGGCGTCCATTTTACTTTCCACTTTTCCTTCCTGTGACATCGACAAGGATTCTTCTTTATCATTACTACTGCATGCCCCCAATAAAAGAAACAAGCTGAAAATGAGTATCACTTTTTTTCGATTCATCGGTATTCCTCCTTCTCTTAACATTACCGACGAATAATTTGGAAGAAAGTTACACTTCATTTGATAAAAGGTAGGGATACAACAATATCCAAATTATGTATAAGGATGTCCGGAAGTATTATGAACTATAGAAAATTAGCTAAATGTGTCGGAGGCTCAATTGTGGACTAGTAGCCACAAGTAATTTAAAGAAATCTGAAAGCTTTGATATATATATCAAAGCTTTCTATAAGGCAAGAGTTTATTCTAACAATACAAAGGAAACAATAGGAATATAATCAGCGATGGAAAGTCGGGATATAGTGGAAAATTTCAAAATTAGTGCTCGGCAATTTGCAATTTTAGTTATTTTATTTTCTATAGGTACGACCATCTTGGTGATTCCTGGAATTATGGCTCAAGAGGTAAAACAGGACGCTTGGATTGCAGCTGTAATCGGTACAGGCATAGGTTTATTGCTGGTGGCTTTATATATCGCTGTAGGCAGGATGTTCCCCACTAAGACACTTGTTGAAATCAGTGAATCACTTTTTGGCAAATGGTTAGGTAAGGCGGTCTCACTTTCGTTTATTTTATTTTCAGTTTACTCCACGACAGAACTATTGCTTTATGTTGGGACTTTCTTAACTACGGAGATTATGCCTGATACACCAATTGAAGCGATCCATATTCTTTTCGCTTGCATCTTAATTATGGGAGTTCGCCTTGGTCTTGAAACGTTGGCTCGTTCTGCAGAATTGTTATTTCCTATCTTTGTTTTTTTATTCATAGTTCTAGTGGCCTCAATACTTTTACCTCCTGTTCAATTTAAGTTTGAAAATATACAACCCGTATTTGAAACAGGAATAAAACCGATGATTCGTGCTGTTTTTCTTTTTACAAGTATTTTTTCTTTACCATTGATTGTTTTATTAATGATTTTTCCTGTTTCAGTGAATCAACCAAAAGTAGCTGAAAAAAACTTTTTAATTGGAATACTAATCGGCGGAATCTGTTTACTCATCATTATCGCTTTAACTATTCTTACTTTAGGCGCAGATAATAGTGCCAGAATCACGTATCCAAGTTATGTTTTGGCCAGAAAAATAAACATTGGCGATTTTCTTCAAAGGATTGAAGCAATAGTGGCTATCATGTGGATTATCACGATTTATTTTAAAATGGCTTTTTACTTTTACGCTTCTGTTATAGGTCTTGCACAAACATTGAATATGAAGGATTATCGGCCACTTACGCTACCTTTAGGGATGATCTTGATTCCGCTTTCCTTACTTATACATCCCAATGTGGTCCATCAAACCACATTTGATAAAGAAATTTGGCCCCTATACGCTTCAACGTACGGACTTGTACTTCCTATTCTTTTATTAGCAGTCCAAGTATTCCGTAAAAAAATACATCAAAAATAAAAAACGTTCCTTTGATTACTCCCGATTTTCAGAGTATAGATCATTTACATAAAACCCACACTAAGAAAATTTATGTAAACGTCTTTCTGTTTTTTATAGGATTTTGAATAGGAATAGTTTAGGTACTAATTCATTTTGCCATCAATTTCGAACAATAGGACAATCCCCTCCAATGGTCGTTTCTGGAAAAAATCTGATTAAACAAAAATTAGTAAATACTGTATCGCTATGACCCTTTAAACGTATCCCGTCTGAACCCTATATATAAATAGAGTGAAAGGAGTCTCGACTATGAAACGGAGCTTTACCATATTTATCATGCTAATTGTATTCCTGTTATTCACTACGGGTTGCTGGAACCGTCGTGAATTAAATGAACTGGCTATTACGCTGGCCATAGGGCTAGATAGTACAAAGGATGGTCAATATCTAGTAACCGCCCAAGTGGTAAATCCAGGAGAATTAGCTACGGGAAAAGGCGGTGGAGGTTCCGGTGGATCACCGACAATCATCTATCAGGCGAAAGGGGAAACTGTATTTGAGGCTTTCCGAAAAATGACAAAGGAATCCCCAAGAAAAATATATCCCTCACATCTTCGAATCCTTGTGATCGGTGAGTCATTAGCAAAAAAAGGAATTGGGAAACCGTTAGATATTCTCTCAAGGGATTGGGAACTGCGATCCGATTTTTTTATCATCGTAGCTAAGGGAATGAAAGCAGAAGAGATACTGAAGGTGCCCACGTCTTTAGAAAAAATACCTGCAAATCAGATATTTGATGCCCTGGAAGTTTCAGCAAATGTATGGTCAGCAACAAGTTTCATTCAGTTAGACGAACTGATTCAGGATATAGTAAGTGAAGGAAAACAGCCGGTGTTAACAGGAATCCAAGCAGATATAAAAGGTGACGAAGAAACTTCTTTAAGCAAACATAATGTAGAAATGATTGATCCCCCCGCTCGTTTGAACTTTCATAATTTAGCGGCATTTAATGATGATAAATTAGTTGGCTGGTTAAATGAGAAACAAAGCAAAACGTTTAACGTCATTACAAACAAGGAGAAAAGTACAGTTGTGAATCTACCGTGCCCTAAAGGCGGAAAAGCTGTGTATGAAGTGAAAAGCTCAAAAACGGAAATGAAGGGTAAGATAAAGAATGGAAAACCTGAGATAGATCTAAATATTCGTGTAGAAGGCACTTTAGGTGAAGTAGAATGTCCTATCGATTTAACAAAAACAAAAACGATAGAAAAATTAGAGAAAATATATGAAAAAGACGCGAAGAAATTTTTCATTAGTTCAATAAAACAGGTACAGGAAAATGATAAAGTAGACATTTTTGGATTTGGTGAGGCGATTCATCGAGCTGATCCTGAAGCCTGGAAAAAACTCAAAAAAGATTGGGATAAAAATTTTGAGCATGTGCCTGTGAATATAAAGGTGCAAGCAAAAATCCGACGCGTAGGTACGGTTGGTAATTCCTTTTTAGAAAAGATAGAGTAATTGGTCTTCAAGAAATGGGGGTAAATTGTGTTTAATGATATCCCTTTTAAAAATGGAATCTATTTGCACATGGCCCCTTATTTCGAAAATGGTTGCTGTCCCCCTAAAGTTATCTAACGTGTACTCTTGAAATATTTAATCGGATTTTTCAGTCATCTAGCTGATTTATTTCAAAAAGAAAAGGAACTGTCGCCAGCTCCTGATGTAAAATGAAGGCCTCACTGCTCCCACACAACTAATTAATTTCTTTTGTTCTTTAACTTTCTGATCAAGTTCATCTAAATACTCAATATGAAGTGGACACACTTCCTTATTTTCCTACCATCAATCATATATAAAATGCCAATTTTTTCATCCTAAGCATCTTTTGCATGTTCTTTTTTCACTTTAATAATTTCTCAATCATGTCGGAAAGCGGTTTATAGATAGCTGTAATCAAATCTAGTGGATTGGGAATCTTGATATTCAGTGCTTGGGCAATGCTTAACGCGGTTCCGAATAGTAGAAGAATGGAAAATATCCATAGTTCCTTTTTTAATTTTTTCCTCAACAGACTAGGAACATCAATAGCGATAATTATAGCGACGATGACAAGGATTCCTGCAACAGCCAACAATTTCTACCTCCTTTCTCTATTTGCTTTATAACAGAATGGGATACTGTACCGTCGTAAATGGCTTTATCCAACTAAATAGAAGCTTTTTTTGTGTATTTTGATAACTTTGTTGTCAATTTCACACTTTATCCCGCGGCGGTTTCGGTGCCGAGGTATGCTCGCGTTTATTGTTTTTCTGGCTGATTAAACGGGGGCGTGAAAACATCCCCCATCTCGGTACCCGAATAAACGTATCCTTCATGTCATCACGGATAAAAGGAGCAAAAGGACTCATATAGGGAACCCCATAGGAACGCAAGCTGCACATGTGAAGAACAAGTGCAATGACCCCAACGATTATCCCGAATAAGCCAAACGTAGCGGCAAGTGCCATCATCGGGAAACGGAGTATGCGAATTGACATGGAGATGGTGAAAGATGGAAGAACAAAGCTTGAAATAGCCGTGATTGCTACAACGATTACCATGGCGGCCGATACGATCCCAGCATCTACTGCCGCTGTTCCAATCACCAGTGTCCCTACAATAGATATAGCTTGTCCTATAGCTTTTGGCATTCGTAAACTAGCTTCCCGCAAGATTTCAAACGCAACTTCCATCATAAGAGCTTCAATGAATGCAGGAAAGGGAACCCCTTCTCGTTGAGCGGATAGACCGATCAGCAGTCGAGTTGGTAACATTTCCTGATGAAACGTGGTGATAGCGATATATAGGGACGGTCCTAGTAGAGCAATAAAAATCGTAAAAAAACGAAGCAAACGAATAAGGGTGGCAATATCTGCACGCTGATAATAATCTTCCGCGGAATGTATAAAGGAGACGAACAGTGCCGGGACGACTAGAACAATCGGCGTTCCGTCCACTAGTATGGCGACTTTCCCTTCCAACAGCTCGGCAGCAATCACATCAGGGCGTTCAGAATAATACATAGTCGGAAAAGGGGTGTGCGTTTCATCTTGAATTAATTCCTCAATATAACCACTTTCTAGGATTCCATCGATATCAATTCTATTCAGACGCTTATGCACTTCTTCTACAACTTTTTCATTCACAATTCCATCGATATACATGATTGCTACATCAGTTTTGGTCAATTCCCCAATTTTCTTTGATTCCAACCAAAGTCTGGGAGTTTTTATTTTTCTGCGAATTAACGCCGTATTGGTACGTAAGCTCTCAGAAAAACCTTCCTTTGGCCCACGAACGACGGTTTCCGTGGTGGATTCCATTACACCACGGTCTTTTCCACCACGCATACCGATTGTAAACCCTTGTGCATATCCATCCAATAAGAGAATTACATCCCCTGATAACAGGGAAGTGAATAAAGAACTGAATTCCGTAACATCCTGTATGTCTCCAACCGCAAGGATGCGACCTTTCAATACTTGTAAAACGTTTTGTTGAGACGATATCATTTGCTCCTGATCAGGATGGATATCTAACATGAGTGATTCCAAGATAAAGTTCTGAATGGAATTAGTGTCCACCAATCCATCCGTGTATAAAATACATGCTTTAACGATTGGCTCTTTGCCAATTTGTATTTCTCTAATCACGATATCGGCGCTATTTCCAAGCTGTTGCTTTACATGTTGAATGTTTCCTTGGAGGCTTGTTTTTAACCAGTCTTTGTTCGTTTCCTTATTTTGATCTTCTTGTTTGAATGAGGAGAGGTTAATGCTGTTTTTTCTATGTTTCTTAAATAAACTCATACATTTTATCCCCCTCTCAGTCTTTTTCTTCTTCAGAAGGTAGAGTTATTATTTCTTTCAAAATTATTGAGAAAAGATTTGATATGGTAATTTGGTTTTTAAAGCACTTGTAATTTCATATTTTATTCTCTACTATGTATTTGCTAATTCATTATGGTCAATTGCTTGTGGAGGTTTTATGTACATAATTGGCCTGGTGACTGAGAATCCCCGTTTTCAATGTTGTTAATGTCACTAATAGGTCTTTCTATAGTAAAACTGCCAATGAGGTCTTTATTAGCTAACCCCATTTATCTAAATAATCTGGACTGCTTTCAAATACAGGATTTGCTCCCTTTTTTTTATTATCCGGTTGCATCCATTGTTCATTTTCTTTTAACACTCCAAACTTATAGTGTTACCTAATGAAGTGTTCGATGTCTTCACTATTATCATGCCTATTTTCCAATTTTTAATACTTTCAGGAAATAAATACTTTTCTACAAAAAAGGTGTTTGTAGCTTCTTTTAACGTATGTATCTAAGGAAATCTTGTTACACATAAAGCTTCAGGAGCTTCTGAACAAAAGTTGGAGGCGGGATGCATCTCCTTGAACGATTTGGAATCAAGAGTGATGCTTAAATTGCAATATGAGGAAGAGTGTAATACGAAGAATCCTTTGATGATCAGCGAGTTGTATAGACTCGAAAGAATTTTTCAAGCGTTGAAGATGATTGGTTTCAAGAAAAATTCAACAGCCTTTCCCCTATTGAATACAGAGAAAAGGCTGTGGCTAAAGATCTATGCGCACCTTGTCTTACGGCGCCTTTTAATATTTTCGCGAGTAAATCCTGCAAATTCACGAGTAAATCCACAAAACTTACGAGTAAATCCTGTAAATTCACGAGTAAACTTTAATTTGACTGATAATCTTCAATTAATTATTGATATTCGTAATTCTGCCTTCAATTTCAGCCGTGATCTTTCCGCCTTTAAAGGTTTCTTTTACATAGTTAACGAAAGCTTCTAGATCAGCATGTCCAAACACACGCTCTTTTCCTTTCAAGACGGTATAGTTATCCCCGCCGCTTGCCATGAAGTCATTGACGGTCACTGTGTAAGTTTCTGTATCCTTGATTGGTGTTCCGTCTGCTTTCTTCAATAAAGTGACACGTTCCGTGACCGGTTTACTGAAATCGGCAGTATAGCTCAATCCTGAGATTTGTAACGTTTTCGGAGAGCCTTCAACAATCCATTGCTGTTGAAGCAGTGTTTTCAATTCAGCCCCAGTTAGTTCAAGTCGGACCAACACATTTCCGAACGGCTGGATTTTCGCTAAATCAGAAAAGGTAACTTCTCCTTTGGGAATATCTGAGCGAATTCCGCCTGGATTCATGAAGGCAAAATCAGATTTCAAATCGGCCTTCATCGAGTCCGCAATTAAATTTCCAAGACCAGTTTCTTGTGTATAGGCGTTGGCTCTTAAAATTTCCTCATCCGTTGTCCCTAGTGGGGTTTTCAATTCAGGGAACATATCTAGATAATCGTTAATGAATTTCGTTGTTTCCGCATCCGGTGTGATGCCATCTTGTGTAACCGTTACAATTTCAGCTGACTTTTTAACAATATCCTTTGTGTTTGGATCAATTTCCAAATCAACATCTTCAAAAGCAGTTCCATAAGAATAAGCTTGTACAATCAATTTATTATCTACAAAGTTATTGACCCTTGCATGGTTATCTCCAGCTAAGATCACATCGACTTCATCATCCACCGCTTTAGCAAGATCAGCTACTTCACCTGTAATGACACCGTCTTTTTCAGTACCTGGGTCATGCGAGATGACGACAATTGATTTTACACCTTTTTTCTTCAATTCATTAACCGCCTTATTTACGGCAGGTGCCTGTTCAATGAATTCCACATTCTTGATTCCATCTGGACTTACTTTTTGAGGTGTGGCATTCGTGACTACACCTATGAAACCAATATCAACCCCGCCGACTTTTTTAATGACGTATGGGTCTAAAATAGGTTTTTTTGTGTCTTTATACACGACATTAGCAACAACATACGGAAAGTTCAACTTATCAAAAACAACATCGGATGTTGGGGACTTTCCGCCATTGATTTGGGCCATCAAGGTTTCAACACCTTTGTCGAACTCATGGTTCCCAACTGTTCCGACATCAAATTTCATATTATTCAAAAACTGAAGCGTCGGTTTATCCTGAACCAAGGAAGAAACGGGAGCACTTGCTCCTACCGCATCCCCAGCAGATAGTAAAAGTGTATTTTCAGGGTTTTCAGCTTTACGCTGCTTTAAGTGCGCCGCTAAATAATCAGCACGCCCTTGTTTGACACCACTAAATTCAGAAGTAGTATCCAACTGGCCGTGAAGATCATTGATTCCTAATAATTGTACTTTTATGTTCTTATTCTTTAAATTGAATTTGTAAATACCAAAGCCTTTATCATCTGTTTTACCTGTATAAGAAATTGAACTGTCTTCACTTAAATACTCTGCGCCTTTTGGTGATGAAGTAAAAGTAACATTCACATTGTCTGAGATTGGAGCAATCGACCAGTTATTATCAGCTGTTGGGTTGATCTCCTTCTCTTGTGTAATGTAATCCATTAAGATTTGACGGTTTTCATCAGCAGAATCAACCACGTATTCGCTGCCCTTAACCCCTGGGAAGTTACCCCCACCTGAAGCACGGTAATTATTCGTCACGACGATGAAATCCTGATTAGGATTGACTGTTTCACCATTATATTCTAAATCGGTAATCCTGTTTGAATCTGACACTTTTATGCCTTTTTCATCATAACGCGGAGCCTTAGTGACATCGATTTGATACGTAACACCGTCAATCACATCAAAATTATAGACGGCGAACTTTCCATTAAGCAATTCCTGTTCCTCAGTCTTAGCCGGATCAATTGTATTATATTTCCCCGCAGACATTTCAAGCCATTCTTTTACTACGGAACCTTTGATTTTGATCGCTTTCAGAGTATTATCGTATAAATATAAGTCGCCGGCGCTGCGAATTGTCAAACCACCTTTTTTTATTTCGGTGAATTCTTCGACTCCATTTCGACCTGCTTTGAAAGGAGCTCCTACAGAGAGAATAGGCAAGTCTTTATATTCAGGGCGGTTGCTTTGGATGTATTTTTCTACATACCATTTCTGTGCGCTTGTCACGACTTGTACAGAAGGATCATCTTGCACAAGGGCGAAGTAACTATGAATTGGAGCTGTAGTCGTTCCAATTGGTGTGTTAACATACTTGATCGTTCCTTCGTGATCCTTTTTAACGGCTTTAACGACAGATACATCTTCAGCTGCTTTCTTCCCAGTTACTTTATCGTTGATTGCCCGTGTTGATGAATCTGAGTTAACGACTTTCCATTTCCCCTTGATATTCTGGATATCAAGATCGATAATCCCAAGATTACTACCGCCATATCCTGCTTGAACGGCCGGTACACCATTAATTGTACCCTTTTTATTATCCACACCTTTAAGAACTTTTCCTTGGCTATCTTTAAATAAGCTGTCTAAAGAAGCTTCATCTTGTGCCGGAAAGACTTTATGCGTATGGGAGAACGTGATGGCATCGATATCAGACACTTTACTTAATGAATAGATGACATCCTCGGTGTTCGTTGTGTCGCCATTAAAACCGGAGTGTGTAAGCGCCACGATTACATCTGCGCCCTTTTTCTTCATTTCAGGTACATATTTTTTTGCTGTTGCGACGATTTCTTTTGTAACGACCTTACCATCAAGGTTCATTTTATCCCAATCCATGATTTGTGGCGGAGCAAATCCGATGTAGCCTACTTTTACGGATTTTTCAGCTCCATTAATATCTTTTACTTTCTTATTGACGATTTTATATGGGGTATATTTATTTTTATCATTATTTGGATTTTTATCTTTATCCTTTTTATAAATATTTGCATTTACATAAGAGAAGTTCGCATCGTTGATGGCTTCATCTAAATAGGACAGCCCATAGTTGAATTCGTGATTGCCGAATGTGGCCACATCATAGTCAAGCAAGTTCATCGCTTTATAGACAGGGTGGACTTCACCTTTTTTCAGTGGCGCTATATTCGCTTTGTATGTACCTAGGGGGGTCCCTTGAATAAGGTCGCCGTTATCAACTAAAACACTATTTTTCACTTCTTTTCTCGCCTGCTTGATTAAGGTTGCTGTGCGTGAAAAGCCGACTGAATCTGATACAGCATCTTTATAATAATCATAGCTTACTAGATTTGTGTGTATATCTGTCGTTTCCATGATCCTTAGTTCAAACGGGGCATCGGAAACGGAGGTTGCTAGGCTGGTGCCAAAGTTACTCGTTTTACCGTTATACTTGGAAACAACAGATACCTTAATCCAATAACCTGATTTGTACGAGTTGAAGTTTGCGGAAAATTTCTGAGCTGATTTAATATCCTTCTCAACAGCTGACTGTGAAACGACCTTCTTTCCATTCATTAGCTGGAAGACAACAGTTTCCTTCCCCTTATTTCCTTTTTTCGGTGTGACCGTTACAGTAGCTTTTGCCCCATTTGAATAGTTAACAGTAGGAGCGGAGATGACAAACGGTTTAGTCGTGTCAGGTTTCTTGGCAGCTTCTTTGGCGGATGCCTCCACCGGAATGGTAAATGGAGCTGTAATTAAACTCACAGCAAGAACCGGGGCTAGTATTTTTTTTACATTGGTCTTAAACGACATACTTCACAACCTTTCTATTTTTTTTGTAAAATTCTAGAATAATATAACATGATTTTGTCGAAAAAAGTTAAGTGATTTGCCTTAACATTTAGAATTTACAATAAAAAATTACTATTTTAACTAATTTATTTAAAACATTTACATTTAAATATATATAACTATCAACGAATATTATTGAATTATGGTAGGCAAGCTCCCTTTTATAAATGCAAAGAGACTGACTCATCCATATGAGCCAGCCTACTAATTTTTGTAGTTTCTTCTTTCTCTACCGCTCTTTTTCTAATTGAAATGGTTTTGTGTGTCTGTGTGTAATCCTTTTAAAGCGCCTTATAGAATGAAAGTATGATCAACAGCTACAACAGTTGCAGACTGCAATCCGGATAATCCGCTGACTAAATACAGGACTAATGCATTTTATAAAAATAAGTTTATTCCCTTCAATCCGTATTCCTACATTATGAAAAAACTCTAGGAATTCCTCAAGTATCTAAAAAGCCGGTAAAGCAGATTGCTTTACCGGTTTTCTTTCATGCTTAAATAGAACTTACAAAACCCGATCAATCAAACTGGCAGATACCGGTTTGATTCCGATTTCCCTCGACCAGATAGACAGTTGGCCAATATGATGAATTTCATGGGCAATCAGATGGCGTAATATCCTGCCTATTTCGTATGTACCTTCCATCCAAGAAGGTTCAACTATATCATTCTCCAAATCAATTGAATACGAGTACAAAAAATCTTTCACTTCAGAATGATAACGTTCCGATAAGTCTTGTACCTTCTTTATTGTATTGTAAGAATCCAAATCAATCTCGATATCTGGCTTTCCTTGAATCGTCCGAATCCAGCTGTATTCAACATCAATAATATGAACGAGTGTTTTTAAAATAGTGCCCACCCCACCACTCCGCTGCCGTAAAAGTTCAGCACTCGATACAGTCTGGCACCACTCAAACCACTCTCTTCTCACCTGCCAGTTATAGGTGAATAACTTTAACATCCTATTCCCCCTTATGTACCATCACCAAAACATCATTTTTTAAAATTCCTCAATGCTTTTTGATTTTATTTATATACTCAGTCTGATATCTCACTCACTTTAACGGGCATACCGCTTTTAACGATTGAATCAATTATTACAATTATGCGATTCAGCCTTCTAACTTTTTATACTGATAATAATCCTGGCGTTGAATGGTTTTGAATCCGCAAGATTCATAGAGTCTTAAAGCATGATCATTGGTTGCTTCTACTTCAAGAAAAATATCATACCCAAGTTGCCGTTGTTCGGCTACAATCTTTTTCAGTACTTTTCTTCCAAGCCCTTTCCCCTGATATTCCGGAAAAATTGAAAACCCATAAATCCATGCTTCTCCATCCGAATGATCAACACGGATTTTACCGACTGTTCGACCATCTTTTTCAATCATCATTGTTTTCAAAGTATCTTCGTATTGAACGCGTTGATAATAATCTCGCGCTTCTTTTTCCGAAAACTGAAAACAATGAACATCCAGCTGAATTTCCGTTTCCGCATCATCTCTGCTTGAAGGACGAACGACTACATCCTCATAATTTTCCAGCTCCACGTTTGACCATTTCATCTGATACTCAGAAAAAGAAAACTCACATGGCAGTTGCTTCAAAAACCCCTGCCCTGAATGAGATTGGGCAGGAGAATTCAGGATAATTAGCTTATAGTCCCGCCGCAAAGCAGTCCTTATAGCTTCGTCCATCAATTTTGTAAAAATCCCTTGCCTCCGGAAGTCTGGATGAACCATCCCACACATCTCTACTTTATTCCCGAAATCATAAAGGCCAAGGAAACCGACAAGTTTACCTCCTACATAATGAAAGAAATCATTCTTCATTACGCCATTTCGGCTGCGAAGCGTCTCCCAATTTAGCTTTAACGTAAAATCCTCTTGTTCACATTTCTGTTGTAGACTTTCGATATCCTTGAGCTGTTTTTTATCCAAAATTGTCACCTCTTTTCCATAATATCAGTTTTTTACCAAAAAAATAAGAAAAGCAGCACCCCTTTATTGAGATGCTGCAATCTTTCTATAAGTTTATTTATAAAAGTTGTTTTTTTAAAAGTATTTTCACTTTAACCTATAAAACTAAAATCGTATGAGAGGAGGATTTCCTACCTAATTCTATTGTCGGATGAATTATAGTAGTAAAATGATTCCATTTGAGGATTATTTATTACCCATTTTATGGTATATTCCAAATAATGGAGTATTATTATCCTAATACGACTCAAAAGGAGGAATTTAATGGACTCAATTTCCATCGTCCCGAATTCTTTATACCCGAATTTCGGATCCTCTTTTGTATAGAATCCGAAATTCGGTTTTCACTACCTAGCGACGTAACGTCCTGAGGTTATCGTTTCGTTTTAAGAGCGGACTTTTTTAAGTTCTCTACGTCCGTTGTCAGTTCTTTTAATTTCTTGCCGAAGCGGAAGAGCAAAAACATAGAAACGACGAATGGATAGCCAAAATCGCTAACTAATGACACCCACACAGTAGCATCCTCAATCATCATCCTCTTCACCCCTTTTCTTGTATCTGATATCTAAAGTGAAACTTGTTTCAGAAAATCAATCTAGCACTATTGATTTATGGTAAAAAGAACGAATGTTCGTATATAATTGATTTATTCCCCTTGTCTATCACTTTAATAATTAAAGGAGGGATAGCAATGAACAAGTTAACTTCAAATTTTTTTTCTCATTCATTAGAATTTTTACAACAGCAGTATTCGTCATTCTTCGAACAGCCAATCATTCAATTATTTTTACAGAATCCAGAGCATTTAAAGATTTTCACTGATACTTTAGATTCCCCTTCTACACACAACATTGGTCATCTCAACGAGACATTTAAAATTTTCTATTATCGGGCAAGAGTATACAAATACATGTGCTCTTTAATTTACTTCTTCTCAGTTGATTTTGATAAAAAAGCACGAAAACAACGGGAACGCTATCGAATGGTACTTGATGCGACACCAAAAGATAACGGAAAAATGATTGACCGAATTGGCAACTGTGATGGACGACTTGAAAAGATGGGGGAAACCAATGAACTATCCTCCCACCTAAGTGATGAAAAATTGATTGAAGCCTTGAAGAATTTAACAACGAAACAAAACCTGGTACTGACCATGGCCTTTTCTTATGGACTATCTAATAAAGAAATTGCTGCTTATTTTCATGAGTCACCTCAGAATATTTCAAGCATCCGTAAACAAGCTCTCAAAAAACTGCAAAAGTATTATATGAATGATGTTTATGATAGGAAGGAGAAAAGGTATTGTGGATAAAAAACTCTCAAAAGAAGAATTAATTGACCTTATTGATTCTTTGAATCCTAAAATAAAAAAATCATTAAAAAACACACACTATCAAGACAGAAATGACCTTGAACAAGAGATCAAACTAAAAATCATTGAATCATACGAAAAAATAGCTGCTATCGAAGCACCCAATTTCGAAGAGTTCCTTTCAGATTTCTTAACTAAACAAAACCGTTAAAAGAGTACCAAGTTCAGCTCACGCTGAATTTGGTACTCTTTTTTACCGCTGCGATGTATTGTGTCAATTAAGCACTTAATCGTATCACTCCAGTATCATAAAAATCCTTACTTCTATCAAAGCAAGTAAGGTTACGCTAATTCTTATGATGGGTTTAATGTTAGTTTATCGCCTTTTGGATGATCTAATACGGTTTTGTGATAGGTTCCGTCAGTCCAATCATCAAGCTGATCGTGGTACCATTTGCTTTTAACGTTACCTGATTGACCCGGACCAACGAGATGGTAGCCTTGATTCATATCAGATAGATCGATGACAAAGCGCCATGAGCCTCCATGATTGACGGTTCCATCATCTTGAAATGCTGCTGCCTGTACGGTGACACTGCTGCCGCCGACTGGAATTCCGCCGTCGCTGTTAAACAAATAATTTAACGGAGTGACACTCGAAAGTGGATGGTTAAAGCGGACTTGATGATAATTCCCCCACTCCCAATCAGCTATGTCGTTACCCTGTGATACCTCCAGTTCGTTCAACGTCTGCTGTAATGACTTAGCAAGTACTCCCTCCAGTCCTCCAGCTTCTTCTATCCAAGGACCCGGCTTCCCTTCCAATGCCCGTCGCAGCAACTCATCAACGGCAGAGCGTCTTCCATTAAAAAGGTTGAGCGTTTCCTCAGGTATTTCATCTGTAAGCAGAACTTCACCGATTTTTTTCATCCAAACGTTAAAAATCATCGGCGCTGCAGCATCTACAGAATCAATATTATTCCATTTCTTCAGAATTCTTAGAGCCTCTGCTTCCTGTTTACCCGATGAGCCCTTTAGCACCTCTAAAAATTGAGGGACAAATTCTCTCGCTTGCAGATTCACCTGATCCATCTGCAGACTTTGCATATCCTCAGCCGTCAGTTTTTTATTGGCTTTTAAAAATTCCTGAATCCTCATCTGACGGAAAGGCTGTGCCCAGTTATTACTGATATGGTAAGGATAATCATCGGAAATGACCTTATTATTCGCCGTTGAAATGAACCCTTCTTTTGGATTGATCGTTTTCGGAAGTTCATCAAACGGGATATAGCCTTTCCATTCATATTCATCGGTCCAGCCAGGTACAGGTAACATACTGTCCCCTTTTTTCCGAATTGGGATTTTCCCGTTCGCCTTATAAGCAATAGTCCCATCCGCCGAAGCAAAGACAAAATTCTGTGCCGGCGTTTCAAATTTCAAGAGGGCTTTTTCGAATTCTTTCCAGTCTCTCGCTTTATTCATATTCAATACCGCTTCAAGCTCAGCAGATGGGTCAAGCGCTGTCCACCTTAACGCAAGGACCATATCTTTTCCACTTTTACCAGCAAACTCGGAGACAACCGGACCATGTCGGGTAACCGTCACCTTATAATCGAGCGTCTTACCGTCTTTTACCTTGATCGGTTCATCTATGATATTTGCTTTTTCCCATTTATCTTTGTAAGCAAATTCTTTCTCGTTTGCCGGGTTTCTCTTTTCGATATACAGGTCCTGAACATCCGGTCCCGTATTGGTCACACCCCAGGCTACCTTTTCATTATGACCGAGGATGATTCCCGGAATCCCGGCAAAAATGACACCGCTCACATTGACAGTCGGAGCCTCCAGATGCATTTGGTACCAAACAGACGGGGTGGCTAAGCCTAGATGGGGGTCATCCGCCAAAAGCGGCTGACCTGAATCTGTTTTCTTCCCCGAAACGACCCAGTTATTGCTGCCATTGAATTCATAAGGAATAACGGCCCCAGCAAAGCTTTTTTCAATATCCAACTCTTGCTTACTAATAATATAAGGTGCATTCTTTGGATAATTAGGGAATAAATCATATGCTTTTTCCTTTGGAAATGTTTGCAGTAAATACTGTCTAAACGCTTGGTCTTCCCAGTTCCCGCCCAAATCAAAGGCCATATATTTGCCTATAGTGAGAGAATCAACAGGTGTCCAGGGTTCTGGCTCATAGCCAAGTAAAGTGAACTCTACCGGCCATTTTCCGTTCTCCTTCAATTCATCGATATAGAGATTTACCCCTTCGGCAAACACATCCAAGGCTTCTTTTCCTTCACTTGTATACTCTGCATAGGAAGCTTCAGCCGCCCGCCTCAACCCCAGCGTTCGGAAATATTTATCATTTTCAACTGTCTTCTCACCAATTACTTCACTTAATCTACCTGAAGCCTGGCGCCTGCTTAAATCCATTTGAAATAAACGATCTTGGGCCTGAATATACCCTTGTGCTAAATACAAATCATGATCATTTTCCGCCTTGATATGTGGTACCCCACTGGAATCCCTCACCACTGTAACCGGTTTCAAAAGACCGGATAGCAATATTTCTCCCTTGGTTTCGGGCAGTGAGCGCAATAGAAATACGTTTGCTACAATCAAGACAGACAGCAAAAGTAAAATCAGAATTCCTAAACTCCATAGGACGCGTTTTCTCCACTTCCGTTTTGGTTTTTGCTGAGGTACGACAGCTTCCATTGCTACATCTCCCTTTCCCTTTAAAGCTCTCTTTCTTTCTACTTTAGTTATTCGCGTTTCTATCCATCTTTCCTACTTCCCCCATATTTTTTTCTGTTTTTGTCTTTCATCACTTAAGAATATAGAAAACACACCGAAACAAATAATCGGTGTGCTTTTCTTATTTATTCAGATATTCAATCACTTTGTCTAAATCATCCGTATACAAAAGGGACTTATCAAAATCGTGGGTTGCCTTATTCTCTGCCTCCAGGTAGTCAATCTGTGATAGGGCTCCAAAAAACCTCTTCCATTTATGGTTTTTCTCAAGAAGTTTCGTTTCCCGTTTGATATCCTCTTCTATGAATTCATTAATAATAAAACAAGGATCAGAAAGTGTCGGATTCTTGAATCGTTCGTTCAAGGTTTCCAATTTTCCTTTCTCCCAATTTACCCTGATCAAATCCGATATGACCACTACATTTTCCACCGAATCAAGAATACGGTTTGAAAGAGCATCATATTCTTCATCTTGCATTCCTTGATCCGTCAAAATTCCTATACAGTACCATGTTTTATTTATTTCTAAATCCTTCTTCTTCTTAAAGACCATGCTAGATTCACCATCCCTAATTCACAGGCTGTTCTTGTTTTACTCTCTTAATGACATCCAGCACCTCATCTAAAATTTTCTCACTTGTGCCCTGCTCCGCTTCGAGCATTTCCATTCCCTCTCTATTGACCATCTTGAATGTCCAATTATATGAAGGAGAGGCAAGCACATGTAATCCTTCGACATTCCATTGATGGTTCATATGATAGAACATCATTAATCGTTTCGTATGTAACATCCTTTGGAACGAGCGGTCTAGCTGCTTCACGATTAAAGGAGCAGATTTTAATTCATTGAATTTAATAAGTGATTCAGAGTTATGGATGCCTCGATTTTCACGATATACCGTATAATCCTGAGGAGTAACGAGCAAGCTGTCGCTCAATCGAGTTGGTAAATTCTCTTGATTCATCAGCATTCTTGGAAGAATGATAGAATTCCATGTCCAGTCAGGAGTGCCGTGCAGCTTCAACGAGTATTCTTCATCTCGAATCCTTGAACATTCAACAACAGAGTCATCGCTAAAATAAAACAAGCTCTTTTCTTGTTCATCCATAAGAATTTCCACGATCACATTCGTTCGCGCCAACACCCACATGGCCCCAATGAATGTATCGTCAAATTTCAATTCGTTATCGATATAATCGACGAGTCCCATTTGATGAAGCTTCTTGAAACAGCTTTCCCACTCGTGCTCCATTTCCTCTTTCCCGACTTGCTGGAATGGGCTGGAAATGCCAATTAACGCCTTTGCTCCAAGAAAATTCATCAAAATAAACAAATCCTTGCTCGTTAATGTCACTTTCATCTAAAGCGTCTCCCCTTCCTAAAGGGGGTTCCGCCCCCTTTGTATTAAAACAATTTTATCGATTCTTAGTTTCTTATTTTCTTTGGCAATCCAAATTGCGGATACATCTGTTTGACCATATCATGATTTTTCAAAATAAAAAAATATCGGTGAATATAAATGGAGAAAAACGCTGTTAAAATCGATAAAATGGATATCAACAACACGAATATCATCATTCGGACCGATTCACTGTAAATATAAGTCAATATCAATTGAGCAATGACATATCCTAGTCCAGATGCCGCTACTACCGGAGAAAGATTCGCCTTTGTCCCCTTTTTCTGAAGTCTTGCATATGTGCCCGAATAGAGGGCTTTAATATTGAGCCCATTCGCTCCGATAATCAGCCCGATAAAAAAGATGGCACCCATGATAAATGGCCAGGGTCCCTCTGCTCCAATGTTTCTATATAAAAGCTTCTGTGTGGTAAGAAAGAACACATATGTATTGACGAGTCCATAAAAACCAAAGAATAAATAATAAGACTGTTCAAACTTATAAGGCGCGATGACATACAGTAGCGCCCATAAATGGATGACTACGATGGGGATAAGTGCAGCGATAAAAAAATCATGGGAAAAAGGAACCGCCACGATTGGTAATAATCCTAAAGCATCTAAAAAAATTAAAAAATACACGATGACATTCCCCCTATTTTCTTTAGGGGTCTGAAATTTCAGATAAGATTTTATTATTGGATCATACTCTTGTTGTTTATTCATTAATGACACCTCTTAGCATTAATCAAACCAGGAACCAATCTTATTGATCAAGCCTGTTGTTCCTTTTTTTATCGCGTCGCCTACCGAATCAGATTTCCCATCATGATCTACATCCATAAATTTAAAGTCACTAAGCAATGTAGTTACGGCTATTCCAACTACAGCACCGACAACTGTACCAACAGCAAAACCTACTGGTCCTCCCAATGCCCCGGCCGTTGCTCCTATTTTTGCTCCGACAAGTGCCGAAGCTGCAATGGATGCACCGGCTACGGCAACATCACCGGTTACATTTCCCGCAATTTCGCTGGCGGTTTGTTTATTTTGAACTCCGTGAACGATATCTCCCGCGACGGTTGTACCTACACCAATATAGCCAATCCGATTGCTTGCCCATTTAAATGAATCTTTCATCTTCGTCATCGGGTCAACAAGCTTGTATAGCCTCGGAAAATTCGTTGCATTCGTGCCGGTATAAGTTTTTTTGTTATAGTTCATTAACTCAGGTCGATCCAATTTAACTACTACTCTCTCTTTGCCTTGAGCAGTGACTTTGACTGATTTAGTCGCCCCAAAGCCCTTGCCTGCCAGTCTTACATCCTTAGAAGCACCATAAGCTGTTCCTGTCATGACCGCTAGATTTGCCGCGGCATTAATGGGCTGACTCTTCCACTGATCAAAATTCAAACCAAATGTCGGAGTGGGGTCCCAGTCCATTCCCGCTTCAGCCGTAGCACCTGCTTCCACCCCGTTATTATTGATGCGAGGATTTAGGCAAAAAGAAGAATACCGATCTAAACTTCCTACATCCGGGTTGTCAGAATCATAGGATTTGTTTGGGGAATACGTATCTACCGAGAGAGTCCCATTAATAAACAATGTCTGGATTCTCTGAACATACTGGTTCATACTATGAAGGTCTTGTTCGAATATATCAAGTGCGTTTACCTGCTCACGGTCAAAGGTATGCAGCTTTTCTATGGTCTGTTCCTTATTTCGCTTCGCTTCTCCAACCTGCTGGATAAACGATTGATCCTGTAGTTTTGGTAATGCAACAATATCCGAAACGCTTTGCATCGTATTGTTTGTTTCATTCGTAAGTTCTGCCGTTATATCTTTTGCCTGATTGAGCCCTGTTTCCAGCTCATGTTGTAAAAAGCTTTCACGAATAACTCCATTCGAAGCAGGTTCGACTGATTGAAGATCATTTTTTATGCTCTTCAGAGTTGTTTCATATTGCTGGATGACCTGTTGAAAAAACGTCAAAAAAGGCTGATGACAGTCCTGGTAAAAAGACCGAATCGACTGCCCGCCATTTCCTTTGAGGGAATCCTCCAGCGATACAACCCCATTCACGGATTTATCTACTTGTTTGATCAATTCTTCCTGCTGCAGCAATTTATCCAAAATTCGATCCAATCCTGCCTGCAGCGATTGCACCTCTAACGTTTTCACTTTCACTTCCCCCTTATTTTAGCTTTATATTTGAGGATAGCTGCTGGTCGGTTTCCACCATAAATTCGACGGAACGACGGGTTGCTTCTTCATTCTGTAGAAGCAAAGATTTATAGGCTTCTGTCACTTGCTGCATCGTTTGATTCAGTCTATTCAATTTATTCACGACATCCAGCACATTATTGCCATCGATATTAGAGGGAATTGAAGTTTGAAGAGCGTTAGTAGACGATTTTAATGTAGTCAGCGCCTGTTCTATTTCTTCTTGTTTAACCTTTATTTCAGCTCCCACCTGATAACGCCTCCTCTTTAGATTTACCCACCACTTGGCAGGTCTTCTGGGCCTTTTAAAGAAAATACCAATGCAGATAATTATATATACATTATGATTGCGTTTTTTTAGCCCGCTCCTCAGCAAGCTCTGCCTCGAGTCTAGCGATAGTCTGTTTAATTGAAATAATTTCACTTTGAAGTTGTTGCACTTTATCATTCAAAGCTGTAAATACATCACCAAACTGATTCGATTCTATCTCTGTATAGGCCTGTAGCATGCCTCCGGTCCGGTTATCATCGAAGCTCATTGCCAGTGTTCCTTGCCAAGTATCAGAAGAAAGCTCCGGCTCTGTGACATTCCGTCGATAAGCTGTAAATTCCTCCTGTTTCCCTTGCAGCTGAACAGTACAGGTTTTAAGCCTTTGAAGCTGAGTCTGTTTTTCACTTAAAAGACTATAATAATATGCCAATGACATAGGTCTCTTCACCTCTTTCTTCGGCGATTATCGGAATTGAATTGTAAATTATTAGGTACTAATATAACAATCATTTTAACTATATCATGGTAAAACTTTGTCATAATGATAAATTTTATCTATTTTTACAATAACCAATATAGGTAAAATAACCCATATTAAAGAGTGGAGATAAAAAGAGCGAGGGATATGATGAGTCAACTGGAATGGTAAGTATAGTCTTTAAAAAAGAAAATCACATGTCCGTTCAATATGTTCTATCTGAACAATTCCTTTCCATTCTTCGTTTTTCCCAAAAAGTCGTTCATTTAAATGTTAAGCAACTTTGTTCAAAATTTTAATGAAAACTGATATAAAAACCAAATATTATCAATATGATAAAAGACGTTTACCCTCGTAATAAAAAGGGTATTAAAAAATAAGACTTGGAGGGATTTCTATGAAAAAAGAACAACAAGACTTCGAATCTGAAAACATGAGCGATTTAGTTGAACTCATAAATAGTAAAAACAACAGCCGAAGAATCTTGGATGTACTGAGGCGTAATAAAAAAGACAAAACTAAAAATAAAGATAAAAAATGAAAAACCCAGTCCAATTATGGTCTGGGTTTTTTAATGAATGGTTGATTACTCCCTTTTACCGACGGCAAATGTGCTCTTCTTGCCCTTCATTTTTTACACCGTTCACAACCTGACAAACTTATTGTAGAAAGGTTTCCTAACATAGTTCCAATTAATTAATGTGAAAAGGCTGATTTTGTTTCCTTTCAACAAAATCAGCTTTACATGTGAAGAATGCCACTATCTTTTTCTTCGAATTTCCTTAACATGATTTCCTTCGGAAGTAATATAGACTGTTTCATCAATTTTGTATTTTAAATAACGGTCACAATCAATTTCCAACGTTTTCCCATTGTTGAATTTCATTGCGCAATTGGATCCCTCTTCGGTTTCCGTCACATCAATGACTTCGTTCGTCTTAAAACCAACTGCCTTGCCATCGGAAAAATGCGGATAGTATTTTTCTACAATCTCTACCTTTTCTAAACGGCTTGGACTTGTTAAGTATACAACGAATAATACAATTAAAACGGCGACTAAGCCAATGAGAATTACTGCTTTTTGTTTCACTTTATCTATTACCCTCTTCTCTTTTCAATCTATTATTCAATATCCGTTTTCACTAGATTATATTCAGAAATCCAGCAAATATGATAGAAAAGATACTTTTATTTAGCTTTTTTTCACCTTTTCAACCATCATAGCACACACAGCAGCAAGAATGATTAGGATGGATACAGCTGAAATGACCCCGCCCCAGCCGAACTTCATCAGAAATAGTCCACCCGATGCCCCTACGACACTAGACCCTGCATAGTAAAACAAAAGGTATAAAGAGGAGGCTTGTGCCTTTTCACTTTTTTTAGCTAACCTTCCGACCCAACTGCTCGCAATTGAATGAGCTCCAAAAAAACCAAATGTAAAAAGTGCCAGACCCATTATTTTTAATAAAAGCGGGCTTAATAAGGTTAAAAGGGCACCCATTAGCATGATGGCTATTCCGGAAAGAAGAACGACCCTTCGACTAAATTGATCCGCTAGCTTACCCATCCACGTTGAACTAAATGTCCCAACGAGATAGATAATAAAAATGAAACCAATCAATGTCTGTGATAAATGATACGGCGGTCCCATTAATGGTATGCCTACAAAGTTATAAACGGTCACAAACGAGCCCATTAATAAGAATGCCATGCTGAATAAGAGTACTAGCCTAGTATTCTTTAAGTT
This sequence comes from Peribacillus sp. NPDC096540, assembly GCF_050278525.1. Classification (NCBI taxonomy): domain Bacteria; kingdom Bacillati; phylum Bacillota; class Bacilli; order Caryophanales; family Bacillaceae; genus Peribacillus; species Peribacillus sp. NPDC096540. The sequence continues at coordinate 386,103 of NZ_JBNNTG010000001.1, read as the reverse complement.
GTTAATAAGTGAATTTTTAATTCTCGACAACGATACTTTATTCCGAACAGCATGCTGTGAAGGTGGAAGCATCCACCAAAAGGCCAGACTAATAATCAAACTCAAAGCCCCAAGACTACCAATCGCTATATTCCATGAGAAGTGATCAGTCAGCACTCCTACAATGAGCCTGCCCGCCAGTCCGCCGATACTCGAACCGCTCACGTAAATCCCCATCACATAGCCCAAACTTTTCGGATGAAATTCTTCACTGATATAGGCCATTGCAATCGCGGGGAAACCTGCAAGCACCGCTCCTTGAACTGCTCTGATTGCAATCAAGATGTATAGGTCGTCTTGAATAAAGCTGACACATATAGATAATAATGCAGACAACGTGAGCGCTGTACCCATTATCTTTTTCCTATCGATATTTTCAGAGAAAAAGGAAACCAGCAATAAACAAATAGCAAGCGTCCCTGTAGCGAAAGATAGTGTCAGGCTTGCCACCGCTGGAGAGACCCCGAATTGTTTTGCGAATACCGGAATAACTGGTTGAGTACTATATAAATCGGCAAATGTTACAAAGCTTCCAAGAAATAAAGCCAAGATTGTCTTCCTGAATGATTTACCAGCAGGCTCAATATAATTCACTGTCGTTCAAACCTTTCAATATTAAACTTTCTCTTATGTTAATACTATCTGCCTGAGTTGTCTATTACGCCATAAGTTGTTAATCGGAAAGATTTTAGATTCAATAAAAAGAACCCTTCACCGCACCAGTGAAGGGTTCTTTAATCATTAATTTGATTGTTTTTCATTCCGCTCACTTTTTGTAAGCAACCAGTATACCGGCATACCCACGATCACAATAATTACTGAGTAAAGAGCATCTAACGGTGTATCAATTAATGTGCTTACAACAATATAAACTGCACCAGCAATCGCTATAATAGGAACTAAGGGATAAAAAGGCACTTTATACGTTTTTGCATCCGGGTCTTTTTTGCGTAAGATGAAGACCGCAAAGAATGCTAGCCCATAAAAACTAAAGACAGAGAATATTGCCATATTGGTAAGATTGTCGGGATTTGTTATAACCATCATGATAATCGCGATGACCACTTGTAAAATGGTTGCATTTATAGGTGTTTTAAACTTGGGAGATATTTTACTGATTTGTTTATGACCAGGCATCATTTTATTATCCGCCATTGCTAGTGTTATGCGCGGAAAGGTTAGAAGTTTCCCGTTCAAACAACCGAAAATCGAAACCAATATTCCTATGGCTATTAATTTTCCACCCAATTCTCCAAAAAGAAGTGTCGCCGCAACGTTTGCTGCATTTGTTCCATTAGCTATAATTCCCTCTGCACCCAATACATGAAGCATAGCAAGGTTTACAGCTAAGTAAGCAACCATGACAACAAGAATTCCCGTAATAATCGCTCGTGGCAAAGTTTTCTGTGGATTTTTCATTTCGCCTGCCATGAAGCCGACATTCATCCAGCCGTCATACGCCCAAAGTGTAGCCAAAATGGCACCGGCCATACTGATTTTCATTGAACTTTCACTATCTATATTGAATACAGGCATCTCACCTTGTGCAATTCCGAATACTGCAATGAAAATAATCGGAATCAATTTACCAACCGTCGATAATGCTTGTATCATACCGCCGTATTTAGTCCCTAGCAGATTCATACCGGCTAAAAATACAATCGTTAGAATTCCTATAAACAATGTATAATCCGTAGAGATATTAAATATCCCTGCCACTAACAACCCAAAATATAAACTGAGTGCGCCCATAACTGCAGGCCCATATACTAATGTTTGAACCCAGCCGCACAGAAATCCCCATACTTTTCCGTACACTTCTTCTAAATAGACATATAAACCGCCCGTTTTAGGAATGCGTGTACTTATTTCAGCAATTGTCAATCCGCTAGCTAGTGTAATTAAACCACCAATCAACCAAGCTAATAAGGCCATTGTTGAATTACCGCTTAACTCAAGCACGTCACCAGGCTTCATGAAAATACCAGAGCCGATAACTGTACCAACTACAATAGATGTTCCAACCCAAAAGCCAATCGTTTTCTTCAATTGGTCATTTCCCATGATGTCCTCCCGACGTGTACACATGTACTTATTTTATACTAAAATTATATCATAAAAATTATACAGAAATAGTTTATGTAATAGTTAGAATATTACATCATTACCTGAAACTGTTGGCATTCCTGAACTGAGAGGGTTTTATTAAAATTTTATTATTTTTTCGAATTCTGAATTGAACCTCTAAAAACCGAATATTTTTTATCCATTTATGAATATACCGATTATTTATCTACTAATTACGAATTAAAAATTATCCAACGATTAAATTGTTCGCTATTTTGGAGAAAACTTTGAAAACACAAAAAAAACCACCCCTTATAAAAGGAGTGGATGTGACGTTCCTTAAGGCTTTCGTTCGTATTACCAAATAATAAACAAAAGCACAACTGCCAAGACAATCCGGTAGATGGCAAAAGGAGTCAATTTAACTTTATTGATTAATTTCAAGAAAAAGCGGATACAGAATAACGCAAAGATAAATGCGCTGATGAAACCTGCGATAAAGAATGGCAGAACTTCAGGTGTGAAGAATTGCCAATATTTCACTATTTTCAACAAACTGGCACCAGCCATGATTGGAACTGCCATGATAAAAGTGAAATCAGAAGCCGCCCGGTAGCTCATACCTAATAGCACACCGCCTGATATTGTTGAACCCGAGCGTGAGAATCCCGGCCATAGAGCCAAACATTGAATTAACCCTACACCCAGAGCTTGTTTATAAGTGATTTGGTCAACCGTTTCTGCAGTCAGCTTTGGACGGAATTTATCAGCCGCAATCATCAACAATGCGCCCAAGATTAAGCCAACGATAACCGTCTTCATCGTAAATAAATGTTCATCAATATAATCTTCAAACACTAGTCCTAATACGGTAGCTGGTAACAATCCAACGATGATCTGCAATAAGTTAAGCTTTTGGCCCTGCACAGCAGATGTGTCTTTCATTTTCCTTAAGCCGAGCAAGTCCATGAACCGTCCCCAGAAGAGAACGACAACAGCAAGAATCGACCCAAGCTGAATTACTACCTTAAATGCATTGGCCACTTCACTGCCGAAAAGTTCGTTCGAATTCAGCCATAAATCATCAACGATAATCATATGCCCTGTAGACGATACAGGAGCAAATTCAGTTAATCCTTCTACTAGTCCAAGGATAACCGCTACAAAAATTTCCCACATATTCATTATTTTCACCTCAAAATTTGCGGACCTATTTATGGAAATACCATTAGTATTTTACTCGTTGTTTAATATATTGTCTATTAAACTTTGCTGAAAGAAATTTGAGGTACATGTATGATAGGTACTAAGATAAATTCTAAAAGGAGTGATGAACTTGAAAAACATCCAAATTTTTGCCCATAGAGGGTCCAAAGGAACACATCCTGAAAATACTATGGCCGCATTTAAAGAGGCAGCACGAATCGGAGCTGAGGGAATTGAGTTTGACGTCCATCTTAGTTCAGATGGAGAAATGATCGTTATCCATGATGAAACACTTGACCGAACTACTTCTCTTTTAGGTTATGTAAAAGATTGTTCAGCACAAAAATTGAAAACTGCAGATGCTGGGAGCAAATTTTCTGAGGAATTCCTTGGAGAGCCAATTCCTTTCTTAAAAGAAATTTTCGACTGGGCTATAGATAATACATTGTTGATGAATATCGAAATCAAAACTGATAAGCTCCCATATGAAGGAATTGAACAGAAGATTGTTGATTTAATTCGGCAGTATCGATTGGAAAATCGGGTAATTCTGTCCTCATTCAATCATCAATCAATTGAAAAGGTGAAGAAGCTTGCTCCTGAAATCGAGCGAGCATTATTGTTTGAGGGACTACCTGAGAACATCGAAGAAATCCTTAGCGCAAAAAAAGAAGCTGGGTTCCACCCTGATAGAAATAGCCTGACTGAAACTATTAATCACTATGCGAAGAAACTTGGATACAAAGTCCGGCCATGGGTCGCCAATAATAAAGCTGATATTATCAAGCTCGCAGAGATGGATGTCGACGTTATCATGACGGATTTCCCTGAAAAGGCAATCAAAACCTTAAAAGCTTGGCAAACAAGCGACTAACATAAATGCGAAAGAGAAGGAGGACGATGCTCCTTCTCTTTCTAATCCATTTTTATTCAGTTAATTAACGAGAATAGTTTGATCCGCCTAGTTGTTGTTCAGCCATTTGAACTAAACGTTTCGTAATTTCTCCACCAACAGATCCGTTAGCGCGAGCAGTAGTGTCGGCACCTAAGTTTACGCCAAATTCACTAGCGATTTCATTCTTCATTTGTTGTAGAGCTTGCTCTGCACCAGCTACTACTAATTGATTGCTACTATTGTTGTTTGCCATGTGTTTTCACCTCCTACTAATATTAATTTGCATTTTAGACTTAAATTATTATTACCAATTTATTGAATTATTTTTCTTTATGATTTCCTGCATTCCAAAGCTCTTTATCATGAATTTCTTTTTATGCTCATAAACTGTTAGGAAACTTTCAGTAGGAGGGAAAAGAATTGCAAATTCATGTGGTTAGGCCAGGCCAGACGTTATTTGGCATCGCCCAGACGTATAGCGTAAGCGTTGACCGGCTCGTGGAAACAAATAAGATCCCTAACCCAAATAATCTTGTTACGGGGCAGGCCCTTGTCATTCCAATTGTCGGCAGTTATTATTTCGTGCAATCCGGAGATAATTTATATTCGATATCTCAAAAAGTTGGTGTCCCTGTTCAAGAATTGGCAAATATAAATGGTATTTCTGAAAATCAATCTTTATCCGTTGGATACCGTCTCTACATTCCTGCACGAAAGAAAAGGACGGCTGAATTTAATGGCTATGTCGAGCCGAGGGGCACGACCGTTGCACCGGCCCTTGAGACAGCTGCAAGGGAAGCTGCGCCCTATTTGACCTATTTAGCTCCATTTAGCTTTCAGGCGCTTCGTGACGGCTCCTTAAAGGAGCCATTGCTCGACGACTTTCCTGCCATCGCCAAAGAAAATAAAAATGTATTAATGATGGTAATTACGAATCAGGAAAATGACCAATTCAGCGATGAGCTCGGGCAAATTATCTTAACGAATACTTCTGTTCAGAATAAGTTCCTGAACAATATCGTTGCAACCGCGAAGAAATATGGTTTCCGGGATATCCACTTTGACTTTGAGTTTTTACGGCCGTCTGATAAAGAAGCGTATAATCAATTTCTCCGAAAAGCCAAGGAACGTTTCAAAAAAGAAGGATGGTTTATATCAACTGCACTGGCACCGAAAACAAGTGCAGAGCAAAAAGGACGCTGGTATGAAGCGCATGACTATAAAGCACATGGTGAAATTGTCGACTTTGTTATCATCATGACATATGAATGGGGATATAGCGGCGGGCCCCCAATGGCTGTATCACCAATAGGCCCTGTCCGCGATGTGCTCGAATATGCCATCACGGATATTCCAGCCAACAAAATCCTGATGGGGCAAAATCTATATGGCTATGATTGGACATTGCCCTTTGTGCAGGGTTCCATTGCCAAGGCCATCAGTCCGCAGCAGGCCATCCAGATTGCGGCAACCAATAAAGTATCAATCGAGTATGATGAAAAAGCGCAGGCTCCTCATTTTAGATATACAGACGCTGAGGATAAACAGCATGAGGTCTGGTTTGAAGATGCCCGATCTATTCAGGCAAAGTTTGATTTAATCAAAGAATTGAATTTAAGAGGTATGAGTTATTGGAAGCTCGGTCTAGCCTTTCCTCAAAACTGGCTTCTTTTAAGCGATAACTTTAACGTACGAAGAAGGGTTTGAATCGCAAATCGCAAATCGTAAAACTTTCAGGAATACCGCGGAGAGTGCGAGCATATAATCTAACATCGAGCATAAAGTCCAGTTCCAGGATATGTGACTCATCTATAAAAGCCTTCCGTCGTTTAACGGAAGGCTTTTATCATTTTTCCACCTTAATCGTCTACTGATACTTAGTTTTTCAGCCTTTTTGATATCAGTCTCGACAAAATCAAGGAATCCATCAAGAAATTTTTCAGTTTGCATTATGAACCTTTGATATAGATGGTACTTGGATCCAATGTCGTCCTATATAATTAATTGAATAGGTGTTCCTATAACAATCGAATCATCCAGCAGGTTAAGTTAACTATCACGTTCTCCCTATTATCAAAATTCTTTAGAATACCCGGTTTTCACCCCCTCGGATTCTTCACTACGCCTTTTTACTTTAAGACAAAAAGAGGTTTTTTCATGAGGGGGATTCATTCAAAATTTGTCCATTCAATCCTTATGAGCAAAGACTTTTTTGTCCATACTAAAAAGGAATAGCTAGGGGGGGGGGAAAAACATGTTTCGAATCAAACCATTTAATATCGTCTTTCCCGTCTTTCCAAGAATTCCGCGTTTTATTAGATTGCTTTCTATCATCTCTCTATTTTTAATATCATTTGGTATTATAATTCATCTAGTTGAACCACAGAATTTCCCTACCTTACTTGATGGTATCTGGTGGGCAATCGTCACTATGGCAACGGTAGGTTATGGAGATTACACTCCAAAGACGGATCTTGGAAAGATCATTGGAATATTCCTCATTTTGTCAGGTGCAGGCCTAATCACTTCTTATTTTGCTTATATTGCTAAAATGTCTATCTCCAATGAACAGCAATATCTAACAGGGAAAAAGGAATTCTCTAGCAAAGGTCATATTATCATCGTAGGCTGGAATGACCGTTCTAAAAGAATTATCAGTAACATTCATGATAGTAAGCATCATCAAGCAATAGTCCTGATAGATGATACGTTACAAAAGCATCCGCTGCCCAGAACAAATATCCACTTTGTACAAGGAAAGGCAACCTTAGATTCCGTCTTGCAACAAGCTAATATAAAACAAGCCATACGAGTTCTTATCACTGCTGATCTTAAGCAAAATGAACTTCAAACGGACATGTTCTCAATTTTAACGTTATTGGCCGTCAAAGGACTAAATCCGAATGTGTATTGTCTAGTAGAAATTTTAACGCAGGAACAAAAGGACAATGCTTTACGAGCTGGAGCAGATGGTATCTTTGAAACAAATAAGTTGGCTAGTGAATATATGCAGGATTGCTTATGGAAAGGGATGGCCTGGGAGTTTGAAGAGAAAATAGAAAAGTGGAGTTTGAACATTAAACAGCTGCCCACTCATTTCGAATGGACAGGTTTGTCATTCAAACAATTGAGCGTTAAGTTATTTGATAAAAACATTTTATTAGTCGGTATCATTTCAGGAGGCGAGACGATAATCAAGCCCCCTGCAGATGTAATCATTCATCGTAATGACACTCTACTCATCATTGAAGATTAATGTATTAAAAGCTTCTCTAAATCATGGACTAGTGATTTTCCGTATGAGATATAGTTCTCCGGGAATTCCGCATCTGGATTTTCCGGTTCAGCAAACTGATTTAAGGAGGCTGAGAGGTTCCCAATATTTCCTTCATCGTCAGTACCATCCTCGTACTTATGAGATAACAAAAACGGTTGTAAAAGTTCTACCATCACCCCATCCGTATCAAGTGACCCATCAACAGCCTTGAAAGGAATTCTTAAAAATTGATAACCATCACTGTCATCCATTTTATAATCAAAAGATCCATGGTCATAGTCCCAGCCTCCGCCTATCACATAGCCTTCTGGTTTTAACTTCGTCTCAAGATCAAATAAACCGAATGTTTTCCCTTCCAACTCAGAAGATATTTTAATCATTGTAAAAACCTCTTTCGCTAATTTTTTATTAGCATAACCAAAACGGCTTTAAAAAAACCTGGGATTACTACTATTCCTCCCTCGATTAAGCATAAAGAAGATTAGCTTCGTCGCTCCATTTCTTTCTGCCGAACCTTCTGTTGCATTGCTTCCGCCGCATCATCCGATTGGTAAGCTTCCTGAATATCAGCCTGGAGCTCACTCCTCTGTTTTTCAAGCAACTTGATTGCACTTGCATCAAATCCCTCCCTTCTATTTTTAAATTGCAATTACCGTTATCAAAGATGCATATTAACTTTCCCTTAGATAAAAACAAAAAAGGTATCAAGCTTGGACAGTGTTATCCCGCTTGATACCTTTTTTTAAATAATGATTATAGGCGCTGTTCGAGCTCCGCTTTTTTCTTTTCATAACCTGGTTTGCCTAAAAGGGCGAACATATTCACCTTATACGCTTCCACTCCAGGCTGATCAAATGGATTGACTCCTAGTAGGTAACCGCTCATCGCACAAGCTTTCTCGAAGAAATATACGAGATAGCCGAAAGTATACGCATCTAGCTGCGGCACCGATAAAATTAGATTTGGAACACCGCCGTCTGTATGGGCTAACAGCGTACCTTCGAAAGCTTTATTATTGACGAATTGCACCGTTTCTCCTGCCAAATAATTCAAACCATCCAAGTCATTGTCCGCTTCTTCAATTGAAATTTTATGGCGGGCTTTTTCCACTTTGATGACCGTTTCAAAAAGATCGCGGCGTCCTTCCTGAACATACTGTCCTAATGAATGCAGATCAGTTGAAAAGTTGGCGGATGCAGGGAAAATTCCTTTTTGGTCTTTCCCTTCACTCTCTCCGAATAACTGCTTCCACCACTCGGAGAAGTACTGAAGTCCAGGCTCATAGTTTATCAGCATTTCAATAGTCTTACCTTTATTGTATAGGACGTTCCGGACTACTGCATATTGGTATGCCTGATTATCAGCTAGCTCAGAAGAACTGAATTCCACTCTAGCATGTTCGGCACCCTCCATGATTTGATCGATATCTGCACCGCTCACTGCAATTGGAAGCAACCCTACTGCTGTTAATACTGAATAACGACCACCAACATCATCAGGAATAACGAAGGTTTGGAACCCCTCTTCTGTTGCCACCGTTTTTAATGCTCCCTTTTCTTTATCAGTGGTCGCATAAATGCGGCCTTTTGCTTCTTCGACACCATATTTTTGTTCGAGCAGTTTCCGGAAAATTCGGAACGCAAGAGCAGGTTCAGTTGTCGTGCCCGATTTTGAAATGACATTGATGGAGAAATCCTTATCCGCCAACAAATCCATAACATCTTGCATATATGTAGAGCTGATATTGTTACCGACAAATATTATTTGTGGTGTATTTCTTTTGTCCGAAGGCAAAAGGTTATAAAAACTATGTTGAAGCATCTCAATGGCCGCACGTGCCCCTAAGTAGGATCCGCCAATTCCGATAACCAATAACACATCTGAATCATCTTTTATTTTAGCGGCTGCTTTTTTAATCCTTAAGAATTCTTCCTTATCAAAATTGGCAGGTAAATCAAGCCAGCCAAGATATTCATTGCCCGCCCCTGTCTGTTCATGCAGAGAATGGTGTGCCACTTTTACAGCATCCTGTAAATAAGTCATTTCATGTTCCCCAAAAAAAGGTAGAGCCTTTGAATAATCGAAACGTAAATGGGCCATGCCAATTCCTCCTCTAATTTTATGTTTCTCTTTCACTTTATCTGATGTATTAATCATAATCAAGAAATCGATAAAGTAAACATCAGATTAATTATGCCCTTGTTCAGATACTCTCCACCCTTTTGAGGTGGGAGTACTACAACTTTATAACACGAATTATAACGAAGCCCGTAAAATGGCAAGAACATCTTCACGATTCAACACTTTAAAATGGCCAAAATCACCTCTGCTCATCGCTTTATCGGCCATGATCTCTAACTGCGAGTCGTCGATGCCATAATCCGCAAGACGTGTCGGCGCTCCTAAACTGCTCCAAAATGTACGAAGTCGGTCAATTCCCTCAAGCGCTGCTTCCTCATCCGTTTTACCTTTCGGATCTACCTGAAATACGCGAACAGCGACCTGCTTGAAACGGTTGACATTTTCATGGAGAACATGTTTCATCCAATTTGGAAATAAGATAGCCAATCCTCCAGCATGGGGGATATCATAAACAGCAGAAACTGCATGTTCAATATTATGTGTAGCCCAATCACCGTTGTAACCAACCCCAAGAGATCCATTTAAGGCAAGGGTTCCCGCATATAAAACCGTAGCCCTGTGCTCATAATCCTCCAGGTCTTCTAATAGTTTTGGAGCCGTTTCAATGACGGTCAACAAGAGTGATTCACAAAAACGGTCCTGAAGAGGTGCATGGGTTTCAGGATGGAAATATGATTCAAGCACATGTGACATCATATCAACCATTCCGTAAACCGTTTGATTTTTTGGAACTGAAAAGGTATTTTCAGGATCTAAAATGGAGAATTGCGGATAAACTAAAGGGCTTCCCCATCCGTATTTCTCTTTCGTATCCCAGTTTGTTATGACAGAACCTGGATTTGCTTCAGAACCAGTTGCGGCTAAAGTCAGCACTGTTCCAAACGGAAGGGCTTCATTCACTGGTGCCTTTTTAATTACGAGATCCCATGGGTCTCCATTATATTTTGCACCGGCAACAATGGCCTTTGTAGCGTCAATAACGCTTCCCCCGCCAACTGCAAGCACAAAGTCGATTTGATGCTTTTTACAAAGCTCCACACCTTTACGGACTGTAGAGATGCGTGGATTCGGTTCAACTCCGGAAAGTTCGTGTATCTCCGCATTAATCTCCCCTAATGCTGCATTTACTTTATCATAAAGACCATTTTTCTTTATACTTCCACCGCCGTAAACAAGTAACACTTTATCACCAAAGGCTGGAATTTCAGTTTTTAGATTTTCAAGCTGATTCTTCCCAAAAATTAATTTAGTAGGATTTTTATAAGTAAAATTCTCCAATGCAGTCTCTCCTTTTATGACACTTCACCCTCTTTTCGGGGCCACTACAGACTCCTTGGGCAATGGGGATTTTTTCATTTCTTATTATGCCGAAAGTTCCATATAAATACAAAGTATCCGTTCGGAAGTTTTGTCCGGATGTATATTTACATGGTGAAAAAGCATGATAAGTAAAGAACTAACTTTTTTACAAAGGAGGCTGTACAATGAGTGGAATACAAAAAACTGCACTTGTTTTTACAATTATTGGTGCCGTAAATTGGGGATTGATCGGGTTTTTCCAATTCGATATAGTTGCTGCAACCTTCGGTGGGCAAGATGCTGCATTGGCTCGTATCGTTTATGGAATAGTCGGAATTGCCGGACTCATCAACCTTGGTCTTCTCTTCAAAGCAAGTCCTGAAGTTTCAAGAGAGCCTGAAGCTAAACCGACTCGTTGAAAGTCATATAGATATTTTGCTTATATAATAAAGCCGGTCCATGAATAAACTCATGCCCCGGCTTTAATACTTTTTTTCAATGCGTTCAAAGTCCTAATCATTTACCGACTGATCAATTACATCGGAGGTACAAAGCGAATGGCATTTTCGTATTTCATTGCAGTTTTACTTCCGGCTTCAATTCTCCTCAATCACAAGCAAAAATTTTCCACCTGAAAGAGTTTATCAGCAATAAAAACCAGGGGAATTCATCCCTATACTCCGCTTTAGAGACCAGAGACATGGCGGTTACCGTCACGCATACTTTTTTAAACAGAGAAACCCCGTACTATAAAGGGTTGAAAATTCTATATGAATTATAATGCTATATAAACCAAGTAAAATGAGCATAAAAAAACCGACTGATCAAATGATCTGTCGGTTAAAAAAATTATTTTTTGATTAGGTCTTCGCGTTGAGATTGCTCAATCCAAGCTTGAAGTTTGTCTTTCAAAGAGTTGAAGCCTTCAGTAGATTCAATGTGAGATGTTGCTTTAACAGATGCTTGGCGTTTTTTAGGAGCCTTTTTCGGAGCTTCAGTACGCTCAGGAGCTTCTTCTGTTGCGCGGATCGATAAGCCAATTTTTCCAGCAGCTGAATCGATAGAAAGCACTTTAACTTTTACTTCATCGCCCACTTTTAAATGTTCGTTAATATCTTTTACGAACCCGTGAGTAATTTCAGAAATATGAACTAAACCTTGAGTTGAATCATCTAGAGCAACAAATGCACCGTATGGTTGAATACCAGTTACTTTGCCAGTAACTACAGCACCAATTTCGAATTTTTCAGACATGGTAACACTCCTATTTTATATATATTTTTTCGTCTTTTCACGCAATAAAAAATTATATCACATAATTGGAAAATAATCAAAGTTAAGTATATCATACTTTTTGGGTTTTTACTCATAAAAAATGTTTGTTTTTTGGAAATACTTATTAATATAAGATTGCTATTTATAACTTATCCTAAAAATTTGCAATTAAACATGATTTCCTTTAACATATTCACTTATTTTTCTAAAAATTGTAACATTAAAACACTACCCAATTCTGAATAATCATAGTAAGATGAAAAAATGTCTAAAGAAAGCAATTTTCATGCTAAATATTCTTTACATCTAAAGGAGTTTTTTTCATCATGTCAAAACAAGAACAATGGACTTCAAAGCTTGGCTTTATCTTGGCAGCGGCTGGTTCTGCAATTGGGTTAGGTGCCATTTGGAAGCTCCCATATATGACCGGGGCGAATGGCGGCGGAGTCTTTTTCCTTCTCTTCATTTTGTTCACCCTACTTATCGGTACCCCTATTTTAATAGCGGAATTTACCATAGGTCGAAATGCACAGAAAGATGCAATTAGTGCATATAGACATATTGCCCCAGGTAAGCCCTGGGTCCTAATAGGGTATGGCGGAGTCATTGCGTCCATTATTTTACTTTCCTTCTTCAGCGTCGTTGGAGGCTGGATTCTCTCCTATTTAGCAAGAGGCTTTACTGGCTCTCTCTCAAACTTGACGCAAGCGGAATACGCAAACTTCTTTAATACAATAATCAGCAATCCATATGAAACGGTTATAGCTCAATTTTTCTTCATGGTCTTGACGATTTGGGTTGTACAAGGCGGCGTCTCCAAAGGGATTGAAAAAGCGAATAAATATATGATGCCTTCGCTGTTCATTCTTTTTATTGTACTTCTGATCCGTTCCGTGACACTTGATGGAGCAATGGAGGGCGTCAAATTCTTCTTGATGCCTGATTTCTCTGCTTTAACAGGGCAAACGATTTTATTAGCACTTGGCCAATCTTTCTTTGCATTAAGTGTCGGAGTATCAGTGATGGTCACCTACGCTTCCTATTTAAGTAAGGAAGAAGATATTGCAAAATCGGCCTTTTCAGTCGTTGGATTGAATATCTTCATTTCTTTGTTAGCCGGTTTGGTCATCTTCCCGGCAGTATTTGCACTTGGATTCAGTCCCTCAAGTGGTCCTGGACTAGTATTTGTCGTTTTGCCTGCTGTTTTTAATGAAATGGCCTTTGGCGGCGTATTCATGGTGATTTTCTTATTTTTATTATTATTCGCCACTCTTACCACGTCTTTCTCAATTCTTGAAATCGTCGTTGCGGCCATGATAAAAGGCGATGTTACTAAGCGGAAGAAATCGTCCTGGATAGCTGGAATTCTCGTTTTCTTAATTGGGATTCCAAGCGCATTATCATTCGGAGTTCTTTCCGATGTGAAAATTTTTGAATTATCCATATTTGATTTTGCTGATTATCTTACAAGCAATATCGCCCTTCCCGTTGGTGCATTGTTCATTTCCCTTTTCATTGGTTACCAAATGAAAAGAATCCAAGTTCAAAAAGAGTTCGAATCAGGTGCAACTCCTGGCTCATCCCTATTTAGAGTTTGGTATTTCTTGATTCGCTACATCGTACCAATCATGATTATGCTCGTGTTTCTCAAGTCGATAAATCTAATTTAACATCCAAAAAAACGCCGCCTCGATATTTTCTCGAGGTGGCGTTTTTTCACAAAACATACATATTCATTCACTTCACTTATACTATAATATGGTAAAATAATTACATGAAGAATATTTCCTGATAAAGGAGTGCTTACCATGTCAAATATCGCGAAGAACATCCGTCAGTACCGAGAAGATAATCACCTCACTCAACAGGAACTGGCTTTAAAATTACGTATTGGCACCAAGAAAATTGAAATGTATGAATCAGGTGAGTCAGTCCCTGATACACAAACCATTTTACGGCTTTCTACCGTTCTTGATATTCCAGCTTCAGAATTTTTAAAAGTTAGTCCAACAGTGAATGCTGCTGGTGTTGACGAGGAAATCGAAAAGCTAATTAAGGAGATAGGAACCAAAAAGGCAAAACTTATCCTAAGAACAGCTAAAGATTTTAGTGAAGAAAAAATTCTGAATGTTATGCATAATTTATATAAAACGCAAACTTAATTAAAAAAATGCTGGTTGTACATGTATTTTTTTCCAAATCGCGGGATATAATAGAATTAACACTTTCTATGTTAATCCATTAGATTAACTCTTTTTTCTAATTCCCCCTATGGAAAAGGGATCCGTCGCAAGTAACGACAGGATCCCTATTTTTTTGCATTTATTCAACAATGATTCTTCATGAAACGTTCCATTCTTTTCAGTGCTTCTTGAAGTTGCTCCATGGAAGAAGCATAGGAACATCGGATATGCCCTTCACCACTTTCACCAAATACATCTCCCGGTACAACAGCAACTAATTCCTCCGTCAGAAGTTTTTCTGCAAATTCCAACGAAGTCATCCCTGTTCTTTCGATAGATGGAAAAGCATAAAAGGCCCCTCCTGGTTTATGGCAGTCCAGACCGATGTCATTAAATGATTTCACGATATAATTTCTTCTTCTCCGATAACTCCTTCGCATCTCTTCCACATCTTGCATCCCGTGCTTTAATGCTTCCAATGCTGCATGCTGCGCCATAGTTGGGGCACACATCATCGCATATTGGTGAAGCTTCAGCATTGCTTCGGAAATTTCTTTAGGCGCACATACAAATCCTAGACGCCATCCAGTCATCGCAAAACCTTTAGAAAATCCATTGATTACAATTGTACGTTCCAACATGCCATCAATGGCTGCAAAAGAAGTAAATACCTCATCATAAGCAAGCTCTGCATAGATTTCATCGGAAATAACCAGTAAATCATGTTTTTTAACGATATCAGCAAGCATCACTAATTCTGCCTGCTCTAGTTGAGTACCTGTAGGGTTATTCGGCGAACAGATTAAAACGGCCTTCGTTTTAGGCGTAATCGCCGCTTCGAGTTGTTCAGGCGTTAACTTAAAGTCATCATCCTTAGAGGTTTGAACCGTGACTGGGATCCCCCCTGCCATGGTGACTAATGGTGCATAGGCGACAAAACAAGGTTCGACGACGATAACTTCTTCACCAGGATTCAAAATAGTTCTCAGCGTAATATCGAGTGCCTGGCTTGCGCCAACCGTTACAATAATTTGATCCTCAGGTCTATACGGAACATGGAACTGCTTCTCCATATATTTGCTGATTTCTGACCTTAATTCAAATAATCCGGCATTAGCTGTATATGAGGTATATCCTTCCTCCAATGAGTTGATCGCTGCTTCCCTTACTGCCCATGATGTAACGAAATCTGGTTCACCAACACCAAGTGAAACGACACCTTCCAAATTGGCAGCCAGGTCGAAGAAGCGGCGAATACCTGATGGTTTTAGCTCTGCGATCGTCCTTGAAACATAACTCGTTTTAATCATGGTGACACCACGATCCGCTTATCTTCTTCAGTTTGATCAAATATAGTGCCGTCATGCTTGTATTTTTTCATAATAAAGTGAGTCGTAGTAGATATAACAGAATCAAGTGTCGAAAGTTTTTCTGATACAAAGCTTGCCACTTCATTCATCGAACGTCCCTCGACAATGACGGAAAGATCATAGGCGCCAGACATTAAATAGACGGACTCCACTTCTTTAAATTTGTAAATTCGTTTTGCGACTTCATCGAAACCCACACCGCGTTTTGGTGTTACATTTACATCAATCATCGCAGTGACACCATGGTATTCATCCACTTTTGCCCAGTTAATAACTGTTAAATAACGGACAATCACACGCATGTCTTCTAATTTCTTCAATGTTACTTCAATGTCCGCTTCTGATAACTCGGTCATTTTCGCCAAATCCTTCAGATCAATCCGGCTGTTATTTTCAATGATTCTCAAGACTTCCAATTCCTCTTCATTCAAGTGCATTGGAAAACCCCCTTTTTGGAATTCACTAATTTAGACGTGATGTTTGGCTGGCAGATAGTCTGATGATTTACCTTATTAGACTTTTATAGAATCATGTACGACAATATAAATTAATAAGTCCTATTCTGTCAGGATAAACTTACACTATTATATCAAAATTGATTGAAAACCTGTTATAGTAATTGTCTTTTTTCATGGTTATTAATACAATTACTGTTATGCAACAGTGTTAAAGAACAGAATTTTTGGGTTTTCAGGGAAAATCTGTGATTGAGACAATATCTCTTTATTTAGATGAGAAATAATAATAGAGAAGGGGCTTCATATGGAAGGTCATACAATTAAAGGCATCGAACAGGTGGGAAATATTGATATCTATTTTGAATATGATCAAATTAATGATTCCTTTCCGACCCTTGTATTACTGCATGGGTTTTTATCATCCAGCTTCAGCTTCCGTAAATTAGTACCTTATTTAATCCAAGATTTCAATGTAATCTCGATTGATCTTCCTCCATTCGGTCAAAGCGGGAAATCTTATCGATATACATATTCTTTCCAGAATATCGCCAAATCCATTGTCCAGTTTTTAGAAGGCAAAAACATCAGGAAATTTAGCATCATCGGGCACTCTATGGGTGGCCAGGTTTCCTTGCAACTCATTAAATCACATCCGGACCTGGTTGAACATGCCATTCTCCTTGCCGGTTCAGGCTATCAGCCTAGCTATTCAGAAAAAATGAAGATGATTAGCTATCTGCCTTTCTTTTCTTTCGGAATAAAACGGTATCTTCAAAAATCGGGGATAGAAAAAAACTTAAAAAACGTTGTTCATAATCAAGCCATGATTGACGATGAAATGCGGCAAGGCTATCTAGAACCATTCATTAAGAAGCATGATATTTTTCGTGCGCTAGGAAGGATGCTACGCGATAAGGAAGTCGATTTATTAGAGGAGGATCTTTATTCGATTCAAACGCCTTGTCTGCTTGTTTGGGGTAGGCATGATAAAGTAGTACCCCTGAAGATTGGTGAAAGGTTACATAGAGACCTTCCGAATTCAAATCTTGCCGTTTTAGAAAATTCAGGACATCTGCTTCCAGAGGAGAATCCTGAAGAAGTGTATCACTTGATTAAGGAATTTTTAAGGACGCCGACTATCCAAACATAAAAGAGGATGACCCTTATTTCGGGTCATCCTTCACTGTCTTTAGATCGAGCAGCTGGCATCATTCTTTATGATTAGCAGCTTCTTCGAAACATCCAGACATTTTTCCATCATAACGGGCGCATCAAATGCGAAATCATAGATAGATTTTATTTTTTTCGCCAGTTCCTGTGGGTTATCTATATCTCGGATTGCAACAACTGTATCCGCAATTTCCGGCTCATATAGTTCCCCGCCAATCTGAAAAGGGTCCCATTCTTGCAAAACGGCAACCAACGCTAAATTCATTTGTTGTGTATCCATATAATCATCACCTGCTCAATATATTCAGAGAACATGATATCATAGTATCATAACAACACGCTTTTCGCGAAGACGACAAATTTTTAATTCGGTGGTGGATATTTTGAAAGAGTCAATTTTTGAAGAACACATTAACAGGGAAAATACAGGATCAGTAAAATGGGATAAAAACTCGCTTAAATCATTGTATGGAAGAGAAGATGTACTTCCAATGTGGGTCGCGGATATGGACTTCCCTTCTCCTGAGGGCATTCAAAAAGCGTTGATTGAACGCCTGAATCATCCGGTTTTCGGTTATACCATCCCTTCCGAAACGGTTTTCACCGAAATTCAAAGCTGGCTTAGAGACCTGCACTCCTGGCCCATCACAAAAGAATGGATCTCATTTAGCTCTGGCGTCGTTTCAGCCATTGGTACAACGATCCAAGCATTCACGAACCCGGGTGATAAAATATTGGTACAATCACCCGTCTATACACCATTTTTTGATATGGTCAAAAATAATGACCGGGAAGTGGTCAATAGTCCGCTTGTCATAGAAGACGACCGCTTTAAGATTGATTTTACGGATTTTGAAGACAAGCTGAAAAGTGGAGTGAAACTATTCCTGTTTTGCAGTCCACATAACCCAGGCGGACGCGTCTGGACAAAAGACGAACTCCTGCGGATTGGCGAGCTCTGTGTAAAATATGATGTAATCATAGTCAGTGATGAGATTCACGCTGACTTATTCCATTCAACATCCAGACATTATCCAATCGCCTCACTTTCAGAAAAATTATCGGACACAACAGTTACGTTAATGGCACCAAGTAAAACATTCAATATAGCAGGCCTTCAGGCTTCATTCCTGATCACCAGTAATGAAAAACTTCAGAAGCAATTGCAAAAGGCTCAAACGAAACTGGCATTTCATGGACTGAACATCCTAGCTTTAACAGCTATGGAAGCCGCGTATCGAGAGGGCTTACACTGGCTGAAAGACATGATTGGTTACATCGAGGAGAATATAAAAGTGGCAGAGGAATTCATTGCTGCTGAAATTCCTGCACTGCATGTCATGCATCCGGATGCCTCTTACCTTTTATGGATTGACTGCCGTGATCTAGGATTGAACGACAAGGAAATTAAGGAACGACTGATCCATCAAGGGAAGCTCGCATTAGAGCCTGGTTCAAAATATGGCCCTGGTGGAGAAGGTTTCGTCCGGATGAATATTGGTTGTTCACGCAGTGTGCTGTTGGATGGGCTTAATCGATTAAAATTGGCTTTTTCATAAGAAATAACAAAGAACCAGGTTTGAAGCCTGGTTCTTTGCTTTTTTCTATTAGTCCTTCTCTTCTTCTACATATGGATCATGCTCATAACGAGGCAGATCCCCAATCGATGTTTGTATATTTTCTTCAATAAGTGTTTCCTTCAATTCTTCATACTGGGAGTTAGGATAGACCGTTATCTCCTTACCGTATATATCCACGCCTACAAAATTTTCATAATCTTCAACATACCCAATATTTTCTTCAGACTCGACATACATATCTTCATAATCGTTAGGAGGATAAGCAAAATCAGAAGGCGTTTCAGATGTTCCATAGCTAGCAACTTCCTGCCATGAATCTTCCGCATCGAACCCAACCGATTCGTCCCGCCCATCATAATCAAACCTTCCAAATGGAGGTCCCAACACTTCCTCTTCTACCGGCCGATTGTCAGAAGTTTCTTGAGATGGCGAATGTTCGACACAAAAGGTAGTCGTCGGGATAATGCTCAAACGCTCAAGAGGAATTTCTTTTGAACAAACTTCACATTTCCCATACTTTCCTGCATCAATTGCTTGAAGTGCTCGATTAATATCCCTAATTTCATCTCGGACATGCTCACCCAGCGCCAAATCTTTTTCACGCTCATATAATTCTGTTCCTTGATCACCAGGATGATTATCATAGCTCGATAACTCACCAGTCGAATCATCTTGACTTCTTCTTAAACCAAAGTCACCCGAGTCATTTAATTGCTTTTCCAACTCCTGCTTTGTGTGCTGCAATTGCTGTTGAAAGCTTTTTAGCTGCTGTTTAGATAGCATGTGCAACAATCCTTTCATAATCGTTCTTCCCTCTAGTATTTCTATCTTTACTTCATTCCATAAAGGTACTTTTTACCTCAAGAATAAATCGGAAGAGAGAACAAAGACTAATAAATGAAGTTCCAAAAGATGGGCTTTTTCGATTAATCAACATGATTGTTCAGGACAATTCAGAGAGATGAGGACGATGCTGCAATATTCATTTCAAAGCGTAAATTTCGTGTAAGCCTAAACAATAGAGTATTTGTTCATGAAGTATTCTTAAAGGAGTGAGCGCCCGCTTGTACGATTTAAATAAAATAAGGCGAACACATCATTCTGTGTTCGCCTTATTTTTAATTATTGATATATTTTTCAAAAACATAACCGAAATCTTTAATATGATATTTTTTCCGGCTTTCCATCAGCCATTCAAAAGCAGCGGAATTAATATCCTTAAAACTCGCGGCCATTTGACTTCCTTCAGTCCGCACTTGGTTCAAAGTGGAAGAAGCAAGGTTTACACTTTGTTGAGCATATTGAAGGGCATACTCATTTTCATGACAAATTTCCGATATTTTAACAAGTGATTTGAACAAGTCCTTTAATTCTTCGATGAATTTTTTATGAACATCAATGGAGAAAGTTTTTGCCCCAATCGAAAATTTAATTTCTGCATCCAAATCCACGGTGCCTGCCGTTTCAAGGGTCACGTTGGAAATATTATGCTGGCTATAGCTATACCTCGTAAGTGTACGCTTTTTACTAATGGCACTTGTACCATCCAAATGGATAAAAGCCTGATTCGTGAAACAGTACTCATCAGTTTTCGATTTAATCAGGAAATAAATTTTTTCCTCATCTTCATGCATGATGTAATCATCTGCATCCACCTTGTCATAGTCGACAGGTTTAATTACACTTCCTATATCGCTGAGACCAAGGGCATCAGCCGCAATTTTCTTAAACAAATTCCATTCCTCCTCTATTAATACTCAGTTAAATTCTACCATATTATAAATATTTCTCTAGAATAATCTCATCTCGTACCGGAATTCCATCAAAGCTGTAAAATGGGATTTCAGGCTTGATTTTCCTTGATTCTTCGACTGCATTTTTCACGATTTCTGAAATGGCATAGCCACGCTTTTGGAAAAACTTCAATGCCTGTAAATTATCATTGGTTGTAATCGCTTTAATAGTATGGCATTTTTTTTCTTTTGCAATATTTTCTATCACATAAAGCAACGATGAGCCAACACCTTGCTTCTCATGCTCACTATTCAAAGAAATGATCTGACATACTTGATTGGCTATATTGTATGTCCCTAATCCCGTGATTTTATCATTCTCATCCATCACTCCAAAACCCTCAAGTTCCGCATAATGAAACAAGCCTCTTGAAAAAACAACTTGAGTCGTCTCCCAATGCTGCACGAAAAAACTCTTAACCGTATCTGTCGCAATCATTCTTTTTGCTACGATTTGCATAACAATTTACGCCCCCAAAATTTCTCTCTCTCTATGCTTATGGTATTAAATGCTTATTTGATATGAACAGTTTATTCTATATACAGTGCCTTTACAACCTTCTATTAAAACCGTTTCCTTTCCCTACCACGATAATCCATATTTAATTTTCCAATCGAATATAGTAAAAAACTGTGACCCTTGTAAAAGAGCTCACAGTTTTTTGGATTAAGAAAGTGTATCATTTTTTATATGTTGGTTTCTTTTAGTGACTTCCTCTTCAAATTGCTTTGTTTTCATTTCCTCTTTTTTTGAATATTTAATAATGGCCCGCATCGTAAAAACAGCTGCAATTAAAAAGATGAAACATGTTATACCTGCCGAGATATATTCAGTCTTGTCTTCTGGAAAGTAAAGAAACAAACCTAATAAAGTATGATTAAGAAAGTCCATCCGATACATCCTTCCTGATAGAAAATAACTTCTTTTACTCATTATAACAATTACCAGAACAATCCACTAGTGGGTCCAAGCCACTAAAATAGCGACAGGCAATCGGCCCCTCGCTTCCCTTTGACGATTTGACTACGTCTAAAGCTGGTTTATCTCCAGCCACTGTCTCAACGTTAGAAAATCATGTCGACAACATCGATCCAATCAATAACTTGTCCAAAATTTAACGCTCTTAAACAATACAAAAGTAAGGTGAAATAGAAGGATATTTTGAAATGGATTGAGGAAGGGTAGAAGGAAAATGTTTTATTAGAGGGATACACCTATGATTATGTCTAAATCATGAAAACCAATACTGTAAGAGAGTTAAAAAAGTCTTGACTTATAAAATTTTATTTTGATATAGTTTAAACAGACTGGTTGGTATGGAGGTTGTTTACTATGGGAACAGATACAAAATCGCGGATAATCGACATCGCGACAAGTCTTTTCCAGCAAAAAGGATATTTAGGTGTAGGATTAACCGAAATTTTAAAAGCATGTAACATTTCAAAAGGTTCGCTTTATCACCACTTTCCAAACGGAAAAGAAGAATTACTCATCGCTTGTCTTCATTCATTGAATGAAGCAATTACAACGCATATGAAAGAAATTTTTCAAAATTATCCATCTACTCAAGCAGCTACACAAGCGATGATTGAGGAATTGGTAGTTAAATATGATCGAGATGGGATGATTACTGGTTATACATTTAGCAGCATCGTTAGCGAAATGGGATCACTAAGTGAACCAGTCAGAAATGCCTGTGATCAATCTTTCACAAATATTCAAGAGATTTATTCGAACAAGTTAGTAGCTGATGGTTTTTCGAAAGAAATAACTGATTCAATTTCTCTAATGATGACAGCTTCTATTGAAGGTGGTATTATGCTTTGTTTAACAAAAAATACAAGTGATCCACTAAAAATGATTTCACAGGTATTACCAAATTTATTAAATTCGTATTAAATATTGCCTTAGCATTTATGATGTAAATGCTTTTAAAGCGTCAAATCGTGTAGCGATACTATCTGAAATACTTTTTTTGAAAGGAGGAAAAACATGAAACTAGAAACCAGATTACCTAGAAACGGTAAAGAAGGAGCGTTGTACGGCGGTATCATTTGTACGCTGACTGTTTTGTTGATGACGACACTAAGTATCATTCTAATTTCAGAAAAATTAGATGGGGATATTGTATTACTGATACTTAAAACGTTACCGATTATGTGGATTATTGCGATGATTATGGAACCGGTAATTGTAGGTCCTATTGCAGAAAAATTAGTTAGGAAATTTACAGAACCAGAAGATAGCTTTAATGCAAAGATTTTATTCAGGATCTTATTCACTGTATTGGAAATGTCAGCGTGCATGACACTTATTGGGGATATCGTAGGAAACGGTATTAGCTCAGAAATATTTAGTAGATTTTTAATGAATTGGCCAAGAAATTTCTTAATCGTACTTATAGCTGAGAGTTTAGTGATTCAACCAATTGCAAGATTTGCAATGGTAAAATTACATGCTTATCAAGATAAAAAAAATTATGCATCGATGATGATAAAATAATATTGTTTAACTAAAGAAATTCATTTTTCAACAACTTAATGAGCTATTATAGGGATGGACTTGTATTCAGGAAGAGACAATTTAAATGCATCGTGTGCTATGAAAAAAAGACAAATCTACACCATTGAAATGTTCCTGGCAGAACATAAAAAAGACTTCACCAAAGGATAACTAGTTGCGTTCAAATGCCTGGTCCGGTTACGCAAAATATGCAGGTGTGGCCAATGCCAAGATTGGAACGCTAGTAAAAACGAGAGGCATCAAGCCCCTCGCTTTATTTTTACGATTATAAAATGGTAATACCCTTAATGACTACGTCAACAGCTGGTTTGTCTCCGGCAACTGTCTCTACGTTAGCAATCGTATCAACAACATCCATGCCTTCGATAACTTGTCCAAAGACAGAGTGTTTATGGTCAAGCCATGGTGTGCCGCCTTGTTCCATATAAGCGTTAATGATTTCTTCCGGATAACCGGCTTGCTTCATTTGTTCACCCATTCTGCTGTCTACGTGTTGTGCTTGAACAACGAAGAATTGGCTGCCGTTTGTTCCCGGTCCTGCATTCGCCATAGAAAGAGCTCCCCGTAGATTGAATAATTGCATAGAGAACTCGTCTTCAAATGGAGCGCCCCAAATACTTTCACCACCCATTCCAGTTCCTGTAGGATCTCCACCTTGTAGCATGAAATCTTTGATGACGCGATGGAATATAATCCCTTCATAGTAACCGTTTTCAGCATGTGTTAAGAAGTTTTCTACTGTTTTTGGAGCTAGTTCTGGAAACAGTTTAATTTTAATATCACCTTGTGTTGTGTGCATAATGACCGCTTTTTCATTTTCCAATACTTCGTTTGTTAATTGTGGAAAGTTTGTCACTGTTCATAACCTCTTTCTTTTTTAAATAAAATGGCTTACATCTCCATTTTCAACCTTCATTTGTACACTTTACACGATTTTTATAAAAAAAGCACCTTTGCGAAATTAAACAAATTCGCTGTGAAAAATCGTTGTACTTATGTATCATGAAGGAAGCTAAAAGAAAGGTGGATAAAAAATGTCCGAACAGGAATTTAACATTGGCGACAAGGTTACTGCTATTTATAAAACAGGGAAATACATCGGCGAAGTCACCGCTATCCGGCCTGCTGCATATCTTGTGAAAGTGTTGGCAGTTGTGAAGCATCCTATGCAGGGGGATCTCCATAATCCGAAGCAAACAGAAGTTTCAATGTTTCATCAACGCCGTGCTCTTGCATTCCGGGAGCAAACCAATGTACCGAAGAATATGGTCAGGGCTTTTGATGAGGAAATTCCCGAGTATAAGGAATCATTAAGAGAAGCTGTTGAGAAAATGGCACGAACTTTAAGTGAAGTCCACACAGAGTGGAATAATAAAAGCTTACAGTTGCTTGAAGAGTTAGCAGCGGATTATTTTAAATAAAGTATGATTAAAGCCAAATCAGTAGTAATTGATTTGGCTTTTATAACGCTAAATGATTCAATACCTTCGATAAATCAATGCGATCGCCAATTGTCGTTGGTTCATGATTTTGCATATAACTCTTATCTTTCTCGACTAACTTAAAGATATTATATGTCGTAATTGCATCATCAAGGGCCCTGTGGTGCTTGCCTGTCCCTTCTTTTCCATAGGCCTGTACAGCCTTCCATAATCCTGTTTGATTTTGATCTCCGAAAAAGCGTTTGTATTCCAAGCAAAGATCCACTTGTTTACCAGAAAAAGGGAAATTCAACCCTGATTTCTGACAGTTCTGCCGAAGTACCTTCATGTCCATATTTCCCCAAGTCACAATTGTCGATGGATGTTGCTCATCTATTTTCTTCAATAAAGAAACCAACTCTTCAAATGAAATCCCCCGGTCCACCTGATTTTGGGTGATATTCAAGAATTTCTTGCATCTTCCCGTTAAGACTGGAAATTTCAACGGGTTAACAAAGGACGAGAACTGTTCTTGGATTGTCTCATTTATAACTGAGACTAAACCTACCTCAATAATTTCCGGATAAAACCCTACTGGATTCGCTTTTCCTTCAGGCATCGTAAATTCAAAATCAATGAATATATATTGCTGTTGTTCCTCCATTTTTATGACCCCCTTCTTATTCCTGACATCTTCCTATCAACCAAAATTTGGTTTTCAATATTCTCATGAGAATATTATAACAGAAGATTTAGAAAGTTTTTATTGGATTTTACTACCCTAGATATTCAGTGCCACTGCGTCTGCTTATTTCTAATTTCTTTTAAAACTCTTTATTGTCTTCCTTAATTGGATTATGATGGATTCATAAATCGAAAGTACCATCCCTTATTACCTATACTTTTCCTGAAACATACTAAAATATATTAGTTAGGAAGTTGAACTATGCGCACGTATCTTGGTTATATCACGATTTTCTTCCTGTTTCCTGTTTTATCTATATTCATTTTTCTTTCCTATAAAGAGTGGACTATAACCCAATCTCCCTATCAGGTTCTCGACGAGAGAATACCTATTGAAACAATCGAACTGGCTCAGACAAGTTATATGACGGCTGCAAATGGAAAAGTAATAACTGAAATTTCCAATGGTGAAAAACGGACTTACCTGAAACTTGAAGATATACCTTTATTCCTAGAAGACTTGTTCATTGTTACAGAAGATCAAAATTTTTACGAACATTCAGGTGTTGACATATCCGGTATTAGCAGGGCGCTTCTAGTCAATTCACAAAACAATAATTTAGAACAAGGCGGCAGTACCATCACCCAGCAACTAGCTCGAAATGTTTATCTTACCCATGACAGAACGTATAATCGAAAGCTTAGTGAACTCTTTTATGCCTATCAGTTAGAACGGAAAAAATCAAAGTCAGAAATCATTGAACTATATATGAACACTATTTATTTCCATAATGGAGCTTATGGAATTGAAGCTGCTTCCCAGTTTTATTTCAGTAAACATACTGCGGAGTTATCAAAAGCGGAATTGTCATTCCTTGCAGCGATTCCTAATAATCCCGAACTCTATAATCCTCTTAAACATTTTGATAAAACGAAAAAGCGGCAGGAACGGATTCTAAAGCAAATGGTCGCAGAAGGTAAATTAAAACAGAACGAGTATGAAAGGCTTATCAAAGAAACGATTAAATTAGACTTGTCCACCACGATCGACTTATATCCCGACTATGTGACATATGTTCATCAGGAGTTGAAAAATCTAGTCGCGTCCGTTGAAGGTCTTACAAAAACGTTGAAAAGCCCGGATGAAGCCACTCGTCGGCAAGCAGAGGCTGAGTTGAATAAAAGGGTCGTAAAGCTTTTGAATTCCGGTGTAACCATCCATACTGCACTCGATACGAAGCTACAAACCCAGTCTAAGACTGCTTTGCAATCCAAAATCGGCGTCAATGATATCGAGGGAGCTGCAGTGGTTATACAGCATCATACGCACCAGCTTGTCTCTTTGATTGGGGGAAAAGATTATAAAAAAAATTCTTTCAATCGTGCTTACCAAAGCTATAGGCAACCAGGTTCAGCTATTAAACCACTTCTTGTTTATGCACCCTATATAGAAGAAACAAATGCGGAAATTACTCAACTTATAAGCGGAGCCAGCTATTGCAGCAATAGCTATTGTCCAAAAAATTACAGCGGTGGCAGCTACGGAATGGTCACTTTAAAAAGTGCCTTTGCACAGTCCTATAACACTCCTGCTATAAGGATTTTTGAAAAAACGGGCATTGAAAAGAGCTTCAAGTATCTCGATTCATTCAACTTTAAAAAGGTGTCTATCAAAGATCATCATATCAGCTCGGCTATTGGCGGCTTTGAATTTGGAATGAGTCCCCTCGAACTGACAAATGCTTATACATCATTCAATGATGGAAAATATCAGCCAGCGCGGGCAATTATTGAAGTCACTGATCAAAAAGGAAATGTTCTTTATAGCTGGAAGGACAATCCAAAGAAGATATGGAACAGGGACACAGTGAGCAAGATGCGGCAACTCCTCCATGAAGTAACCGTAAACGGGACAGCGCGTAAAGCCTACTTTCCTACGGATTATATCGGTGGAAAAACCGGTACGACCAATGATGTGAAAGACATTTGGTTTGTCGGACTGACAGCAAACTACACAACAGGAATTTGGATTGGAAAAGACACACCAGCCAATCTTCAATCAATTTATTCACGTTCTCCGCATGTGTTGATTTGGAAAGATATCAACCAAACTGCAGAATAAATAAACATATTTCAATAAAAGAAGGTGCCCTCATTGGACACCTTCAGACTGTAGACAAACTCGATAATAATTGAGTTTGTCTACAGTTTTTTTGAGGATTTGTAAAATTTGAACGTTGATTGGAACGTAGGGCACTCGCTTTCCGCGGGCGGTCCGGGAGCCTCCTCGGCGGCCTTTGCGCCTGTGGGGTCTCCCTTGGACGCGCTTTTCCCGCAGGAGTCTCGCACCTTTCGTTCCAATCAACTTTGTTTTAACATTTAGATAGAACCCCTTTTGCCAACAGTTTTTTTTGTTTTAAAATAGAAGTATAAAAACTTGAGGTGATAAGGATGCTTTCTAAACATGATTCTATTCAGCGAGAGAACAACTTGAAATGATTACTTTAGATCAACTGGTGCCAGCGAACCATTTGGCAAGAATACGTGGAAGAAGCAGTTCATCTTCGCCATCACGAAGATATAAAACCAATTTATGCGAAACGCAAAGAAACAATTGAGCGAGTATTCGCAGATGCAAAAGAAAAGCATGGCATGCGTTGGACAAGCGTTAAGAGGACTTAAAAAATTGTCGATGCAGGCGATGCTCACTTTCGCTGCCATGAATTTAAAGAAGATGGCCAACTGGACATGGCGAGGGCCAGAAATGTCCTAAATAATGACCTCGGCGAGGTCAACTATTCTATAACTGCTTCAAATCCAATAAAAAATCAAAAAGGTTTCGGAATGAGCCCATTCCGAAACCTTTTTGTCTACAATCTGAAGGTGCCCTCATTGGACACCTTCTTTTTCTTACTATATTGGCAAACTTGCAATAACACTGTTATAAAGTTTTAATCCCGAATAAGCAACTATTGATATTAAGGCAGTCCAAACAAAGATAGGAAAGAAAACCAATCCGACAAGCCTAGATATATTCAAGCTAGGACTCAACTTATAAACAAAATAAATTAAGGCCACAAAGTTCGTAGCGATAAATATAGATCCAAGACCCAAGATAAATTGAATACTGAACAGTGAGCAGGCACCGCCTATGACGTAGATAACTGAACCCTTTCTGATACTGGTTAAAGCTTTCCCTTCCGAATCCTTGGAAAAGAATAATAATGAAAGCTCCAATACTGTATCAGAGATTAACTTCAACGCAGCAAAAACCATAAAGAATAATAGTAACAATACAATTAACAGCGCAAGTTTAATGCCAGTTTCAGAGAAAAACTCAAGCATCCCTTGGTAGATTCCCAAATTCCCAAACAACATAAGTATTTGCATTTCCCCATAAACCGCAAAGGAAAGGCTGAATAACAGTATTGCAATGATTGGGAAATAACTAAGTAAATAAGTGTTTTTCATTTTTTCTCCATCCATGTATCTTTTATCCTATTATTATGCAAGATATTATTCAATTCGACAATGGATGACATTTATTATACCTTTAAAATCTCTTATAAATAATTTTTTCAGGTAGTTTTTCTCTCCTTTTCTACCTATATATAGATCTTTTTTTTAGTAAGCCGCCCTGCTCCTAAAGCCATGCAAACCCTCAAAAATTGCGTTATACTTTTAAGCAAGACAAACATTTATTAATAAAAAAAATCCAACGAAGATATCCTAACCGTCTAGGATTGCGTGAAAAAATGCATAATAAGACGAATAACTTCGTTTAAAAAGGGGGGAGTTTATGTCTATGCTTCATTGGGCGGTACTATCACCGTTTCTATTAGCAATTATAGTACCGTTCTTATACAAGCTATTTCGACAAATACATACAGGATGGTTTGTATTAATTTTACCTATTCTACTTTTCACCTATTTTTCACGGTTCATTTCATTGACCAAACAAGGGGAAATAATTACGGAAAGAGTTTCATGGATTCCTTCTCTCGGAATTCATATTGATTTCTATGTAGATGGACTAGGACTACTATTTGTACTGCTCATTACAGGAATTGGTTCACTCGTAATTTTGTATTCGATTTTTTACTTATCAAAAGTAAAAGAAAAGCTGAATCAGTTTTACGTCTTCCTCTTGCTTTTCATGGGCGCGATGCTTGGTGTTGTACTTTCTGATAACTTAATCGTCCTTTATTCCTTTTGGGAATTTACGAGTTTATCCTCCTTTTTACTGATTGGATATTGGAACGAAAGGGAGCGCTCACGTTATGGAGCACAAAAATCCCTGCTTATCACTGTGCTCGGCGGTTTAAGCCTGCTTGGAGGAATCATCCTCCTTTCCATTATGGGGAACACATTCAGCATACGTGAATTGATTTCACAAAGCGGAGAGCTGATGGATCACCCACTCTTCACTCCCGCTCTTTTGCTCGTGTTACTTGGTGCGTTCACTAAATCCGCCCAGTTTCCATTTCATATCTGGCTTCCTGATGCGATGGAAGCTCCGACACCGGTCAGTGCTTATCTTCATTCGGCCACAATGGTCAAAGCGGGAATTTATTTGGTTGCGCGATTAAGCCCAGTTTTCGCGGAATCTGGCGTTTGGTTCTGGTTTGTTTCGATTGCAGGCTTGATTACTCTGTTCTGGGGTTCGTTCTCTGCAGTTAAGCAAACCGATTTAAAGGGTATTCTGGCTTTCTCCACCATCAGTCAGCTCGGATTGATCATGTCTCTATTAGGACTTGGAGCAGCAGCACTCCACTATGATACATTGGGTGAAAATATATACTTGGCAGCCACGGTGGCAGCTGTTTTCCACTTAATCAATCATGCGACCTTTAAGGGCAGTCTATTCATGGTTGCTGGTATTATTGATCACGAAACCGGTACACGGGATATCCGGAAGCTTGGCGGCTTGATGCAGCTGATGCCAATCACTTTTACCGTGGCCGTTATCGGTGCCTTTTCAATGGCCGGCCTTCCACCCTTTAATGGTTTTTTAAGTAAAGAAATGTTCTTGGCCAGTATGGTAAATGTATTAGAACTAGATATTTTTAATATGGAGACATGGGGGGTATTGTTCCCTGTTCTAGCATGGGTTGCCAGCGTATTTACATTTATTTATAGCATGATCGTCGTACTTAAACCATTCACTGGAAAGATCCAGCTCCATCTATTGGAAAAGAAGCCGCACGAGGCACCAATCGGCATGTTAATTTCTCCGATTATCCTTGCTACCTTGGTCATTGTTTTTGGAATTTTTCCAAATCTGCTGTCTTCGTCAATCATTAAACCTGCGGTTGCCGGTATACAGCCAAACTTAGTAGATTCGGATTTCCAAGTTCATATCGCTTTCTGGCATGGATTCACACCAGAATTATGGATGACGATTGGCATCATTGTAATAGGGATTATTTTATACAAAACGTTTCCGAAATGGAAAAGGATTTATCAGTGGTTGCCTGAACGTTTTTCCTTGAACAATCTGTATGATAATGGGCTAAAAGTGCTCGAACGCTCAGCTTCCTCTGTCATGAAATTTCTAATGACAGGCTCTATTCGGACCTATTTACTATCGATTTTCCTTTTCTTTATTCTATCATTAGGCTTTTCCCTCTATTGGAAGGATGCATTTAAATTAGATACAGGGAATTTTGCCCCGATTGGTTTATATGAAATGGTTTTAGCGGCGATTATCGTGATTGGCTCAATTGCCATTCTGTTTGCAAAATCCCGTTTAACATCCATTATCATCTTAGGAGCTGTCGGTTATACGATTTCACTATTTTTCGTCTTGTTCCGGGCACCGGATTTAGCATTAACGCAACTAGTCATCGAAACGATTTCAGTCGCTCTATTTTTGCTCTGTTTCTTCCACTTACCCTTACTAGCAAGCCGAAAGGAAGAGCGAATGACCTTCAGATTGAATAACGCATTGATTTCTATTGGTGTAGGTGCCATTGTCACATTGATTGCCTTATCAGCTCACAGCAATAAACTATTTGACTCTATATCAAGTTATTATCTTGAAAATGCTTACAAGGAAGCAGGCGGGAAAAACGTCGTAAATGTCATTCTAGTTGACTTCCGCGGACTTGATACGATGTTCGAAATCAGTGTTCTTTCTATTGCTGCGCTCGGAATCTTCGCGATGATTAAGTTGCGGCTGACAGGGAGGAAAGATAAATCATGAAACAAAATGACCTGATTCTTCAAACGGTGACGAAGGTAGCCGCCTTTGTTATTTTGCTTTTTGCGGTAGCAATCTTTTTAGGCGGCCATTATTCGCCAGGGGGCGGGTTTGTCGGAGGTTTGATGACTTCAGCAGCAATTGTCCTGCTTCTGCTCGCTTATGACATTAAAACCGTCACCAAGATCTTGCCGATTGACTATAAATTAATGATTGGTTCAGGCTTGTTCATCTCAAGCCTGACTGTTGCTGGTGGGTTAGTGTTCGGGATTCCGCTCATGACCCATGTGTACCGATATATCGACCTACCTATTCTTGGGCACATCTCGCTTCATACGGCAGTACTTTTTGATTTAGGTGTTTATCTTGTGGTTGTTGGTGTAACGATGACCATTATTCAAACGATTGGGGAGAGTGAATAATGGAACTTTTAATGGCCATTGTCATTGGAATTTTATTTATGAGTGCGACCTATTTAATGCTTTCAAAAAGCATTTTACGAATCATAATAGGAACTGGTTTGCTCAGTCACGGTGCCCATCTTTTAATTTTGACGATGGGCGGTTTAAAAGGCGGCTCGGTTCCATTGCTTAGCGATAAAGTGGCATCCTATGTTGACCCGCTTCCGCAAGCACTTATCTTAACTGCGATTGTCATCAGTTTCGGTGTCACCTCATTTTTACTGGTGCTTGCTTACCGAACCTATCAGGAGCTTGGAACTGATGATATGGAAGAAATGAGAGGTACGGAAGCAAATGAATAATCTAACTTTTATGCCTGTTTTATGGCCGCTTTTTACAGGCATTATCCTCATCTTCTTTGCAAAAAAAATCAAGCTCCAACGAGGGATTTCTCTATTTTCCTCCATTATTGGAATCGTAATATCCCTTTATTTAGTGCTTTCCGTTAGTAATCAAGGGATTTTGACACTCGGGGTCGGTAGCTGGGATGCTCCATTTGGGATTGTGATTGTCGCTGACATGCTTTCCTCGCTGCTAGTTCTAACGACGAATATCATTGGATTAGCTATATTGATTTACTCGTTTTACTCTATTGGTAAAGAACGTGAAACACATTATTATTATCCTGTATTTCAATTTTTACTGATTGGTGTTAACGGAGCATTCCTCACGGGAGATCTCTTTAATTTATTCGTCTTCTTTGAAGTCATGCTGATGGCTTCTTACGTCCTTCTCGTTCTTGGAGGAACGAAAATCCAGCTGAGAGAATCATTGAAGTATATTATCGTCAATGTACTATCATCTGCCTTTTTCGTCATCATGGTCGCATACCTGTATTCAGTTCTCGGCACCTTGAACATGGCACACCTCAGCCAGCGGATATCAGAGGTTAACCAGCCTGGGATCATCTCGGTGATTGCCATTGGTTTCTTAATCGTATTCGGTTTGAAGGGAGCTATTTTTCCGTTATTTCAATGGCTTCCTGGGTCCTATTATGCCCCACCTATCCCAGTGATGGCTCTATTTGGAGCGTTGCTGACAAAAGTCGGGATTTACGCTATTTTCAGGACCTATACACTGATGTTTTATCATGACCAAAATTTCACTCATACTTTTTTGGCGGTACTTGGTATCTTAACCATCATCATCGGTGTCATTGGAGCGATAGCCTATTGGGATGTAAAAAAAATTATCATTTACAATATCATCATTGCAGTTGGGGTTATCATTTTCGGAATCTCCTTGATGAATGAACACGCCTTATCTGGCTCCATTCTTTACATCATTCATGACATGCTGATTAAGGCAGCACTCTTTCTGTTGGTTGGCATCATGATTAAAATCAGCGGATCAGATAATTTACGGGATATGGGCGGACTGATTAAACAATACCCAGCCCTTGCCTGGACCTTTTTTATTGCTGCCATATCATTGGCCGGGATTCCTCCCTTCAGCGGATTTGCTGGCAAGCTGCTGATTCTTCAGGGAGCTGCAGAAAAAGAGGCCTACTTTGGAGTGGCTGCAGTCTTATTATCAAGCTTAATGGTTTTATACTCAGCGATGAAGATTTTCATAAATGGCTTCTGGGGTACTCCAAAGGCTGATTATACCCTAGCTAAAAATACGGTTAATAAGATGCTTGTTCCTGCCGTTCTACTTGTTGTCCTTTCAGTTTTATACGGAGTTGGAACAGAATCAGTTTATCCTTTTATTTCACAAGCTGTTGACACATTAATGAATCCCGATATTTATATCGATGCGGTTTTAAAGGAGTAGTGCCTGATGTCCTTTCAAATTTTACTGAATGTGTTCCTGGCGGTTATCTGGATGTTTTTAAAAAATGAATTTAACGGGAGCACCTTTATCATCGGGTATGTATTAGGGCTCGGTATCATGTTAGTCTTCCGTCATTTTTTCACTGAGCGTTTTTACCTGAATCGGGTGAATGCTGTCATTCAATTAACCTTGATTTTTGCCAAGGAGCTCATATTATCAAATGTTAGCGTCCTTAAGGTCGTGCTTAAGCCCAAACTGGATATGAGGCCTGGCATATTTGCATTCGAGACCGTGCTTACAAAAGATTGGGAAATTACAATACTATCAAATTTAATTACACTGACCCCCGGAACACTGGTCGTTGAAGTTTCGGAAGATAATCGAATTCTTTATATTCATGCGATGGATATCGCGGACAAAGAAGAAGCCGTAGACAGCATTAAAAATACATTTGAAAAAGCGATTATGGAGGTGAGCAAATAATGTTTGATCTTTTACTAAAAATCGCGTTGCTCGGTGCCTCCCTTTCCATGATTGGTTTTTTATATCGCTTAATTAAAGGACCATCCGTGCCGGACCGGGTCATTGCACTTGATGCAATGGGGATAAACCTAATTGCCATCGTAGCGCTCTCCTCCATCGTTATGGATACAAGCGCTTATCTGGAAGCCATTCTGCT
Organism: Peribacillus sp. NPDC096540; assembly: GCF_050278525.1. Classification (NCBI taxonomy): domain Bacteria; kingdom Bacillati; phylum Bacillota; class Bacilli; order Caryophanales; family Bacillaceae; genus Peribacillus; species Peribacillus sp. NPDC096540. The sequence goes on along the minus strand of NZ_JBNNTG010000001.1, from coordinate 351,602 downwards.
GCTTGGAATCCTATCATTTATCGGGACGGTCGCTTTCGCTAAATTCCTTGAGAAAGGAGAGATTATCGAAAATGATAGAAATCGTTGAAATCCTTTCGGCCGGTTTCATCTTGATAGGGGTATTTCTCTTTTTAGTTTCAGCCTTCGGTGTCATACGACTGCCTGATGTTTATACAAGAAATCATGCTGCATCCAAAAGTTCAACACTTGGAATCATGTTCATCCTGATTGGCACATTGTTATATTTTTATTATAAGCATAGTCATTTCGATTTCCGTGTCGTGCTTGCGATTTTCTTTATCTTCATGACCAACCCGGTAGCTGGACATTTAATCAATCGCTCCGCTTACCATTCCGGCGTTAAAATGTGGGATCAAAGTGTCCAGGATGATTTGAAGAAGAGCCGATGATTCATTATATCCATACCAAAAGAGCTGCCCTTTTGATAGAGGGCAGCTCTTTTGTCTGTCTTAATCCTTTAAAAATACTTGATCTCCCAAACAGATTTCACCAGTTCGAATTACAGAGGCATACAAGCCAAAATGATTATTTCTTTCCTTGACTACTGTTTTTAATAGAGATGGGTCTCTTTTGGAATCCGTTGGATCGACTGTTATAATCATACAACGTTCACAATGCCTTTTAATTTCCAATTGAACATGATCTCCGATTTGTAGCCTTTTTCCTAGCCACTGCTCTTCTAGAAAGGGTTGTTTGTTCACTAGTGACAGCACCAGATTGTGCCTAAATCTCCTGCTATCTACTTTATTTCCCCAAAGCTCTGTCAATTCGGCAATCGAGGCGTCGCTCACAAGTAAGATGTTCTCTTCTTCAATCGCTCCTAATGGAATATGTGCAGGTGGATAAACAACGAATGATGCCTCCTGTTTTAACAGCCGTTCCATTTCTTCTTGAAAGGCTGCTTCTCCCCAGGTTAACACGTTTCCTGAAGGAGTCTTCACTTGAATTTCCGGATAATGGTCCAGAGATTCCTCTCCAGAAAACACGGCTTGATAACGGACCATTTCAGGAACTTGTGTAATCGTTAAAAACTTTCCATTCATGTCTTTAAAGGCATGGCTGCGATCTCCATATAATCCATATCCCATCACCTTAGTTTTTGGTACCTGCTCACCAGTAAACGATTTTACCGGGTGACGCGTTATCTCTTGTACATGTCCAACCAGCATAAGAGAAAACTCCTTTCCAAACAATAAGGGCATACACCATTACTATATTAACCCAAGATATGTAGAATCAAGAAAAGGGAACTAGATTACAAAAACACTGAGTTATTTTTACATAACTGATCAATTTTATTCATTGTCATTTTTTACTCACTTTTTTGGTAAATCAATAATAGCTAATGTACAGCGTGAGATACAGATAAGTTGATCTTCTTTATCACGGATTTTCACATCCCATACCATCGTTGACTTCCCGCGATGGATTATGTTCCCTTCTGCGATAACATGACCAGAACGCACGCCTCTTACATGATTAGCATTGATTTCAAGACCAACGACTGCCTGTTTCGTGCTATCAACAAGCTGCATTCCACCTACGCTTGCGACTGTTTCTGCAAGGGCTACGGATGCTCCTCCATGTAATAAACCAAGTGGCTGCCTTGTTCGTTCATCAACTGGCATCGTCGCAACGACTTTCCCATCCCTTATTTCCTTCATTTCAATTCCTAGCGTACCGATCAGTGACTTTTCGATATTAATCTCCATCTCTATACCCCCAACTCATTTTGATTTTTCATCATCTAGATAATTTTACCTTTTTATTAAGAAATAAAAAGGCATAAATATTTTTATTATTATATATAAAAAGGATGACTCACGTCTAATCAAGTCATCCTTCATCCTATTATGATAGTGCGTTACTTTGAAAGAATCTCTTTCAGTTCCAACCAACTTGTCAATCTTGGAATATTCATTTCCCTATTATAAGAGTTATCCATAGCATATACTTTCGTAGGAATATCTAATAATGTTTCTAAGACTGCCGGTTTATCATCAAAGTAATAATCCAATTCCAATTCGCGAATCGTATCAATTTTTTCATGATCCTTCATACCGCAATAAAAATGTTCGTCCTTAACAGGAAAGCCGTTTTCGATTAACCATTTTTTCGTCCGTTCACCATGCTCCGACTTTCTGGCGGTAATGTAAAATACCTCGTGTCCTTCGCGTTCAAGCTCCTGTAACGTCTCTACTGCGCCCTCAAAGGCTGGACAGGATGAATAATAGACTTCTTCGGCAAGGCTGTTCCACATCTTTCCTCCAGCCTCTTTATCCAACCCGAAAGCTTCATGGATCTCTAGCGTTTTTAATGCCCTGAATTCCGTTAACTCTACATTCTTATTAAGCTTTTTATTATATAGATGGAACGCAAACTCCCTCAAATTAATAAGAGTATCGTCTATATCAAAACCAAATTTCATATCCTTCACTCCTCATTCAAACATAAACGGCAAACTGTGATGCGAAGGAAATTTCCTTGTCCACTTGAACGGCCTGTAATTTTTCAATCTCGGCTTTTCTTTTCGGCTCAGCCATTTTCAGACCAAAAAAGCTGGTATCCTGCTGCATGATGCATTCTTGAATAAGATCAGCTAATATATCTGCATCCTTCATTGCACAATTAAGGCCAAACGCACCTGTAGGTGTCATCGTATGTGCCGCATCGCCCAATAAAGCAACCCCATCTTTTGTCCACGTTTCACAATAGCTACTGTAAACATCCAATAAAATAAAATCCTGCCAGGAGTGGATATTTTCTCGCACCACACTCTTTAACTCCGGGAAGGCTAAAATCAATTTTTCAATAAATGGCTCAAATGGTTGTTTTCGCAGATGAGGATAAGAACCATGTTCAATATTCCACCCGATTTGTATGAAACCTCCTGCCTGAGTGAAGAGGGCAAGCTGGGAATCATTGACCAACGCCATCTTGATGGAAGGTTTCCATCCCTGTGGAGCAGGGATCTTAGCCCAAAGCAAATCATAGCCATGGTTTTTAATAACCACAGGAATTTCCGCTTTCTTTCTAACCGTAGAAAATCTGCCGTCCGCCCCGATAATCAATGAGCTTTCCACTCTAATGTTGTTTCCTTCTTTTCGAGCTTCCACACCAGTATATTGGCCCACTTCGTTCTGAATTAGGTCAGTCACCCTCGTGTTCATCATCAATTGAAAAGAATCGAGCTTTTTTGCTTCATTCAATATAGCCGTAAGCAGGTGATTTTGAGGGACATGGATGCCAAGATTATCTTTAGTAACTTCAGGAAAAACCATCTTAAACACTTGGCCGTCCTGCCAATATTCAATTTGCTCCATTCTTAGCAAGCCAAGCTCTTCCACATCCTCGAATAAGCCGTGCTTTTTAAGAATGCTTTCTCCTTCATCGTTTAAGTACTCACCCCGAAACTCTCTTGCTACTTCTGAATGCCTCTCAAGTAAGATGACTGATATGTCTTGTTTGGCCAATAGGTAGGCTAATAGCGCTCCACCAGGTCCTGATCCGACAATGCATACATCTGATTTAACCACCATGTGCTTTTTCACCTGTTGTCTATTTTTTATTTGGGATAAGCAACGATACAGATATCCTCTCCAGACATGTCCACACTAGAGATGGAAACATCCATTGCTTCATCCATTGTATCTACATCGATTCCGCTAAATGGTGTAAGCGAGTTTCTCCCGCCTAATAGTTTAGGTGCGACATAAATCAAGTACTTGTCGATGAGTCCTGCTCTTAGGAATGATGCGTTTACTTCGCTTCCGCCCTCAAGTAAGACATCCGTTATCCCTTTTTTATATAGTTCTTCCATCAGAATCCTCAAATCCAAACCTGCATCTGTTTTTGGAACAATAATGAATTCAATTCCCTTTTCACTTAAGGCAGCAATTTTATCTACAGATGCATTTTCCTGCGTCACTATCACGGTTTTCGCTTCCGATACCTGAACAACATTGGCATCTAATGGAACCCGGAGTTCACTGTCTAAAATGATTCGTATTGGATTCTTCCCTCCGCCTTCTGGAAGCCGAGTCGTTAAGGATGGGTTATCAGCCAATACAGTCCCAATGCCAATGAGGATAGCATCAACTTCATCACGAAGGAGATGAACAGAGTGGCGAGACTCTTCTCCTGTAATCCACTTAGAATGGCCTGTATGGGTCGCAAGCTTGCCATCGAGCGTCATCGCATATTTAGAAAGGACAAATGGACGATTTGTAATCATATTGTGAATAAAACGCTCATTCAGTCTTTGGGCTTCCTTTTCCAAAACGCCGACTTCCACTTCAATTCCTGCATTCCGAAGAATTGAAATTCCTCTTCCTGCAACTTCAGGGTTTGGGTCTTGTGTAGCCACTACAACCCGACGTACACCTGATTCTTTTACTAAATTAGCACACGGAGGTGTCTTTCCATAATGGGAACATGGCTCAAGGGTGACGTAAAGAGTCGCATCTTTCGCATAATCCCCCGCCATTTTAAACGCATGAACCTCCGCATGCGGCTCACCCGCTTTACGATGTATCCCGGTTCCGGCAATGACACCGTCTTTTACTAAAACTGCCCCAACTACTGGATTCGGATTCGTCTTTCCTTTAGCACTGGACGCTAAATCAAGCGCCAATTTCATGTAATATTGATCATTATTCATAGCACAACTCTCCTTACACAATCAAAGTAGGCTTCTTTTGCGGAATATGCCCAGACTTCTTAACCTTTGTATCCAGATAGAAACTATTATCGTCCGTCAAACCTCCCCAAAGTGGGATATGGTCTTTAGCCGCAAGTCCATGCTTTTTAAGAGCATTCAACTTTTTCGGGTTATTCGTAATCAAAGTCACTGGATTCTCACGTAGTTCACTCAACACTCTAATGGCACCCTCATAGGACCGCGTGTCATCTTCAAATCCTAAAGCCTGATTCGCTTCAACAGTGTCATAACCCTCTTGCTGAAGCAAATATGCCAAGGATTTCGAGAATAAGCCAATCCCTCTTCCTTCATGGTCTGCAAGGTAAAAAATAGCACCGCAACCATGGTCAGCTATCATCTTCATCGATTGGTGAAGCTGGTATCCACAATCACAGCGTTTACTGCCAAAAATATCGCCTGTATGACAGATGCTATGCATACGAACCAGTGCATCCTCCGACTTCTGGAAATCACCGTACACCAATACAGAAGATTGCTGACCAAAAGCCAAGTTTGCATCTGAAAGCGACTCAAGCACTGTTTCCTTGTCGTTCTCAGTACCATCTAACTGGAGCCATGTATACCATTGAAAAACAGTAGAGAATTCACCTTGTTCAACTGGAAGATTCACTGGTCCCACTAGGCACAAATCATCTTTTCCTGGAGTTTTAAGGATATTCATTTTATCTATTAAAAGGTCTTTTGTTTGCTTAGTTATTTTCATAATACCATCACCTATTTTATAATTTTTAGTGAGCCTAGCCCTTACTTTAGGTAAGTAAGTATATTACTATACACTATACCTGTAAATGAAGGAGTTTACAAATAATAGTGTGTGCATGTTTCTAATTTTAAAAGAAGGTTTTACTTAGAAAAATGGATATTCACAAACCATTATCATATCGGCTATCTATAATACATATTTTAACGTATAAAGAAAACGTGTCTATAGATAGACTAAGGAAAGGAAGGCAACATATTGGATGATTTCCCTTATTTTTTATACGACCCTGACCTTTTTCCGATTTGTGACAAGCCAGAGAATATGTATCGAAAATCAGCAAGACCAATGTTCCGCCCCCTCACGGCCACTAATCCAGATCTGTTAGTTAAATCAGCAAAGACATCGCAATCTTTACTACTAGATGTAAAAAAAGTCGTGGATACTATAGCCACATCCATGCCCTTCTCTACTAGGTTAATGACTGCTGCTCAAGAATCAAAAAAGACTGTCGTGATGGATATGATCCGAAAGACAGGCGTCAAAACCGTACCTGACATCATGTATAACCCTGATGGAATACGCTTTCATTTCCATTCAATAGGGGATGAGAATAGTCATATCATCGTCAGCTTGAAATGGAGGAATATGTAGGTAATGCAAATCTGTTCAAAAAACCGAAGCCCCTTTTTTCGGCTTCGGTTCTTTTGTTTACGATTCGAAAGTTTCAACCAACAGGGCGAGCGTACGTGCCATGACTCCAGTAGCCCCGGCTGTGCATAATTCGGAGCTACTCGAGGTCGTGGATGTTCCGGCAATATCGAGATGCACCCATGGAGTTGCTTCGGCAAATTCACCAATAAAGGCGCCGCCCATGATCGCATGTCCAGCTCCACCTGGTGAATTATTCAAGTCCGCTATTTTGCTGTTGCGCACCCGTTCTTTGTCTTTTTCAGTAATAGGCAGACGCCACATCGGCTCTCCCGCTTCCTCTGAGGCTTTAAGGACTTGCTCATAGAATTCCACGTTATTGGTCATTGCACCTGTCATATCCATACCTAGGGCTGTTATAACACCACCAGTTAAGGTTGCAACGTCAACAAGATATTCTGCACCATGATGTTTAGCGTACGTTAGGGCATCCGCCAATACAAGTCGTCCTTCCGCATCAGTATTCAATACCTCAATCGTTTTGCCGCTCATGGCAGTAATCACATCATCCGGCTTAAAGGCATCGCCGCTGATCATGTTATCAGTAGAAGGAATGACAGCTACGACATTTTGATCCGGTCCTAATTCACCTATAATTTCCATTGCACCTAAAACTGCTGCCGCTCCGCCCATATCCGTCTTCATTCCGACGATTCCAGCCTTTGTTTTCAATGAATAACCACCAGTATCAAAAGTGATTCCTTTTCCCACCAACCCAATAACATCTGTCCATTCTTCTTTGCCTTGATACTTAAGGACAATCATTTTCGGAGGTTCGACCGATCCTTGATTAACTGCAAGAAAGGCACCCATACCTAACTTGAGCATGTCTTCTTTCTCAAGGATTTCTACTTCAAAACCATAACGTTCACCTAAAGTAGATGAATAGTCAGCCAAATCCTTTGATGTCAACAAATTGCCTGGTGTGTTAACCAATGTTCTGGCTGAATTCGTTGCTCTTCCAAAAATACGGCCAACATGAAGGGCAGCTCCAACTTCTTCGTTATCAAATTCACTATAGACCGTAATTGATTCAATATTTTTTTCAGCCTGATTCGACTTTTGTTTGTAGCCTGCAAACTTATAGGAAGCCAACTCGAATGCCTCAGAAAAGGCATGGGCGGCGTCTAGTGCATCCAAGTTTTCAGTCGTAAATGTATCCAAAGCTATCGAAAGCGTCGTTAGTTTTGATTCAGCAATGGTTTTACGCGATTTCCCCAGAGCTTCACGCAACGTTTCAAGGGTAAGCTCTTTTTCCTTGCCCAACCCTACAAACATTAATCTCTTTACTCCTAATTGTCCTAATGTATGTATTTTAACAACTGATTTTTTCTTGAAAGAGATTTCGCCTGCCTTCACTAATTCAGTAAGTTGACCGGATAATTTCTCATCTGCTTCTTTTCCTATACCTGTGAATTTTATAGGCCGGTCAAAAACGCCTATAATCAGGCATTCTTCGGTAACATCTATATTCAAGGAATTTTTTACTGTAAACATTCTGATACCTCCTCCATTTAATTAACTTTATTATAACGAAATTTTTCGAAATTTTCGAATAAGGACCGATGTTAATAATAATAAGAGATATAGTTTAGAATACCCGCATTTAGAGAAATAGTATAAGAAAGATCTTATTTACTCTTACAAGCAGGGAATCGACAGGATTTGATGGAAAGTATAATAAGAACCCGATGAAAGAAGCAAGATTTCTTATTTACTTAAATAGATTTCAACGTTATTTTATAATCAGAAAGAAGGCTGATACTTTTGGAAATATTTTTTAACTTCCCTTTAATCGCAGCATTAATCGCTATTTTCTTTGCTCAATTCATTAAAGTACCAATTCATTTTATCGCTTTTCGTAAAGTTGACTGGTCACTTCTTAACTCAACTGGCGGTATGCCAAGCTCTCACTCAGCGGCTGTGTCCGCCCTTACCGTAGCCGTGGGGATAGAAACCGGTATGAACTCCCCGGTCTTTGCCGTTGCTACTATATTTGCCGTCATCACGATGTTTGATGCGACTGGAGTAAGACGGCAGGCAGGAGAACAGGCGGCCGTCTTAAATCAACTAGTAACAGACTTCAATACGTTTGTCGAACAAGCAAAGAATTGGCAGAAAAAAGCGGATAAACAGAAACAGCAACAATTAAAGGAACTGCTAGGCCATAAACCTATTGAGGTCTTTTTCGGTGCCTTAACAGGAGTATTCATTGCACTTGTTCTTCACTTTTTTATCTTTCAAGGGTAGGTGGTTAATATGAAAATAATTTCTCTTTGCCCAAGTAATACAGAGCTCTGCACATATTTGGGTATTGAAGAACAGCTGATTGCAATTGATGACTATTCCGATTGGCCTGAATCCATTCAGCATCTGCCAAAAGTCGGTCCGGATTTGTCGATTAATATCGATCTCGTAGAATCATTAAAGCCTGATTTGGTGCTGGCTTCACTGAGTGTACCTGGCATGGAAAAAAATATTAAAGCACTAAAAGAAAGAAATCTCCCTTATATTATTTTTAACCCTCAATCGCTTGAAGATATCGCCCAGGATTTGCTGACACTTGGCAAGGCCATTCATGCTAATGATATGGCAGAAGAACAGGCTGCCAAATTCCGGGCGACTATTTTGCAATATAAAACGATCGCCGACAAAATCGAAACAAAACCATCCCTATATTGGGAATGGTGGCCCAATCCCATATTCAGTCCTGGGGGGGTTAACTGGTTAACGGAGATCAGCCGGCTGGCCGGTGGATATAATCTTTTTGAAGAGATAGATATGGCAAGTATTCAGGTTCCTTCCGAAGAGGTCCAAACAAAGAATCCCGATCATATTTGTTTAGCCTGGGTCGGTGTCCCTTTACGAAAAGTAAAACCTGAATTGGTCAGGAAACGGAATGGGTGGGCTGAGATGAAGGCTGTCCGAGATAATAACATCCATATTATGGAGGAACCTTTATTCTGCAGGCCTTCCCCCCGTTTACTAGATGGATTGTCAAAGCTGGCCATGACTCTTCACCCTGAGGCCTACAGCAGTATTAGGTAAGTTAATGAAGCATCGCTATTACTAAAATTACGTCAGAAAAAGCTGACTCCAAGTTGAGTCAGCTCTTTTTTAAAACTCCCAATTCCTACAATTTGAATTTTAATAGTCAAAGTATTTTTCTACTTAGCTTTTAAAAAGCAAAGGAAGACACTTTATTGTTTAATGCTTTTTCGGCAATTCTATGCTTAAAGACCTGCCTAACTTTGGTTTCATTCAATTTGTTTAATTGCTCTTCTGATAAATTTCCATTCCCTCTTTGCACAATATATACTTCTAGGGTTTTCTTTCCCCAGTTCTCATATACATCTTGTACCGTTTCGTAGTATAGATCGAGGTGATTCCCTTTTATCGCTCCACCCTTATCTGCTACCACTCCAAACCCATAACCAGGTATCCAAAGGATGGTGCCTAGCGGAAACACCGTAAGGTCAGCGGCAATGGTGGAAAACAGATCCCTCTTCACCTTCACCCCTGAATATGTAATCCCATAAGATGGGCTTTCCGGGTACTTTCCGGTCGACTCATACCCTGCTGTATATCCTGTTGCCAAAACCTCATGCTTAGGATATTTAGAGAGCTCAATTGCCTCTTCAATAGTTGCTGGACTTTTGCTCATTGAAGCGGAGGCCAATAGTGTTGCGACATGACTCCCTCTATGTACGGCTTTATATTCGAGACCAAACATTCGATTTTGTCTCATAGCATCCTCTAAAGGATGAACTTCTGGCGATGCTCCAAAAACATGATTTAAGGTTGATTCAATAGCTAAGATAAATAATATGATGATAGCAACCCTCAAAAATAATGTCTTTAAAATTTTCATGTATATTTGTTTCACTCCTCTCACAAGGATATTTGTTCCCTTTTCCTAGTGAAAGTATTCATATAATACATAAAAACAATTTTATCCTAAAAAATAAAAAAGACTGCCTATAAATGACAGCCCTTCATATTTAAAACATTTGATATCCTTTATTTCTTAAAATCTTAATAACGACTCCAGCTAAAACCGCACCAAGTAACCCACTTGATAAAATTATGATATCCGCAGTATGCAAGGAAGTTAGGTTAGTCCCAAGCTGAGAAAATGATATCCCCGGATTTCTGAAATATTCGATTAACTTAGTTTCATTAACAATGATGATGAAAACGATTGGAAATAAGATGACCATGATCCATGAAGAACGAAAGAGCATATTAAGCAAAAAGCCTATACCGAAAAATAATATAAAAAATAAGAGAATTGAGATAATTAAAACAGGCAATGGCATGTTATTCTAGACCCTCCTTAAAAGCAACACTTTTAGTTTACTGAAAACTTAATTGGTACGTCAACGACTTAATACCAAATAATACCGAACAAACGATAATTAACCAAATCACATAAATAATTTATACGATGTATACCCAAATTGATTTCCCGGGTTTAGCCCGTCAAGCATCGTCTGCATCCTTTCCTTTTTAAAAGCTAATAGTTGCTCCAATAATAAAGATTGCTTACCTTCCTGTATGAGTAAATCAGGATCATAAAATTTAGCTTCATACAATTCATCCAATTGAGCGGTCACTTCAAAACTAAGCGGCTTAAGTAAAAACACTAACATATTATCACTTATTTCCCCTTTAATTACCCCGCTTCTTACACCTACCATACCTTCAATTTCTGTATGAATGCCTGTCTCCTCCAACACTTCTCTTATGACAGCTTCATCAACGGTTTCATCATTTTTGACAAAACCGGCAGGAAGAGACCACTGCCCCTTCAACCCGCCGTAACGTTTGTTGACGACCAGCCATTCACCCGTATCGGATATCACAAGACCAGATACAGCTAGCCAAACATTTTTGCAGCGTTCCACCAAATCCCACTTCCCTCTATTTAATCTCCACCATTTGTAGTGTAAACCATTTTTCCCATGGAATTACAGTAGAACGTATAGTAAAACAGATACTATCCGTATATTCAAGTGTTTGACCTAATCAATAATATGTCTGTGACGCACAAAACTTTATCAATCTAATCTAATACCAATACTTATGATTTTCATTGTATTCCCATCTGAAAGGCATATACTCCTCACCTCTCACAAAGTGAGTATCATTATTTCCAGGATACATACTTGCGTAAAGATTCAGATGTTTCATTATTAATTAACAGAACTAAAAAAAGCCATTCAGGGAAGATCCCCAAACGGCTTTCAGAATATATTTTAGAATTAAAGGACGTTGAATTTACCTTTTTTAGCAACTAGGGAAGCTCCACCAATCATTAATAATGCTCTATTATCAACCATTTTCTTCATAAATGAAGCGGTTTTACCTGTAACTTTCTTGCCGAATACAACGCCAATCGCATTGTTATCACCAAGTGAACATACAGTTCCTTTGTTTTCGAACGTGAAAGTCTCAAGGTCGCTTTGGTTACGTACTAATTTAGTGAGGTTTTTCGCAATAACTTCACCTTGCTGCATAGCAATCTGTGCAGTAGGAGGGTATGGACGATTAATTTCTTCGTTGATGATTAATGCACAGTCACCTACGATGAAGATATCGTCATGACCTGGTGCACGCATATCAAGGTTTACTTTAATACGTCCGCGCATTGCTTCAAAGCCAGAAGCTTCAATAACTGAGCTACCACGTACGCCAGCTGCCCATACTACAGTTCCTGCTTTGATTTCTTCTACTTCATCTTCGCCTTTTGCAACGATAATACCTTCAGGAGTAGCACCTTTAATCGGAGTACCGATTTTGAATTCCACACCTTTTTTCTCAAGGTAAGATACAGCATAGTCCACTAATTCTGGATCGAAACCTGGAAGTACAGCTGGTGCTGCTTCTACACAGTACATACGAACTTTTTGGAAATCGATATCGTATTCTTTACAAAGTTCAGGGACACGGTTAGCTAATTCTCCAAGGAATTCGATACCCGTAAATCCTGCTCCACCAACAACGATTGTCAAGCGATCTTCATTTTTCTCAACTTCTGAGCTGTAAGTAGCAAATTGCAATTGAATGTGATCACGGATTTTACGTGCAGTGTTTACGTTAGAGATAGAGAAAGCATATTCTTTTAACCCTTGAATTCCGAAAGTTTCCGATTCTGGTCCAAGTCCTACCACTAGGAAATCATAAGAAACTTCGCCGTTTTCAAGAATAACTTTTTTGTCTTCGGTTTTAACTTCTATAACAGAGTCTTGGATGAATTTAACTTTACTGCTGTTGATTACACTTTTGATTGGGTAACGTACACGATCGTGGTGAAGAGTTCCAGCAGATGCTTCATGTAGCCAGGTTGTTTCATAGTGGTAATCATTTTTGTTAACTAATACGATTTCTGCTTCATTTTGACCTAATGCTTTTTGTAAGCGAGTAACTGTCATTAATCCACCATAACCTGCTCCTAAAACAACGATAGTTGGCTTTTTCAAAAGTATTCGTCCACCTTTACGATATTTTCTTGTGATGCTTCCCATAACTAAAATCTATTCACTATCTTATTAATTTCCATTATAAAAAGCACTCTTATACATTTGTGCCTTCTTTCACGTACTACTTCAGAATTGTCATAAAAAGTTCATAAAATTTTTACAAAATGATGTCTATGTAAATTTTAGTCCTTTTCCCAACCTTTTTCAAGTAACAATCTGAATTTTTTCTTATTAAAATACTGATAAAAAATGGTACTAATTACTTAGCGATTATGCGGTATTTTACTACCCTTTTTATACTAGAAAGAGCACTTTAACCTACTTGACATAGGATAGCGAAGTAATTTCACATTCTAATTTATTTAGCATGCCTTCCTTATTGTCGAAACTTTCTTACATTTCGAATCTTTCTCCGTTTTTTAAAACTTTATCTATGGTAAAATAAGAGAATAAATTTGAGCAAACCTAGTATATCGGAGGGATAACGTTGGAAGTAAATGAAAAAGTTTATGATATTACCATCATTGGCGGAGGCCCAGTCGGACTATTTACTGCATTTTATGGTGGCATGAGACAAGCATCCGTGAAAATCATTGAGAGTCTCCCACAATTAGGTGGGCAATTGTCAGCCCTTTATCCTGAGAAATACATTTATGATATCGCAGGTTTCCCTAAAGTCCGCGCTCAGGAATTAGTCAATAATCTGAAAGAGCAAATGGCAAAGTTTGAACAAACTGTTGTCTTAGAACAATCCGTACAAGAAGTAGAAAAACAAGCCGATGGCGTATTCAAGTTAACGACTGATAAAGAAATCCATTATTCTAAAACCATTATTATCACAGCTGGGAATGGAGCATTTCAACCGCGCCGCATCGAAATTGAAGATGCAAAAAAATACGAAAGTAACAACCTGCACTATTTCATCGATGACCTTAATCATTTTGAAGGCAAAAAAGTGGTAGTCTTCGGAGGCGGGGATTCAGCAGTCGACTGGGCACTAATGCTTGAGCCTATTGCTGAGAAGGTAAGTATCATTCACAGAAGAGATAAGTTCCGTGCTCACGAACATAGTGTAGAAAACCTTAAAAATTCAAAAGTTGAAATAAAAACCCCTTACATACCTGCAGAATTGATTGGTACTAAAAATCAAATCCATACAGTGGTCCTTAAGGATACAAATGGTGAAGATACAGAAACTTTAGAAGTAGATGCAGTCATTGTAAACTACGGTTTCGTTTCGTCTTTGGGTCCCATTAAAGAATGGGGACTTGATATTCAGAAAAATAGCATCTTAGTGAACTCCAGAATGGAAACAAACATCCCCGGAATCTATGCTGCAGGAGATATTGCAACCTATGACGGCAAAGTTAAATTAATTGCAAGTGGTTTTGGCGAGGCTCCAACAGCTGTTAATCACGCTAAGCAATATATTGATCCAAAAGCAAAAGTTCAGCCTATGCACAGTTCCTCTATGTTTTAATTAACAAACTTTTTATTCAACGCATGAACCGGCATAATCAAAGCCGGTTTTTTTATTGTCCCCATATTAACGGAACAACTGGAAAGCATTATTATTGAGGAATTATCAAAAAATCCACTACTTACAGTGTATGGCATGATCCGGAAATAAGAACAAGCTCTAACTATTAAAGAACTTGGTGGACACCCTATACTTGCCAAGGTTAAGCACTGTGGATAATTAATAAAAAAATAGTTATCCACAGTCGGAATATGCGCAGATTTAGAGGGTAATGTGGATAAAGCAGTGGATAACATGGAAGCCATCATATTTCCAACCATATCCGGACCAAAAACAGGATCTGATAAAGCGACAGCTGTGGATAAGAATGGGGAAATTAAATTAATTGATGTCGCTAAGATGAAGGGCATCGATTGATCGATCGTTTGTAATGTAAAGCTCTGTTGGTTCTGATTATCCACAACAAGCAAGTTCAAGGAGCACTTCGCCACTATCTTGAAGCAAAACATGATACGGATGGACACTGAATGACTTACACCGCCCGTACCAATGACAAAGCTGTGGGCAGAAGCACAAGAGGACCATCCCTACAAATCAATCAATTCCAAGAGCCGATGTTGCTCCAGTTCTTGCTCATTCTATCACAGAGGAAAAACATTTGAGAATTCCGGGCGGCAACCTTCCAATCAAGGAAGCTTTGCACTATATATATAAAAGCATCGCTTAATTAATGAGCACTAAAAAGGTGAGCACTTTTCAAAGTGCTCACCTTTTTTTCAACAATCAATCAAGATTTGTTAGCAATTCTCCGGCGTACCAGCGTTTTTTGCTGTTTTGAAAGAAGACCCACAACCGCATGACGCGATAGCATTTGGGTTTTCAATTGTAAAGCCTCCGCCCATCATCGTTTGTTTATAATCAATTACTGTTCCATTCAATATATCTGCATCCTCTTTATCCACAAGGATCTTAATTTCAAACTGTTCCAGCTGGCCATCTTTCTCTCCGGGCTCTTGTTCGAAACCCATTCCGTAGGATAATCCACTGCAGCCTCCGCCTTTAACAGCCACTCTTAAAAAGGAACCTTCTTCACCATTTTGCTTCATCATTTCTTTTATCTGAAAAGCAGCAGCTTCCGTTATTTGAACAACTTCACTCACAATAAATCCCTCCTTCTTCTGATATGTGAGATAGACTATTTCTCCTTATAGTATATACCAAAGAATTTCACCCGCTCAATTTTCCAGCTCGAAAAAATTAATCTTCCATCTCCTGTTTTACCAACATTTTATAAAAATTAGGTTATCATAAGATTTGTAGGTATAATGAACCAAGTAAATAGTCTTTTAATCAAAATTAATGTAAGGGGGAATCTTTATCGAAGATTCAAGGCCTCTATATGACAAAAGCATGGAATGCCTTCTGTGCAAAAAAACATCAACCACAAAAAGGGTACTCTCTCGCTTTGTTAAAATAACCAAATATGATACAGATTTTTGTCCCATTTATGATTCCACTTCCACTATCAACGCCCTCTATTATAATATTTTTGTTTGCCCGTACTGCGGCTTTTCCTATTCGGAAGATTTCTCTCGATACTTCCCTCCGACAACGAAGGAAGTCATTGAAGAAAAAATCAGCTCCCAGTGGATCCCCCATCATTTTAGTGATGAGAGATCCATCAAGGATGCTATCAATACCTACAAGCTTGCCAGTTATTGTGGATCATTAAAAAAGGAAAAACATATAATTCTTGCCGGAATCTATTTACGGATTGCCTGGTTGTATAGAATCAATCAAACATCGGAACAAGAAAAAAGATTCTTGAAATTTGCACTTCAGGAATATGAGGCATCGTATTCAACTGGAGACTTCAGTGGGACTCAAGTATCAGAAACCAGAATACTATATCTCGCAGGCGATATTTCAAAGAGAATAGGGAATAACAAGGCAGCCATTAAGTATTTCTCAATGGTTTTCGAAAGTAAGAAAAGTGCGCGAGAAGCTTCCATTATTCAAATGGCTAGGGACCGCTTGCAGGAAATCAAAGAAGAATCGTGCACAATTTAATGTCGCTGCGCTTAATGGAAAATGAATCTTATCCTATTTTATAACAATCAAAAAGACTCCCCCATAAGGAACAGCCTTTTTGATTGTTATTGATGATTAAGACATTTGATACTCATCAATAAACTTATATATTTTTTCTACCAGTTCATCCGTTGTATCCCCAAAAATCACTTCACCATTTACAAGTGCGTATAAGTTACTGGAACATCTACCACAATGCCCCAGACAACCATATTCAATAATATCTAAATTAGGATCGCGTTCTAATCTTTCCAAAGCCTCTTGAGCACCACTGGCTAGATTACTTACACAAAATTCAATAATCGGATACATTGTTTCACCTCATCGTTATTAACAATTCATCTTATTACATTTTCCATATACAGTCAATATTTACGCACAAATAATAAGCCGATTTTAAGATACCGGTTGTGATTTCCCTTTATATTCGTTATACTTTTGTCTGGGTATGTAAAACAAGAAAATCATTTATTTATTTTTATTCTTACTAAATTGGGGTATATATATTTAATTAAATTTTAAAGGGATTCATTTTGGGGAATCCTATAGTAGGACATTTACTTTCACAAGTGAAATAATTAACAAATTTTTCAAGAGATCAAATAAAGGGGAAAAAAACATATGAAGAATTTAGTCATACTTGGTGGTGGCTATGGTGGTATGCGCATGTTGCAAAGATTGCTGCCTAATCAGCTTCCTGAAAATGTGAGCATCACGCTTATCGACCGTAATCCTTATCACTGCTTAAAAACGGAATATTATGCTTTAGCAGCAGGTACCATTCCTGATCAGCACATCCGTGTTGCATTTCCAGAACATCCTCGCTTGAAGAACGTATACGGAGAAGTACTTTCCATCGATATGGAAAATAAACAAGTTATTATAGAAAATCAAGAGCCTGTTGTTTATGATGATTTAGTTATTGGCCTTGGCTGCGAAGATAAATACCACAATATTCCTGGTGCAGACACACATACTTATAGTATCCAAACCATTGATAAATCACGTCGCACATATTCTGCATTAAATAATTTAGGTGCTGGTGCAACTGTATCAATAATTGGTGGAGGACTTAGCGGTGTTGAGTTAGCCAGCGAATTGATTGAGAGTCGTTCTGATTTAAATGTTAAGCTATTTGACCGTGGACCACATATTCTATCTGCATTCCCAGAAAGATTAAGTACATTTGTCGAATCTTGGTTTGATAAACATACAATTGAAATTATTCATCATTCTAACATAACCAAAGTTGAACCAAACCTTCTATATAATGGCGATGAAGTCATTCATAGTGACGTCATCGTCTGGACAGCTGGCATTCAGCCAAGTAAAATAATCCGCGATATGGATATTGAAAAGGACCGTCAAGGAAGAGCAGTTCTGACGCCTCAGCATTTCCTTCCAACTAATGATAGCATCTTTGTAGTCGGCGACTGTGCTAGCCTGCCGCATGCACCTAGTGCCCAATTAGCGGAATCCCAAGCTGAACAAATCGTCCAAGTCCTTGTAAAAAAATGGGCAAATGAACCACTTCCAGAAAGCTTCCCTACCATGAAATTAAAAGGGACATTGGGCTCTCTTGGGAAGAAACAAGGTTTCGGTCTTGTTGCAAATCGTCCTATTACTGGAAGAGTAGCACGCCTGATGAAATCAGGAATTCTATGGATGTATAAATACCATAACGGTTGATTCAAGATTTCATAAACTGACCCAAGATGTTGCGTCAAGCTTCCAAACGGGTCAGTTTTTTCTTATTTTCTTTCCATTTATATCACTTAAAGTTTATATCTGTGTTTTTCCATCGCTTCCACCACTTTTTTAAGGCGTACATTTCCTTCCGCAACGATTTCATTCTCGATGATGACAAGTGGATAAAATAAATCTTCTTCAATCATCTTTGCTGCAAAGTTTTTTTGCTTAATATTTTCTGGAGGATTAAACATATCGATATATGAAATTTTAAAGTTCTGCTCAGGAAACTTTCTCGTTAAAGCAGCTTCAAGCCACTCGCACGTATCTTTCGAAGAGGGAAGATTAACACAACTTGCACAAATTTGTTCCGCCCCATATACTTCTATCTCAACTTCTTTCATTACCATACCTTCCTCCTTTATTTTAGTTTTTTTGCTTCATTTCGATAACTTTTTAGAATCATTCACCTTCGCCCAGCTTACTTGAATAAGATAGATTATATTTCCGCAAAGTTACAGTTGGATTTTTTACTATCTTCGCATTATAATATGATTAGGAAAGGAGTCGATTGCAATGTCTGACCAAACAATGGAAGTCCAAGTTCAAGATGTTCTAGATAAGCTTCGTCCGTTTCTTCTTCGTGATGGCGGTGACTGTGAACTAGTTGACGTAGAAGATGGAATTGTAAAATTACGATTACTAGGAGCTTGCGGAAGCTGCCCAAGTTCGACCATTACGCTAAAAGCTGGGATTGAGCGCGCTCTTCTTGAAGAAGTTCCCGGTGTAGTGGAAGTTGAACAAGTTTTCTAATAGCCTTTAAAATAACGTACAACGTATATTAGCTAGAGTACCACTTCAGCTAGTATACGTTCAATCATTTTTAGATACACATACAGCCACGAACATTTATTACCCTGTTATAGAAATAAAGCTGACTCCTCTTTCGGTCCTATCAATTGACTTGATACGGCTTGAAAGGGGTCAGCTTTTTTCATTATTAAAGGAATCAGGTATGGCTCACGATTTAATAAAGTTCAATTCCTGCTTTTCTTCCTCTGATAAGATCGCAGTATGACTGCCATCGTTATCAATTTGCAACTCTTTAACTTGAAAGTCCGGAAAGGTTTCTGTCAAACTTGAAATCACACTGCCTGCTTTTTCGGCAGATACCAAGCACAGAACAGTGGGACCTGCACCACTTAATGCTGTGCCATACGCACCTTCATTAAGGACAACCTCTTCTATTTGTGCTAAATGAGGCACTAGCCCAGCCCTATATGGTTGATGAAAACGATCACTTTGCATCATTTCACCGACAAGATTCCAATCATTCGACAAGATTCCTGCAAGCAAAACATTGGCCGCAGCACTTCCGCTTATCGCTTCCTTATAGGTAAGTGAATTGGGAAGGACATTTCTTGAATCCTCTGTAAGCAATTCAAAATTTGGAATGACTGCAATTACCTTAACGCCATCAATTGGAAACGAAATGACATCTGTTCTTTCCTCTGTATGCAATCCTACAACCAATCCACCGTAAACAGAAGCCCCTGCATTATCCGGGTGCCCTTCTAAGAAAGAGGCATGTCTATTCTTTTCCTCATCGGATAAATGGAGTTCACATACCAGGTTTGCTAATTCGATACCTGCTACAATGGCAGATGCACTGCTTCCTAGGCCCCTGGCAAGTGGAATTTCACTTGAAACATAAAGGCGGCATGGAGAAAGTTCTTTTCCATAAGAAGCTGCCGTTTTTTTGGCAATTTGAACAATATAATTACTATCATCCCCAGGGAAAACAGACATTTCCTCAGACAGCGGGATGACTTCCCAATGGTCTGATAAAGATCCGTGTACTTCTAAGTAAAGTCCTAGGGCCAAGCCGATTGAATCGAACCCTGGTCCTAAGTTGGCCGTACTCGCTGGTACACGGATCAAGAACATCTCAGAATCTGCACTCATGCCTGTTTCACACCTTGCAGATGTTCTAAAATAACCTCTTCATCCATTGGCAGCAATGTTGGTTGAATTGTACTTGTATCAACGGCCACATTCGGATCTTTCAAGCCATTCCCTGTTAGCACCGCTACAATCTTACTTCCCTTTTTAATTTCACCGTTTTTTAATTGTTTATAAACACCTGCAATAGATGCACATGATGCTGGTTCAGCAAATACGCCTTCTTTTTTCGCAAGGAGATGATAAGCTTCCAGTATTTCTTCGTCTGTTACCTCATCAATTTTACCGTTAGATTCGCTTGCTGCTTCCACAGCGAATTTCCAGCTTGCAGGGTTACCAATACGGATGGCTGTTGCAATTGTTTCAGGATTTTCAATGATAGTGTCCCTAACAATCGCAGCGGCGCCTTCCGCCTCGAACCCTCTCATTTCAGGAAGACCCGTTTGTTTTGTCTCATTATATTCTTTAAACCCTTTCCAGTAAGCAGTAATATTCCCTGCATTTCCAACTGGAAGCGCCAAAATATCAGGTGCCGTGCCAAGGGCATCACAAATTTCGAACGCAGCCGTCTTCTGGCCTTCAATCCGAAATGGGTTTACCGAGTTCACAAGAGTAATTGGTGAACTCTCACTAAGTGAGCGAACGATATTTAATGCTTGGTCAAAATTCCCTTCAATCGAGATAATCTCAGCTCCGTACATAACAGCTTGAGCAAGTTTACCCATTGCGATTTTCCCCTCTGGAATAACGACGATACAGCGTAGGTTAGCACGCGCTGCATAAGCTGCTGCAGCTGCTGATGTATTCCCAGTAGACGCACAGATGATTGTGTCACTGCCCGCCTCGATTGCTTTAGCAACAGCCATGACCATTCCGCGGTCTTTAAACGAACCCGTTGGATTCGCTCCTTCATATTTTACATGCAGGTCGATGCCCCACTCTTCAGATAAACGGTTTAGTTTAATTAAAGGTGTGTTTCCTTCTAATAGGGAAAGTGCAGGCGTATTTTCACTTACAGGTAAAAATTCTTTATATTCACTAATTAGTCCTTGCCAACTCATTTGATGTTCTCTCCTTCAACTCGGTATGTGCTTTTGACTTCTCTTACCATATTGTAATCATGTAATTTCTGCTTTATTTGTTCAAATGCGGCCAAAGTAGCTATATGTGTAACCAGTACGATTTCGGAAGATTCTTTTTCATCCAGCGGCAGCTGAAGGATTTTGTCGAATCCAACCCCATGCTCTGCAAATAAATTCGTGATTCTAGCTAAAACGCCCACTTCATCCTGGACATGCAAACGAATAAAGAACTTAGCAAAAATCTCAGTAGCATCTTTTAATTGTTTCGGATACTGCGGTGAAACAGCACTTCGTCCATTTACACCCAGTCTCATATTCTTGATGACCGTTACCATATCTGAAACAACAGCAGTCGCGGTCGGCAGGCTACCAGCCCCTGGTCCGTAAAACATCGTTTCTCCTACAGCTTCCCCATAAACATATACCGCATTATATTCATTATTTACCGATGCTAATGGATGTGCTTCCGGAAGCAAGGCAGGTTGGACGCTTACTTCAACCCTATCTCCAGCTCTAGAAGCCACTCCAATCAACTTCATTGTATAGCCCAGCTTTTTACTGTATCTCAGATCCTCTTCAGAAATCTCAGTAATCCCCTGTACCTCAACATCATGTAAGCCAATATTCATTGAGAAACCAAGAGTCGATAGAATCGCCATTTTTCGGGCCGCATCCAATCCCCCTACATCAGCTGTTGGATCAGATTCTGCAAATCCTAGCTCTTGTGCTTCCTTTAATACGTCTTCATAGGCTCTGCCTTCTTTGCTCATTTTCGTTAAAATGAAGTTCGTCGTTCCATTGACAATTCCCATCATTTTTGTGATTCGGTCTGAAGATAATCCATCGACAAGACCCCTCAAAATTGGTATTCCCCCTGCAACACTTGCTTCATAGAACAAATCGCATTGATTCTCAGTGGCCAATTCCAGTAGTTCCGGACCATATAAGGCCATTAGATCTTTATTAGCTGTTACGATATGCTTTTTATTGTTCAACGCTTCTATTAGGTAGCTGCGTGTTTCTTCAATTCCGCCCATAACTTCAATAACTACATCAATCTCAGGATTCGAAAGAATATCCTCTGGATTGGAAGTTAACATACTTTTATCAATATCAACAAGGCGCTCCTTCGTTGTGTCCTTGACAAGGATCTTTTTAATTGATATTGAGCAACCTACTTGATGCATGAGCTTGTCCTGATGACTTTCGATAATTTGTACGACTCCTGATCCGACTGTACCTAACCCCAATAACCCAATCGAGATGGTTTTCATATTTGGTTCCCCCTTAAAAACTGTTTACCTCAAGAAAACATTTGTATTTGTATAGTAGACATTATATGTTTTTTTTATTTAATTATCAATAGTTAGAAAATACAGTCTTCTAGACTTTTTTCTTCTATCCCTTGAAAGAGTAAGATCGAATGACCCTTAATTTTTTATGGGAGAACCATTTTGATGGATATTACTTAACGGATTTCAAGGATTCATTCGTCCCCATAATTATATGTGGGTTTTGCTCAGGATCCATCCATTTCAACAAACTTAGTACATTCTTTTCAGCAGTAGCCGTGCAGCCTGCTGTCGGCTTAGTTTCTCCTCTCCATATATGAAGAAAGATTGCACTGCCTTTTCCTTTTTTGATGGGATTCATATTATAATTGATGACCGCTCCATATTTATAGAGTTCATGGTTCATCCTTTCAAAAGACTTCCATTTATCAGCAGGATTTCCCTTGTAAGTCTTCCACTTGTTATAATCCTTGGAGGTCTGATCATCAATCCAGTAATCATTTTTGGTTGTTTTCTTATAGGGCATTTTCAAATTTGCCGGCTTTGTTTCACTTCCAAAAGCCGTACCAAATGAATATATTCCAATAGGTGATTTTCCGTCTCCCTCTTTTTTACTCTTAGTAAAGCCGTTCTTCCCAATGACGCCCTTCATATTCTTTAACGCACGTCGCCATTCGCCTTTTTCCTTCTCATATGTTTGAATTGTCACCTTCGTATCACTCATAGATTTTCCTGTGACAGCTAAAACTTGGTTAACATTCTTTCTCGTATCAAATTTCTTCAGAATGGCTTTTTCACTGGTACTGAATACCTCTTTGGCATCAGTCATACTGATATATGCGGTCTTTTTTGAATAGCAAACCTTATACCAGTTTCCAGTTCTCCCACTGACTGATAACTCTTTATTTTTCTTATATGTTTTTAAGGTTTTACTGCCAGCCGAAGCCTTCTCTTTCAAATTAGTTGTGTTCTTAATGACAATCTTGAATTGCGTTGCTTCACAACTTGTTTTCGTTTCCGCCTTGGCAGGTATCGATGCTTGGAAAACTAGTAAAAATAAAAGGGCAGCCATTATAATAATTCTTTTCATGGATTCATCCTTCCTCATCTTGAAGTAAAGTAAAAAATATCAAACTATTCTAAAAAATCTTGTTTTTATCATAACATAGTAAGCAAGGATGAATCATATTTCTTTCCAGTTTTTATCTAAATCCAGTCAATTTGAGGCAAATTATATTGCTTGACCGGGATTTCCGCCAATTCATAAAAATGTTTGAGGAAAGTCTCATATTGTTGGGATGATTTCATGATTGAAGATATCTTATCTTCCAGTTCATTGGATCTTGATTCCGGTATTTTGGAAAAATACTCTTCGACGGTTTCAAAATAATGAATCGGAAACAACATTCTCGAATATAACAACCGGGCAGAGAAACTCGAGAACTGCTCTACATTCTGATATTCATGAAAAAAATGCGAAATACCTCGCTGATAAGTATGTTTGTTTTGAAAATAGTGTTCCCTCACCCATTCTGCCACATCCCTTGTTCCATGATCGAATACCCAATCAAATGGATTTTTCATCCAATTATTTCTTTTCCAGGTATCATGTAAAAATCGTTCATAGCATACCGTTCCACTGTCGACATGTTGTGGGGTATCATCAATTTCCGTGTCGACTAAATATTGAATCGCATTTTCACCTAATACCATATAATAGGGAAAGGTTTCTACAAATAATTTTTCAAATTGGTTATCCGGATGGGCGTTCAGCTTATCCCTCCAAATATTTTCTAATTGATCAATCCTTTGTTCCCAGAGCTCTTTCCATTTACCAATTCTTGAACATGTTTGAATCGTTTCATTAATATTTCTCCCACGCTGATGAAATCTCGCTAAACGCCGGCCCGGGTTGAAATTTTTCGGACCTTCCAATGCCTCATTAGCAAGGAGGATAAATAATTGCTCATCCGCTTCTGAAACATAACTGCCATGATTTGCAAGGACAAAGGCTGAAACATGACGATCTCCCTGTGAAATAAGATGTTGAGACATTTTATGACGTTCCACTAATTCCTCCTGTTCCACATTTTCTATTGGAACAATGCTATAAAACATATTTCCAGAACGAAAGCTAGGAAACCGGCTATTCGCTTCTTCTCGCTCTACTTGTATACCATAATTATTAAAAATGATTTCTTCTATCATAAAATTGCCCCTTTCATCAAATGGATAAAAATAGAAATATTTGGACATCATATTCTTATATATATGTGGAATAACCCGTTTTCTGAATGATTATCGAAACCTTATTATGAAATAAAAATATGTTTCAGGATTTTCATTTTTAACACAGAACTACTAACGTTTGAACTATCCCTTAAAATATAGAGAAATGGGTGATAACCATGGCTAATATAGAACAATCAATTTCTGAACAAACGGCTCGAAGATGGCTAAGTGAACGGGGAGTGAAACTAGAGGATATTGCAGAGCTTGTCATGTATCTGCAAAAAAGCTACCATGATGATCTTCAAATGTCTGATTGCCTTCACAATGTCGAACGGGTACTCTCCAAACGCGAGGTCCAAAATGCCATCTTGACCGGCATACAGTTGGATATTTTAGCTGAGAAAAAGTTGCTTGAAGAGCCTCTACAAAGCATCATTGAAATAGATGAAGGACTATATGGGGTCGATGAGATATTAGCCTTGTCGATTGTAAATGTATATGGATCTATCGGTTTTACGAATTATGGATTTATCGACAAGCAAAAACCCGGTATCTTGAAATATTTAAACGATAAAAGCACAGGTAAGGTCCATACCTTTTTAGACGATATCGTCGGTGCTATTGCTGCTGCCGCATCAAGCCGACTTGCCCATCGAACTAAAAATGTAGAATAGTGGACACCAAATTGGAGATATATTTCTATCTCCACTGGTTTTCCTTAATTTTGAATATACGCTCAAGTTTTACGATATACCTTTCAGTTCCATAAAAAAATCCAGGGCTGCTAACGCAGGCCTGGATTTTTTTTATTCGAAGTGCCATAGGTCGAGCGTGTCCACCACATATGTCGGCTGCTTCTCGTATTGCTTTAAACGTTCTTTTGTTGTTACGCCCGTATGTACAAGTAATGTATCAATACCTGCGTTAAGGCCCGCCAAAATATCCGTGTCATAATTGTCGCCGACCATGATTGTCTCTTCTTTTGGTACACCCAATACTCTTAACGCCTGCTCTACTATGACGGATTCAGGTTTTCCAATGAATATCGGCTGTACCTGAGTAGAAACAGAGACAACTGACGTCAACGCACCATTTCCCGGTAAAAGACCCTGTTCAGTAGGGATGGCAATATCACCATTAGTTGAAATGAAAACGGCGCCATTTCTAACTGCAAGACAAGCTTTTGACAGTTTTTCATAATTAACGCCACGGTCGATGCCCATCACAAGAAAGTCAGGAGATTCATCAACTAGCTTCATTCCCTTTTCCTTAAGAGCCTCGATAATACCTTCTTCACCAACTACATAAACGGATGCATCTTCTTTTTGTTCAGCAATGTAATTCGCTGTAGCCATACTTGTCGTGAAAACCTGGTCATCTTCAGTTGAAATACCAATGCTTCTCAATTTATCCGCTACCTGTGCAGGAGTCCGGGAAGAGTTATTGGTTACGAATAAATAAGGGATATCCCTTTTTCTTAGTTCATTAATAAAACCTGCTGCTTCTGCAATTTGTTCGGTTCCACGGTACATCGTGCCATCTAAGTCAATTAAATACCCTTTGTACGATTTCATTTGAATTCCCCCTTACCTAACCAAACTAATTTTTAAAAGCTGAAACAGGCCCCAATTCGTTTGTTAAATAATTTCTTACCAAGTCAGGGAATTGTTTAAATGCCTCTATGTTTGCCTCAAATACGGAAAGTAATTCTTGATGGTTCACTTCAATGAAATCCTGAACTAGCATTTTTCTTAACGGCAGCACCTTTTTAAAATGTATGGCGATAACTTCGGAAATGACTTTTTCATCATGAAGGATATCAATAATATCTTCGTAGCTGCCTGGATCACGCATAATGAAACCATCAATTACCGCATTCCCTACATCCAACACGGAATCGATGGAAGTTTGTATGAGCCTTTCAACGATAAGCTCTGAAAGGTCTCCATCAAAATTATCTTGCCCTTCAAAAAGCCCAAGCTGTTTTTCAAGAAATCCTAAAATCTGTTCAATTTTTTGTCGGTCTACAAAGTACATTCTTTCCAGATCCTTTCTGATCTAAGATGACACATGAATTTTATCTACAGTTGAAGGTGCAGCATAGTAATAGCCAGTACCAAATCAACCTTATACCTTGATAATACCATAGCTACTCCTATACTCTCAATTCCTTGAGTTACAACTACTGCCCTAGTCTCTTTGGCAATTAGCTACTATCCCTTCAGAATTGACTCTTTTACAGAATTCTGCACAATGTTCTCAATTATAAAATGAATTTTAAAGGGTTTTAAAATGTCATTTCATCAGAAGTTTCATACTAAATACTTCCTCTGAATGGTTGTACCTCAATAGGACTCCGAAAAAGTCTGTTCCCCTATTGCAGTCACTTTGTTATGATGGAACTACAAAAATGCAGATAAGAAGGGAATGATAATGTGGAAGAACGTTTTTATTTATACAATGACGTGGTTGACTCCAAAACCCGGTTTATCAGCTTCATGGGTGAGGAATCAAGATTTGATTTGGCCATTACGACCACCGACCGCTTTTATGGCAAAAAGCTTGTATTAAACATGCAGAGTAACCGTTTCGCGATTATTGGACCGGATGATTTAGAAGAGGAAGGCTATCTTGAACATGCATTTCAGTTAACAGAAGCGGAAGCAGAGGAACTAAGTCACTTTTTAATGGAAATCGTCTAAATGCTAAAGTTTTTTTCTTTAACGGGAAAACCTACTGAATGTACGATTACATGAGGAGGGATTACCTTGGAAAAAGAAGAGGAAACATACCACGATTTCTCCAATGTTGAGAAGCAGCGGGATTTTTTAATTCCTGAAGAATTTCCTGAAGGACCTTTTGGATCAACAATAGCACAAGATGCCCCTGTCGAGAATAAAAGTACACCATGGCAGGAAGGACAACGATCTCAAAGTGCCTTTAATTATGAAAATAAAACATTGCACGAAGACTTACCTCGAAAATACCCTGGTGCTCATCCGACACATGATGATCCGGAAAAAGATGCTCAACCTCCTTATGAAGGATATGGAAGTTCATAAAGATAAAAGGCCAGAAATCTTTCTGGCATTTCAGACTGTAGACAAACTCGATAAATAATTGAGTTTGTCTACAGTTTTTTTAGGTTTTTAAAATTTGACCGTTGATTTCCACTTCAGGCACTCGCTTTCCGCGGGCGGTCCGGGAGCCTCCTCGGCTTGCGCCTGCGGGGTCTCCCCTAGACGCGCTTTTCCCGCAGGAGTCTCGTACCTTTCGTTCCAATCAACTTTGTTTTAACATTTAGATAGAACCCCTTTTGCCAACAGTCTTTTTTGTTTTAAAATAGAAGTATAAAAACTTGAGGTGATAAGGATGCTTTCTAAACATGATTCTATTTAGCGACATCAACTTAAAATGATTACTTTAGATCAACTGGTGCCAGCGAACCATTTGGTTCGTAAAATTGAGGCCGCCGTTGACTTCTCTTTCATTTATGACTTGGTGAAAGATACGTATTCAGGTAGGACACCCAAGTATTGATCCAGTTATTTTAGTTAAACTGACATTCATTCAATATAACTTCGGTATTCGCTCGATCCGTAAGACCATTGAAGAGATAGATATGAACATGGCCTTTCTTTGGTTCTTAAGTTACAGATGGCCAACTGGACTTGGCGAGGGCCAAGAAATGGCCTAAATAATGACCTTGGAGAGGTCAACTATTCTCTATAACTGCTTCAAATCCAATAAAAAATAAAAAAGGACAGAATTCATTCTGGCCTTTTTTATTTCTTTATTTTTTTCACAACAAAATATGGACAGCCAAAATTGCAGTACTCATATAAATATTCGCTGAGCGTACTTATTTTTGTATCAAAGGTTGCTTTCTGATTAGAATCATCAAAGAATCCGCGCAGTCTCAATTGACCGTAACCCCAATCCCCTACGATATAATCATACTTCGTTAAAATCTCACTGTATCTGGCTTTAAACGCTTCTTCGTTATAACCTTCTCTTTCGTCTTCGATTATTTCATAGGTCAGGTTATTGATGTTAATCATTCATTTCACCTCTCAAAAATACATTCCTTCTTTAAATTATAACTGATTCCCCATCAATTACTAAGCGAAATATAGAGAAATATGTTCATCCTAAGGTTATAGGGGGTGTTTTTAATGAAAAAAATAATAATAACAGTAGGTTTAAGTTCAATTATTGCACTAACCGGCTGTTCTAATGATAAAGATCAAGGTATGGATCGTCCAAATATTAATGCTGGTAATCCTAAAAATGTAAATAATCCAACTCAATATTATGACGAGGATTATCGTAATCATGACAACAAGAGTGATAATTTTGGTTTTACCCGCACCAATAAAACGACCATTAAGGGCCGTAACATTTCTAATAAAACAGCTACCATTGACCGTGAACAACTGGCTGATATTATTTCAACACTAAGCGTTCAGCTTCCAAATGTCAATGATGCCGCTACACTCGTAACTGATGAGGAAGTTCTTGTCGTATATGATACCAATACCAAGGATCGCACCGACACCGCGGACCAAGTGAAGCGTACGGCAATGTCTATCGTCCCCCGCTACTATCATGTCTACGTCAGTGATGATCCAACACTTGCTCAAGATATTGAAAACTTCGCAACACTACAGTCTGACAGCAAAGGTGTCGACCATACTATTGAAGAGACCATCAAAAGCATGCTGAAGTCACCTCAAGGATACAAAATGAGTGATGTGGAAAATGAGAACGGTGAAATGATTAACGATAAAAGGGATCATCACGATAATATCCAACAAAAAACGGACAATTTTTAATGATCTAATTTACTGATTAAGCAAATGAATAAAATGAAAGGACCGAATATTTTCGGTCCTTATTTCTTTCTATTTCAATAATTCTTCACCTTTAATTTGCTTATGTTTTGCTGCTGCATTAACCTGTTCATCTGCATGATAAGAAGAACGGACAAGCGGACCGGATTCACAATGACTGAAGCCTTTTTCCAGTGCCCTCTCTTTCAATTCATTGAACTCTTCTGGTGTGTAGTATTTCAACACCTTTAAATGCTTTTTAGTCGGTTGCAGATACTGGCCGATCGTCATGATATCCACATTATTCGCCCTTAGGTCATCCATTGTTTCAAGGATTTCCTCTCTCGTTTCACCTAAGCCGACCATTAAACTCGACTTCGTTGGGATCTCAGGATACATCTCCTTGGCTCTTCTTAAAAGCTCCAAAGAACGTTCATATTTAGCTTGCGCCCGCACTCGGTCAGAAAGGCTTCTGACTGTCTCTATATTATGGTTGAGAATGTCAGGTTTAGCATCCATCAAAATCTTGATATTTTCATACAATCCGCCCATATCTGATGGTAATACCTCTATAGATGTAAATGGATTTTTGCGTCGGATAGCACGGACCGTTTCAGCGAAAACTTCAGCGCCTCCATCTTTTAAATCATCACGAGCAACAGCCGTAATTACAACATGTTTTAAATTCATCAATACAACGGAATCTGCAACACGTTCCGGTTCAGCCCAATCTAATTCGTTTGGACGCCCAGTTGTAACAGCACAAAAGCGGCACGCTCTTGTACAGATTTCACCTAGAATCATAAAGGTCGCCGTTCGTCTAACTGCCCAGCATTCATGAATATTCGGGCATTTGGCTTCCTCACAAACAGTATGAAGATTTTTCTCCCGCATCATATTTTTTAAACCAATATAATTTTCATTAGTATTAAGCTTTATTTTCAACCAATCTGGTTTTCGAAGAATTTCTTTATTTGTAGCAGACATTAAAATGTCACTCCATTCTATAGAAATTAACACACCCTACTTTAACAATAATAATACATTTAGACAAGTTATAGTGAGTTTCCCATCATTTATTTTTCATGTTTCAAGCTAAATCAGTAAAACTTATAAAAGATAGACAAACTGATGTCTTTATAAATACGGATAGCAATATGAAAGGAGCCTGTCCCGTTGAAAAAAGTATTCCTTTTTACCCTAGCTTGTTTGTGTTTGTTGAATACTCAAAGCCTAGTTGCAAATGCTGCTGATACCCCTGACCCTTATGCAGGGAGAATGGAGCTTTATAAAAACATGGAAACAACTCTCCAAATTCCCTGGTATTATCTAGCAGCAGCTGATCAATATGAGCATAGCCTCAGACTTGCCCGCAGGGACCTAGAGCCGGCAAAGGGCTTAATAGGGATTAATATCGAACCTTCTAAGTGGAGAGGGGCTCTTAATCCCAACTTAAACGATGTAAATCCGCTTACAATCACTTTTTTTGATGGATTAGGTCAAGATGGGAATGGTGACGGGAAAGCTGATATTACCAATGATACCGATCGTTTATATGCCTTTTCAAAGCATCTTCTTAATTATGGAACTGATGAAGATAATATTCGGATCGGCCTCTGGGATTATTATAAACGAGATAAAACAGTTAGCATAATTATCGGTAACTCCAAGATTTATAAAAAATATGGCCGGCTGGATTTGCAGGAGAAAGCTTTTCCTGTTCCAGTAAGGACTCATTATACGTATTTAAATACATGGGGAAGTGCTCGTGGGTGGGGCGGCAGGAGAATCCATGAGGGAACAGATATTTTTGCAGACTATAGCCTTCCTGTACGGTCAACAAGTTATGGAATTGTTGAAATGAAAGGCTGGAATAAATTTGGAGGGTGGCGAATTGGTATTCGTGATTTAAATAATACGTATCATTACTTTGCCCATTTAAGCGGTTTTTCTAAAGGATTAAAAGTCGGCCAAATCGTTGAGCCAGGCCAAATCATCGGCGGCGTCGGCAGTACGGGCTATGGCCCGCCAGGTACATCCGGTAAATTCCCCCCACATCTTCATTACGGAATGTACAAAGACAACGGAATAACAGAATGGAGCTTCGACCCATACCCTTATTTAAAGATGTGGGAAAGGAAAGATTTAGCGAAAAAGCAAAAGTGAGCAGCGGGGAATTTTCCGCTGCTTTTTTTTGAAACGAACATAAACCCCTGAACTTTATGCATAAGTATTAGTAAAGGGGGCTAAAGCGTGTTCCGAAAAAGATTTCGCCCAAAAAAATTCCGAAAAAAGGGACCTCTTCCTACCCGAAAAGTATTTCTCTATTCTTTTATCCTTTTTATCATATCGAGCATCTCTACACTCTGGTATGTTGATAAAGCAATCGAACCCGTTATCATGAGCATAGCTGAAAAAGAAATCAAGCGTATTGCGACAGAAACGATTCATGAAGCTGTTGATGAAAATATATCAAAGGTTGATATGAAAGAAATGATTACTACCAGCAAAGGCAGTGAAGGGTCACCTTCTTCTTACAGCTTCAACCCAAAGATTTATAGTGAATTGCGCTCCAACATTATTGAAGATATTCAAAATAAACTAGGAATCAAAAAAGGAAACCCTTTTACTGAAACAGGTAAAACGAGACTTAATGATGAACAATATAAAAGCGTTGTGTACTATATACCTCTTGGTGTTGTAACCGGAAATAACCTTCTCTCAAATTACGGACCTGAAATTCCTGTGAAAATGTCCGTTATAGGAAACGTTGAATCCGATTTAAAAACCAAACTAACCAACGCTGGCATCAATAACATTTATTATGAATTAACCGTTGATTTTAATGTCAATATTCAAATTGTCATTCCCTCACTATCTAAGGAAACCAAAGTGAGTCAGGAAGTAAAGGTTGGGGATATTCTGATTAATGGTGACGTACCTAGTTATTACAGCAACGGAAGCGGCTCAGTCCCTCCGGCCATTATGAAGGAAAGCAAGAAATAAAAAAACAGCTTAACCAGTACCAGGTTAGGCTGTTTCTTGTATGTTTAGGCATTCCCTAATCAGCAAGTGCAGGTTTTTCTTCAAATTCACTTCATAGATCTCTACTATCTGTTCACTGTTTTCCTCAAGGATTCGTATTATGGGGCGGTCTCCTATTCCCCCATTTTGAGCAGACACGCCCCCTCTTCTCCCTTCATTCAATTCAATCAAAAAAGGCATATACCATCTTCAACACGTTAACAGTTACCATAAGCGATTGAAGGAATGGATGCAGCGTTTCCAAGGCGTGGCAACAAATTATTTGGACAACTACCTCTATTGGTCAACATAATAAGAAAATGGCGACCAAAGAACGAGTAAACCAAATGTTTTTAAGTGCGTGTCAGAAATCCAATTTAGTCACGGTCAAATATTTGCGTGAGGTGTAAAAACAGCCACATCCAAAAAGAAGTGGCTGTACTCGATATTCAACTAAAGCACCCGTTAGCACAATAAAAAAGAGCGATCCTTTATTTAAGAATCGCACCCGTTAGCTCTATTTTGACTAACCACTTCACCAAATGTTCTTTAATAAGCGAATCATCATTCTTGGTATAAACATTAAGATATTCCAAGCCACTTCAAATAAGATTGAATCCCTAAGCTCAATTAGGATTTCTTTAAAAAAGCCGTTCTGCCTTTCTTTTTTTCTTTTTTTATTTTTCATCTTCTAACTCCCAATAACTCAATATTTATTTAAATTATAATCCCATTTTCTTTGTTGCAAAAAAATAGTCCATTTGGGTATATAGCAACCGCCCGGCGGAAAGCCTCCAAAGGGAATATTAATCATTTTCTGCGTTAATGTTAAGCCTTCAGCTAACAGGATATGACCCCGCTCGTTATAGATACTTTTTCCGAGCTTTGCTCCTGGGGGGAGTAACTCTGTAATAAATAGCCTCATAATGTACTCCCCCATTCAAGATTTGTAAATCCATCCGTTCATATTCCTTTATTAGGATTCTCGGACAATATCTCGAAAAATTAATTTAAAAATATTGATTTTTCTAGGTGAATTAAAAACAAGGCTCCCTCTGGATAAAGGAAAGCCCTCCTGTTTAAATCATTTTCATTAATGCCTTTTTTCCAATCATCCCTGGATGAATGCCTTTTTCTGCGGCCTCCCATGTAACCGATTCAAGTGGCGCCTCTAAAAGCTCTTCAATCGACTTAACACCGGTGGCCCTTCCTGCAAGGATTTTACGATTTTTCAATTTATCATTTAGTAGTCCAATATCTAGAGCACCGCACATTATATACCCTTTCTCGGACGCGACAGCAAGCAAATTGGTTTTGGGCAGTTGGACAGAAATAGCTAGGAATGTATGATTTTCAAGTATTATTGGCTTCATGATAATCAATTGGTTTCGCCCCTTTCTTCCCATACTTTATGAAAAAAAAGGAGAAACCGTGTTTATAGCCTATTCGTCAGGATATACTTTTTTCAACTTCCACAATAATATATCCCGTAAAAATTCTGGCAATAAGTAATCTTTTCGGTTAGAACGCTGGATACTTGGAAAGAAGTGCCCAAATGTAAACATATCCGGTATAGCTAGTTTATAGGACTTATGTGGCTGAAGCTTTTCCCCTTTTACAAGAATCTCTTTTACTAATCCATTTGTAATTTCTTTAAAATCTATTTGATCATAATGCATGACTCCCATGATTTTCCCACGGAAACCGAACCCCTTTACCTGAATATGAGGCCACTCCTCATTTCTCGATTGTATTAAGATTTCCTTTAATTCATTACCGTTAACCTCAACGATGCATGGATTAATCGGGTGTGGACAGATTCGGTGAATATCCCCTTTTGTGACAGGTCCCTTTGGCAAACCATCAAGTAGAAGGCCTGCATTCAAAAAGGTACAATCTGCCTCACTCCACTCCCTTAAAGCCTCCGCGAGGATTTCTGTAAGCGGACTGACTTTAAACCATTCATTTTCCAAAGGCTCGGGTAAGTTTACTGCGACTTGTTGAAGAGTCTCTCCTCCGGCCTGATACATCTCTTCAATCCAAGATCGTTCATCTTCTAATTCTGGAAGATGGTTTGTATCATAGAGAAATGCACTCTTTTTGCAAACTTTCTTTTCTTCATTGACAAACATTTCTACCTGTCCAATAAAAAAGCCATATTTCCCTGCACCACAAAGAAGCGTATTATTGACTAATTTTCCTTGATGAAGTATGTGATGGGTATGCGCACCAAGAATGACATCAATCTCAGGAAAGTCCTCTGCCATTCTTTCGTCATCATGAATGCCTAGGTGGGAAAGTATGATGATTGCATCTGCTTCACCTTTAATCTTATGTAGCTGTGCCTTTAATTCCGCAAATGGTTCGGTTAGTTCCCAACCCATTGCTGAATAAAACTTTTGAAAATAAGCAGTCAATCCTATCATGGCGATCTTTGTACCTTTTACCGTCGTATGTATCCAATAAGGCAGCGCCCATTCTGGTCTTTCATTATTCTGGTAATAGATATTGGCTGCCAGCACTTTGAACTTTGCATTCTCATATAAGGAGTCTAACGCTTCATAGGGCAAAGTGATTCCTTCATTATTGCCGATTGTTACATATTGATATCCCGCTTCATTCAGCAGTTCAATATTTCCTTTTCCTAAAGTACCTTCTGTATATGGATGCCAGCGATCAACATGATCTCCTATATCTAGTATGATCGCTTCTTCTCCCGTTTCTTGATGAAGTTGTCTTCTTTCTTTAAGAAACTTATCAATACGAGGCCAGTTTTCAAAATGACTATGAAGATCATTGGTGTGATATATATGAATGATTTCTGACATCATTTTCCCTCCTCGTTATCCTGTAATACCTTGGTATATAAGACGTAGACCAATGATTATCAGCACAATTTTCAAGATATTTTCGAGCGACGTACTTTTTAAGCGTGTATTAATAAATGCACCCAATTTTGCGCCAAACCAGGCTCCAGGAATAAGGGCAAAAGCATATGGCCAATTTACATTACCAAGCGAAATATGTGTAATTGAATTAGTAATGGAAGACAGAAACACCATGAACATCGACGTTGCTACAGCCATATGCGGTGGGAAGAAGAACATCAGTATCATTACTGGAACCATTAAGGAACCTCCGCCAATCCCAAATAAACCGGAACTGAATCCTACGACGAAAGCAATTAATATAGCTACCAGAGGGTAATATCCATAAGAAGATACTTGTCCATTTTCGTTTTTATACGTTTTTACGACCTTCCCTGTTCCAGGTTTGAATACCATAGGCTTCAGGCGGTCTTTTACTAATAAAACCAAAGCCATTAATACCATGAAAATTCCAAAGTACAACGAAAAGGCTTCCGTATCAAGGTTTTTATTAACATGGGCTCCGATTATGCCTCCAGGAGCACTGCCTAAAAAGAAAATTAAGCCAGCCTTATAATCGACTACTTTATGCTTCATATAGGATAAAGTAGAAGATAACCCGGTAAAAATCATAATAACAGTTGAAACACCGACGGCGACTTGAGGTGATAATTCATCGATAATATCTGTCGATGTACCAAGAAACAAAAGGGAAGGTACAATGATAATGCCGCCGCCCAGACCAACTAGAGAGCCGATTGAGCCTGCTAATAACCCGATACACACTAATACTAACCATACCATGAAGAAATCCGCCTTTATCTGTTTGTGGGCCTCGCGATTCTATACTAGTTTGTCACATCAGCTAATTTATTAATTATATAATGCCGCTTAAAACAAACCAAGCTGCTTAGGAGCTAGCCCTTCATATTCTATACCAAGCAACTCAATCATCTGCTTGGCATTATCTGCGGCATCTCCGCCTGAGTTATTATTGAAAAGCACATATATATCCTTACTCTGTTTTTCTAATTTCCGGATTTTCTCCACCCATTCTGTCAATTCCTGATGATTGTATCGGTATAAATAACGAACTTCCCGCCAATTATCCCCCGAAGAAGGTTTTTGCCACCCATGGATATTGCGGCCATGAAGGCGAACTAAGGTTTTTTCTGGATGTATAGACTCGAGCACAATAGGAATGGACCCTTCTCCTGCCTGCGGCTCATCACATACAGTATGAATCCAGCCTTCCTTTTGGATAAAATCCAGGGTTTGCTGAAACATGTTGGGTCTGTACCAGCTTTGATTCCGGAACTCAATAGCTATTGGAGTTTCCCCCATCTCCGCTTTGCACCACCGTAAATAGTTTACATTCTCCCGCTTACAATCAAACCATGGTGGAAATTGAAACAGCACCATTGCGAGCTTGCCGGCTTTTCGATAGGCTTCAAGAGAGTCACGGAAAGCTTTAAACATTTCTTTTTTATTTTCAAAAGGAATTTCTCCACGCTGATGCCCTGTCATCCCCTGATAGGCTTTTACAACAAATTGAAAAGGAGTCGGTGTCTCGGACACCCACTTTTCACTGTTCCTCTTAGGCTGTACCGCATAAAACGAAGCGTCCACCTCTACTACAGGAAAATGTGCCCCATACTCTTTCAGTTTATCACGTTGGGACACCCCGCCACGATACAAACTATCATGATCTCCCCAACCAGTCACCCCAACATAAATCATCCGCACCACTCCTTCTGGGGTCAGACCCCATTTCCCGAATTATTTCCCAAAAGAAAAAGCCTGCCGGATCTACCTGGCAGGCTTTTTATATGAATCGGTTATTCTAAATCGCTCTACAAGCAAGTTAGTCGGTTATTATCCGATTGAGCCTTCCATTTCGAACTTGATCAGACGGTTCATTTCAACCGCATATTCCATTGGAAGTTCTTTTGTAAATGGTTCGATGAAGCCCATAACGATCATTTCTGTTGCTTCTTGCTCAGAGATTCCGCGGCTCATCAAGTAGAACAATTGTTCTTCTGATACTTTGGATACCTTCGCTTCATGTTCAAGAGAAATGTTGTCATTCAGGATTTCATTGTAAGGGATTGTATCAGATGTAGACTGATTATCCATGATTAATGTATCACACTCAATGTTAGAACGAGCTCCATCCGCTTTACGTCCAAAGTGAACGATACCACGGTATGTTACTTTTCCGCCTTGTTTAGAAATTGATTTTGATACAATAGTTGAAGATGTATTTGGCGCAAGATGAATCATTTTTGCACCAGCATCTTGGTGTTGGCCTTTTCCAGCAATAGCAATAGATAATGTCATACCACGAGCACCTTCACCTTTTAAGATGACAGCAGGATATTTCATTGTCAATTTAGAACCGATGTTTCCATCAATCCATTCCATTGTTGCATTTGCATCACAAACCGCACGTTTCGTAACTAGGTTAAACACGTTGTTTGCCCAGTTTTGAATCGTTGTGTAACGGCAGTAAGCATCTTTTTTAATGACGATTTCAACTACCGCACTATGAAGAGAGTTAGTTGTATAAACAGGTGCTGTACAACCTTCTACATAGTGGACAGATGCTCCTTCATCCACAATGATTAGCGTACGTTCGAATTGACCCATGTTTTCAGAGTTGATTCGGAAATATGCTTGAAGCGGAGTATCCACTTTAACCCCTTTTGGTACATAGATGAAAGATCCGCCTGACCATACAGCTGAATTCAATGCCGAGAATTTATTGTCAGTAGGAGGGATTGTTTTACCGAAATGCTCACGGAAGATATCTTCATTTTCGCGAAGTGCAGAGTCCGTATCTTTAAATACGATACCCAAATCTTCCAATTCTTCTTTCATACTGTGGTAAACTACTTCGGATTCATATTGAGCAGAAACACCAGCTAAATATTTTTGTTCTGCCTCAGGAATACCTAATTTATCAAAAGTTTGTTTGATTTCATCAGGAACTTCATCCCAAGATTTCTCTGATTTCTCTGATGGTTTAACATAGTATGTTATTTCATCAAAGTTCAAGCTTTGCATGTCGCCGCCCCATTGAGGCATTGGCATATTGTAAAAATGCTCCAATGAT
This sequence comes from Peribacillus sp. NPDC096540, assembly GCF_050278525.1. Lineage (NCBI taxonomy): Bacteria > Bacillati > Bacillota > Bacilli > Caryophanales > Bacillaceae > Peribacillus > Peribacillus sp. NPDC096540. The sequence goes on along the minus strand of NZ_JBNNTG010000001.1, from coordinate 313,302 downwards.
TTCAAACGGAAATCAAGCATCCATTGCGGTTCATCCTTCATTCGAGAAATTTCTTCCACGATTTCTTTTGTCAGACCACGCTTTGAACGGAAGATGGAAACATCTTTATCCGCAAAGCCATATTTATAATCGCCAATTTCAGGCATTTTTTTAGCCATAGCTCGTATTCCTCCATTTTAAATGGCTGAATCTACAACAGCTCATTTTAATTTATTTATTCCTTTAATCCCTTTTCCATGGCTTTCCAAGCAAGAGTTGCACACTTGATACGGGCAGGAAATTTAGAAACTCCTTGAAGGGCTTCAATATCCCCAAGGTCGATCTCATCATCATACTCTTTCCCCTGTATCATTAGGGAAAAAGTCTGGGACATTGCTAGAGCAGTATCAACGTCTTTGCCCTTAATAGCTTGAGTCATCATAGAAGCTGAACTCATAGATATTGAACAACCATCACCATCGAATTTAACATCACTGACTTTGCCATCTTCAATCTTCATCGTTAAACGAATCCGATCGCCGCAAGTTGGATTATTCATATCGATTGTCATGCTACCATCTTCTAGCATACCCTTATTACGTGGTTTCTTATAATGATCCATAATGACTTGACGGTAAAGTGTATCTAAGTTATCAAAAGACATTACTGAAATACTCCTTCGTTTTAACAAGCCCGGACACAAGCTTATCAATATCTTCTTCCGTGTTGTAGAGATAGAAACTTGCTCTTGCTGTCGATGATACGTCCAACCATTTCATTAATGGCTGTGCGCAGTGATGACCGGCACGGACAGCAATTCCATCTGCATCAAGAACGGTAGCGACGTCATGTGGATGAACGTCATTAATATTAAAGGTTATTACACCCGCACGCTTTTCTGCATCTTTAGGACCGTAAATAGTCAGCCCTTCAACTGCAGACATTTTCTCCATTGCATAAGCTGCAAGTTTATGTTCATGCCGTTCAATATTATCCAAGCCGATTTCTTCTAAGAAATCAATTGCAGCCCCAAGGCCAACGGCGCCGGCAATGATTGGGGTACCGCCTTCGAATTTCCACGGGAGTTCTTTCCATGTAGACTCATACAAACCTACAAAATCAATCATCTCTCCGCCAAATTCAATCGGCTCCATTTTTTCAAGAAGTTCTTTTTTACCATATAATACGCCGATACCTGTTGGACCGACCATTTTATGACCTGAGAAGGCAAAGAAATCACAATCCAAATCACGAACATCCACTTTTAGATGCGGCGTGCTTTGTGCCCCATCCACAACCATGACAGCATGGTGTTCATGGGCAATTTTTGCGATTTCCTTTACAGGGTTGATAACACCAAGCACATTGGAAACCTGCATAATGGAAACGATTTTCGTTGCATCTGTAATTGTAGCCCTCACATCATCAAGGGAAATCGTTCCATCCTCTTGAAGCGGAATATATTTCAGTACAGCACCTTTTTCTTTAGCCAACTGCTGCCACGGAATAATATTACTGTGATGCTCCATGTAAGAGATAACAATTTCGTCGCCCTCTTTTACATTTGCTCCACCGTAACTTCTTGCTACAGTATTTAAAGAAGTTGTTGTTCCTCTTGTAAAAATGATTTCTTCTGTAGAAGAAGCATTAATGAATTTACGTACCTTTTCACGTGCACCTTCATACGCATCCGTAGCTTTTGTTCCAAGTGTATGCACCCCGCGGTGAACATTCGAGTTGTATCCGCGGTAATATTGCTCAATCGCTTCAATCACTGCAGCCGGTTTTTGAGAGGTTGCAGCACTATCTAAATAAACTAATGGCTGACCATTGACTTCTTGATCTAATATCGGAAAAAGCTTACGAATTTCGTATGGGTTCATTACTGTACTTTCCTTTCAATGACCGCTACTAATTGTTTTTTAACTCCTTCAATTGGAAGCTGGTTAACAACAGGGGCCAAGAATCCGTGAATGACAAGTCTTTCTGCTTCTTTTTTAGTAATACCACGACTCATTAAATAATAAAGTTGAAGCGGGTCAACACGCCCGACAGAAGCGGCATGCCCAGCCGTTACATCATCTTCATCAATTAAAAGAATTGGATTGGCGTCTCCGCGTGCTTTTTCACTTAACATCAGTACGCGTGATTCTTGTTCAGCATTGGCCTTTGTAGCACCATACTCAATTTTCCCAATTCCATTAAAAATGGAGGATGCGCCCTCTTTCATAACACCGTGCTTAAGGATATAGCCCTCAGAGCGTTTGCCATAATGAATAATGGCTGTCGTAAAGTTTTGTTTTTGTTCCCCGCGGCCGACTACAACGGTTTTAGTATCACCGTGAGAGCCATCGCCCATTAGATATGTTGTGTTATCTGAAATCGTATTTCCATCGTTCATTAGGCCAAGTGCCCACTCAATACGAGCGTCACGTGCTGCTACTCCACGGCGGTTAACATATGTCGTAAAACCTTTGGAAAGGGTATCAACAGCTCCATATTCCACTTTAGCATTCGCATTTGCAAATACTTCAGTTACGATGTTAGCAATACCTTCGTTAGACTCAACACTTGAGAAGTAGTTCTCTACATATGTTACAGAGCTATTATCTTCCGCCACGATTAAAACGTGGTTGAAAAGTGTAGTTTCAGGATTATCCAACAAAAATACTGCTTGAATTGGATCTTTGATCTCTACATTTTTTGGAACATAAAGGAATGCACCACCGTTAACTAATGCAGCATGTAATGCTGTTAAACGGTGCTCATCTATTTTAACTCCGTCTTTCATGAAATATTTTTGTACGAGCTCAGCATGGTCACGAGCCGCTGTAAAAATATCAGTGAAAATAACGCCTTGTTCTTTTATTTTTGCTGACAAATTAATATGTGCCGGCGTATTATTGCGTTGAATGTATAAGTTTTCATTTTCTTCAATGATGGATTTAATTTCTTCCGGAAGCTCATCTAAAGAGGCAAAAGTTTCACTTTCAACCGTATGAGTCTGGAAAGACGTAAAATTCCATTTATCGATTTTTGTTTTATCCGGCTTTGGCATTGGGAGCTTTTCTAATTCAGAAAACGCTTGAATTCGAAGCTCAGATAGCCAAGCTGGCTCATTATTTTTAGTTGAATAAGAGCTTATGTCCTCTTGTTCAAACGGTAATTTCGTTTCTGTAGTCATTGCAAATCCTCCTACTTACGCTTCTTCGCCAACAGTTTCGTCTTCAATGCCCAATTCTTGTTTGATCCAATCATAACCTTCTGCTTCTAAACGTGCAGCTAGTTCAGGCCCGCCTGATTTTACAACACGGCCTTGCATCATTACATGTACGTAATCAGGAGTGATGTAATTTAATAGACGTTGGTAGTGAGTGATGATTAAACATCCAAAGTCTTCTCCGCGCATTTCGTTGATTCCTTTTGAAACGACTTTAAGAGCATCGATATCAAGTCCAGAGTCAATTTCATCTAAAATAGCGATTTTTGGCTGAATCATCATTAATTGAAGAATCTCGTTACGTTTTTTCTCTCCACCGGAGAATCCTTCATTTAAATAACGTTGCGCCATATCTTCATCCATTTCAAGGAATTCCATTTTTTCGTCCATTTTACGGATGAATTTCATCAATGAAATTTCATCGCCTTCTTCACGACGTGCATTGATAGAAGAACGTAAGAAGTCAGCATTTGTAACGCCACTGATTTCGCTTGGATATTGCATAGCAAGGAAAAGACCTACACGAGCGCGCTCGTCAACTTCCATTTCCAATACGTCTTCACCATCGAATGTGATGCTGCCGCTTGTTACTTCATATTTAGGGTGACCCATAATTGCTGAAGATAAAGTGGATTTACCAGTTCCATTTGGTCCCATGATTGCATGGATTTCTCCGCCTTTTACTTCAAGGTTAACCCCTTTTAAAATCTCTTTACCCTCAATTGATACGTGAAGATCTTTAACCGTTAATGTAGAAGCTGACATAATAATACCTCCGTGAACTAATTCCTATTTTATTACCAGAAAGTAAAAATTACTTTCTTTACTCTAATTTTCGTAAAAGCATTCTCACTTTATTCTCATTCCAATTTTATAACAAATCCAATTTGTAATCAACTAATATAGATAGGGGTTTCCACTTCTTTCATGATGAAAACCTGTCCTATTGTTACAAAACCCACTGCTATAGGCTATTTACAGCAAAAAGAGCGTTATTTTAGCTTTTCTAAATTAAACCTTATTATTCAGCAAACCTTCATTCTTATTAATATATGTCTAAAAAATCTTAATTGGAAGGTACGCATTACCCTTGTTATAGTGAAAAACGGTCTGCTAGGTGTTATGTAAGTAAATCCAATAAGGACACCCTTATTTTCTAGATCACTTATCATTTTACCTCTACAGACCGATCTTTTAAAGACTCTTTTATATGCTTAACCGTGAATTTTACGCTGTAGGTCAAGGACCATTTTGTTGCACTTTTCATGTTCCTTATCTCGTTCTTTCTCAACCTCGATACGAAGGTCTAAATTTCTGCCGTACTCACTATAGCCAATCCCATGTGATAACTGCATCGCTTTTTCCATTTCGCTTGTTACATGTAAATCTAAAGTATAGATAGTGAACCATCCTTTCAAATTTGTGAATCACTTTATTACTCTATTAATTCTATACCCTTTGTTTTTTTCTTTAAACATAAATAAACGACCTGAAGATTTCCAGGTCGTTCTTCACTCATAAATTATTTAGTTGGTACGACTACACCATCGTATTCCTTTAGAATGAAATCTTGAATTTCTTTAGAATGTAATACTTCTACTAGCGTTTTGATTTCTTCTTTATTTTCGTCACCTTTGTTAACAGCAATAACGTTCACATATGGTGATTCAGAATCTTCGATGGCAATTGAATCCTTAATCGGATTCAATCCAGCATCAATCGCATAGTTAGAGTTGATTAAAACGGCATCGCCTTCGCCACTCTCATAAATTTTCGGAAGTAAGGCTGCTTCATAATTCGCATCAAATTTAAGTTTTTTCTTATTTTCAACAATGTCTTTTGTTGTAGCTGTCGTTTTATCGATGCCTTCTTTTAATGTAATCAGGCCATTTTTTTCTAATAGAGCTAACGCACGTCCGTGGTCAGCAACCGAGCTACTCATAATAATTGTTGCCCCTTTCGGAAGCTTATCGATGCTTTTATATTTTTGTGAATATAGACCGATAGGCTCGATGTGAATTCCACCAGCATTGACGAAATCATATCCATTCTCTTTAATGGCCGCCTCTAAAAAAGGAAGGTGTTGAAAGTAGTTAGCATCCAATTCTTTATCGTTTAAAGCCTTATTCGGTAAAATATAATCTTGGAACGTCTCAATTTTCAACTCTATTCCTTTTTCTTTAAGAAGAGGTTTAGCTTTTTCAAGAATCTCAGCATGCGGAACATTGGATGCTCCTACAACTAATTTCTTCGTTTCCTTTTCTGTATCACTGCCGCTTTTGTCCTTATCTGTTCCACAAGCTGCCAGAGCTATCGATAAAACAAGGACTAATGCAAATCCTAAAAACTTTTTCATCCTATTCATCTCCCTTATCTTTTGTCTAATTTAGATGTAATCACATCTCCAATAATTTGAATAATGAAGACGATAATTAGTATAACAATCGTCGCTACTAGCGTAACGTCATTGTGACTCCTTTGATAGCCGTCTAGATAGGCCAGATTACCAAGCCCGCCGGCACCGATAACCCCGGCCATTGCTGTATATCCGACCAATGCAATCGATGTTACCGTAATCCCAGAAATAAGTGCTGGCATCGATTCTGGAAGAAGTACCTTCCAAATGATCGTGCTCGTTTTTGCTCCCATTGATTTAGCCGCTTCAATAACACCTTTATCGATTTCACGGAGGCCAATTTCAACCATACGCGCATAAAATGGCGCCGCCCCGATAATAAGTGCTGGTAATGCCGCATTCTCACCGATCATAGAACCAACAAGCATTTTTGTAAAAGGTATGAGTAACACAATTAAAATAAGGAATGGAATAGAACGGAAAATATTAACGATAGCACTCATGATCGTGTTAATTACCCGGTTTTCCCACATATTACCTTTCCCTGTTAAAAACAGGACTAACCCTAATAGTATGCCAATAAAAAAGGTAGCAAGTACTGAGATACTAGTCATATAAAGCGTTTCTCTCGTTGCTTCAATAATGTCTTCCCAATCTACATTCGGCAATAATTCTTCAAGCATGAGTAATCACCTCCACGCCTACATGCTGTGCTTTAATGAATTCGATTGCGCGGAGCATTTCATCCTCATTGCCATCAAAGTGGATAAACAGCGTTCCATATGAACCACTTCTAGTTTGAGATATTTTCCCCTGAACGATATTAACATCCAACTCAAAGTTACGTACCAGTTTAGTGATTAACGGACTCTCTGCATGATCTCCTACGAACGTCAATTGAATTACTTTTCCGGCTGGATAGCGTTCCAGCAAGTGTTCCATTGTTTCTTTTGTTTCATCAGGCTCTGTTACCTGTTGAACGAAACGCTTCGTCATTTGTTCTTTTGGATTTTTGAAGACTTCCAGGACAGGTCCTTGTTCGACTACTTGCCCACTTTCCATTACTGCCACGCGATGACAAATTTTTCGGATGACGTGCATTTCATGTGTAATCAAAACAATCGTTAAACCAAGACGCTTATTGATGTCCACAAGCAATTCAAGTATTGAATCGGTTGTCTGTGGGTCTAAAGCAGACGTCGCTTCATCGCACAGTAGCACTTTAGGATTGTTAGCAAGAGCCCTTGCAATCCCGACCCTTTGCTTTTGCCCTCCGCTTAATTGCGAAGGATATGCCTTTTCTCTTCCTTCAAGTCCAACTAACTTAATTAACTCATTCACACGCTTGATACGCTCGTTTTTCGAAACCCCTGCAATTTCTAGAGGAAAGGATATATTCTCTTGAACGGTTCTAGACCATAATAAATTAAAATGTTGAAAGATCATGCTGATTTCTTGGCGAGCTTTACGAAGCTTAGCACCTTTGATTTTTGAAATTTCTTTATCGGCCACTACAACAGATCCTTCTGTTGGTGTTTCCAATCCATTAAGCATCCTGATCAAAGTACTTTTCCCTGCTCCACTGTAGCCAATAATACCGAAAATTTCGCCTTTATTTATTTCAACATTAACATTATTTACAGCCTTTATCGTGTCGCTGCTTCCTTTTCCTGTTCGGAACAGCTTACTAACTTTTGTCAATGTAATCATTAATACTCACCTCTTTTATCCAATAAAACCTATGAACTTAGTTAATTTATCTTCATGATTAGCCTGTAAATATGATTTATAACCGTTTACCAATTTTGCTGTACATGCAAAGGTTTTCCCAAACTAAATAGAAAAAACCCTTCTGCATGAGCAGAAAGGCAGGTGAAAAGGCAGGCCTTTCTCTCATCTTCCAAAGCGATTAAACTTTGTGTGAATTGGCACCTTTCCAAGGAAATTCCCTTGTCGGTTGCCGGGTTTCATCGGGCACATCCCTCCACCTCTCTTGATAAGAGCTAATATATAGAATATTTAAACATCATTAAGTTCTTTAGTATGGAGAAATTTTATCATAGATAAAAAAGGAGCGCAATGTATAATATTTCTAGGAAATTATGAACAGGTCTTTTTTATTAAACAGTTTTAGAAATCAAGGAGACGATATTCGTCGCTTTTTCAATTGCCTGCTCTAAATCTTCTATTAAATCTTCTACGTTTTCAATTCCAATCGATATGCGCACTTGATCAGCACTTACACCCGCTTTTGCTAAACCTATATCATTTAATTGTTGATGGGTCGTGCTAGCAGGGTGGATAATTAAACTTTTAGCATCCCCCACGTTGGCTACATGCGACCATAATTCTACCGAATTGATAAGTTTTGCTCCAGCTTCGCGTCCACCTTGAATTCCAAAAGTTACAACAGATCCTGCTCCCTTAGGCAAGTATTTATCCGCCAGCGCTTTATCAGGGTGACTCTCATTATTAGGATACGAAACCCATGTCACAGCAGGATGGTTTTCCAAATATTGAATGACTGTTTTGGTGTTCGAAAGATGCTCTTTCATTCTAACATGTAACGTTTCCAGTCCCAGCGTAAACTGGAACGCGCTTTGAGCACTTAACGTCGGCCCTAAATCACGAAGTAATTGCACGCGAGCTTTTGTGATAAAGGCAGCAGGACCGACTGCTTCCGAGTATACAAGTCCATCGTAGCTAGGATCCGGTTCTGTGAAGCCAGGGTAGTTTGGTGAGTTCCAGTCGAATTTGCCCCCATCCACGATAATGCCCCCTAAAGTTGTTCCATTTCCCAACAGCCATTTTGTAGCAGAGTGAATGACAATGTCCGCTCCAAAATCAATCGGCCGGCATAGGTACGGGGTAGCAAAGGTATTATCGATAATCAGTGGTATGCCAGCCTTGTGGGCAATGTCCGCTACAGCTTCAATATCAAGAACCCTTAAACTTGGATTTCCGATTGTTTCCGCAAATATAGCCTTGGTTCTAGGCGTAATGGCTTTTTTGAAATTTTCAGGGTCTTCAGGAGAGACGAATTTCACTTTAATCCCATATTTAGGAAGAGTGTTCTCGAAAAGATTATACGTACCGCCATACAATGTAGAAGCGGACACTATTTCATCTCCTGCACCAGCAATATTTAGGATTGACAGTGAAATGGCAGACATCCCACTTGCTGTTGCCAGTCCGCCGATACCGCCTTCCAATAAGGCCATTCTTTCTTCGAAAACACTGACCGTAGGATTATGAAGTCGTGTATAAATATATCCATTTTCCTTTAAGCCAAATAAATTCGCAGCATGGTCAGTGTCTTTGAACAAGTATGCATTGCTTTGATAAATAGGCACTGCACGGGCACCCGTCTCATCGACTTGCAAACCCCCGTGAACACTCAACGTTTCGAAACGTAATTTTTTTTCTGCCATAAGGTTTCTCCCCTTTTTCTATGGATTTAGTTGGAATTTAAATTCTGGCCTTCCTCTTTTTACAAGCAAAAAAACCTCTTCATAAGAAGAGGCATATATTCTCTCCTTATCTTCCAGAGCCAATACTCTGCTGGAATTAGCACCGTATATAAATTTATACCGGTTGCCGGGCTTCGTCGGGCCAGTCCCTCCGCCACTCTTGATAAGAACTATTAAATTTAGAAGTTACTTTCTTAATTCAAAATATAGCACTTTAGAATTATCTAGTCAATAAATTATTTGAATATTCATATTTTATTTACCCACGAACTAAATCGTTTATTCACTACTATCTATAGCTAAAAAAGCCAGCCCATATCGGATTGGCTTTTTAGCTTATTTCCTTAAGCAATCCGAACAAATAAGGAACAGATTGAAAGGCATAAATTTTTTTGCGCAGCTGCCCTTCTTTAAATAGTAATAAACAAGGTACACTCTCAATTTCATATGATTCGGCGATTGTTTGGACATAGTTCATATTCATCTTTCCCGCCTTCAAGTCTGGAAAAAGCTCCAATGATATCGTAAGCATTCTAGAAGCCACCTGACAAGTCCCACACAAAGGAGTATATAAATATAAGCAAAAGGTTTCCCCTTCATCAACAGCAAGCTTACAATCTTCTTCATTCCATTCTTGCATCAATTAGTCGTTCACCCTTTGACTTAAAAATTTCATTTTCACATTCATATTGGCAGATACGAGCACTGTAGCGATATGATGTTCGGGGGCACTTTCCACTTCTTTGTACATTTTATTGATATACAAGTGGTTTGCTTCCGGCATTTCCCTTCGGAATTGCTTCCGTAGCTTTTCTCCTGAATCATCTGCGTCAAAAAGGAGATAAACGTCACGGTCCATCATTTCATCTACTAACTCATCTAGCTTAGTTAATGAAATGGTCCCATTTGTACATCTTATTTCCACATCTTCATTCAAAACGGAGGCAACTTTTCTTCTATCGGAACTGCCTTCTACAATGATAACTTTATCGAATTCGCCCCACTCCATGTCATCACTCCATCTCACGAATTGTGTGCATGCTGCCTTTTAGTTTAATTGAAAAAGAGAGCAGGCCTACTTAGGCCCTCTCTCCCTCATTTTAACCGTTTATCAGGCTATCATATTCTTCAGCGCTCATCAGGTTTTCAACGTCACTGCTATTTGATGGTTCAAGCACGATCATCCATGCTTTTTCAAATGGAGATTCATTTACGAATTCAGGATTGTCATTCAACTCGTCATTTACTTCAACAACTTTACCACTGATAGGAGCATACAGCTCAGATACAGTTTTAACAGATTCAACACTACCAAATGGCTCGTTCGCTTTCAGTTCATCGCCAATCTCTGGAAGCTCAACAAAAACGATGTCCCCAAGTTCAGACTGAGCAAATGCTGTAATTCCGATTCGTACTGTTCCATCTTCTGTTTTGACCCATTCATGTTCCTTTGTGTAACGAAGTTCTTTTGGTGTTGTCATCATTAATTCCCTCCATAGTATATCTTATTTTATCTATTACATTATAAGGTAGATTTTTTGTTTAAAAAAGGAATTAACCAAATATTTTGTATAATTTTAGTTCCAAGTCTGTTCGAATTGCTCTTCTTTGAAACCAACTGTCACTTTTGTACTGTCCGTAACAATCGGCCTTTTAAGAAGCATACCATCAGTAGACAATATATCTAGCATTTCTGCTTCAGAAGCATCTTTCAGCTTGTCCTTTAAGCCGAGCTCCCGGTATTTTTGCCCGCTAGTATTGAAAAACTTCTTCAGCTCTAATCCGCTGGTATTATATAGTTGTTCGATTTCTGCTCGAGAAGGCGGATTTTCTACTATATGAATCACTTCATACTGCAGTTCATGACTATCCAGCCACTTCTTCGCATTACGGCATGTGCCGCATTTTGGGTACCAGTATAATGTTAAGCCCATTGTTTCACCACCTATCAATAGAATACCCGTTTTTCCCGTGTAATACAACGAATTCTCCTTGTCTTTCCATTCTCACGAAATAAAGGGAATACCCAATTACGGGAATTCCCTTTAAAGGTTGAACTTTTGATTAAAGTGCGTATTTTTCAGTTTCGATTACCTTAACAGAAGCTTCTCGTTTTTTCGCAATGACATTGATAGGGTTGTGTCTAGTCAACTTGCGAAGTGAAGAAAGCATGATGCGAAGAGTATCGCCTGTTTCAACGGCAATTAACGTTTCTTTTGCATGCTGTTCTATTTCATTGAACGCTTCTTGAACGAAAATTTCAGTGTAAAGTACTTTTTGTTGGTTCTTTTCTAAGCCTGTCGTCGCAATTGCTTTTTCTGTACGTAAAACCACAGATTCAGCAGCATATGCAAGGGATGCGATATCAGCAATGTTAGACAAAATTTCTTGTTCTTGATCAAGTTTCTTGCCGTATTTCTGTGCTGCAAGACCAGCTGCCAAAATACCGATTTTCTTAGCATTTCTAACCAGCATTTTTTCTTGTGCCAATGGCTCATCGCTAGGCTCTTCTGGCATCATCATCATTAATTCCTCTTGTAGTCCTTGTGCTTTTTGAAGAAGAGGAAGTTCTCCTTTGAGTGCTTTTTTCAAAAATGTTCCTGGAACCAGCAAACGGTTGATTTCATTTGTGCCTTCGAAAATCCGGTTAATACGAGAGTCACGGTACGCTTTTTCAATTTCATATTCCTGCATGAAACCATAACCACCATGAAGCTGTACGCCTTCATCTGTTACGTAATCCAATACCTCCGAAGCGAAGAATTTATTCAAAGAACACTCAATCGCATATTCAGCGACCGCTGCTGCCATTGATTTTCCATCTTTCACTTGCTCATCAGTCAGCTTGCTTTGTCTTTGATCATAAAGGCCGACAGTACGGTATACTGAGCTTTCTGCTGCATAAATTTTAGAAGCCATCGTTGCAAGTTTTTCTTTCGTCAAGTTAAAGTCGGAAATTTTCGTTTTGAACTGTTGACGTTGATTTGTATATGCAGCTGTAATTTCAAGAGCGCGTTTAGAACCGCCCACTGCACCAACACCCAATTTATATCGGCCAATATTCAAGATATTGAAAGCAATAACATGCCCTTTTCCAGCTACCCCCAGAAGGTTTTCAACTGGAACATGAACGTCCTCCAGGATTAAAGTACGTGTAGATGAGCTTTTAATACCCATTTTCTTTTCTTCAGCGCCTGTAGATACACCTTGATATTCACGCTCTACAATGAAAGCAGAGAATTGTTCGCCGTCGATTTTAGCGTATACACAGAACACATCCGCAAAACCTGCATTGGTAATCCATTGTTTTTCACCGTTTAACACGTAGTGAGTACCTTCTGCATTCAATTTCGCTGTCGTTTTTGCACCCAATGCATCAGATCCTGAGCTAGGTTCAGTTAAAGCATAAGCAGCAATTTTTTCGCCCGTCGCTAGTAATGGAAGGTATTTTTTCTTTTGTTCTTCATTTCCAAATAATACAATTGGCAAAGATCCAATCCCTACGTGAGCACCGTGAGTGATTCCGAATCCACCTGCAAGTGCCATTTTTTCTGTAATTATGGCCGAGCTGATTTTATCAAGACCAAGTCCGTTGTATTCTTCAGGAACGTCAGCACCTAGTAAGCCGATATCTCCAGCATGCTTCAGTAATTTTACAGAACGGTCGAATTCATGGTTCTCTAAATGCTCCACTTGCGGAAGGACTTCATTCATTACGAAATCTTCAGAGGTTTTGGCTATCATTTTATGCTCATCAGAATAATCTTCTGGTGTAAACACTTGAGTATACGTAATATCTTCTACTAAAAAGGCGCCGCCTTTAATGAGGTTATCTGTTGTTTGATTGGACATATTATTTCCTCCTAAATGATTAATTATCTTAAGCCTCTCGGAATCAGTTGATAAACTTTCGAACGAGATGGAATTACGCTAATAATTCAAATACTCCAGCAGCACCCATACCGCCACCGATACACATTGTAACGACTCCAAATTGTTGGTTTCTGCGCTTCATTTCATGAAGTAGGCTTAATGTTAATTTAGTCCCGGAACATCCTAGTGGATGGCCTAAGGCAATAGCTCCACCATTAACATTGACAATCTCTTCATTCAAACCTAGCTCACGAATGATTTGAATGGATTGAGAAGCAAAAGCTTCATTCAATTCAAATAAACCAATATCAGAAAGCTCAAGACCTGCAAGTTTCAAAGCTTTAGGAATGGCGGCAATTGGACCAATCCCCATAATTTCCGGTGGCACCCCTGCTACAGCAAAGGAACGGAACTTACCAAGTGGCTTCATCCCTAATGAAGAAGCTTTTTCTCCATCCATGACCATCACCGCAGCTGCTCCATCACTTGTTTGTGATGAATTTCCTGCTGTAACCGATCCTGTCACAGAGAATGCTGGTCTTAGTTTTTTTAGCACTTCAAATGTCGTGCCTTCACGAACTCCTTCATCCTGTGCAAATTTGAATGATTTTTCCTGTAATTTAAGATCCGGACCTACTGAGCGAAGCGTTACATCAACCGGAACGATTTCATCTAAAAACTTTCCTTCAGCAATGGCCTCAGCCGCCCTTTGATGACTGCGTACAGCAAATGCATCCTGATCTTCACGCGAAATACCGTATTTTTTTGCAACCTCTTCAGCTGTATGACCCATTCCCATATAGTATTCTGGGGCTGTTTCCGCAAGTTGCGCGTTCGGACGGGTTACATGTCCCATCATTGGTAAAAGGCTCATAGATTCTGCTCCACCTGCAATGACCGTATCACTTTGGCCGAGCATGATTCTCTCCGCTCCATAAGCAATACTTTGTAATCCGCTTGAACAGTACCGATTTATTGTTATGGCTGGTACTGTGTAAGGCAATCCTGCCAAGGCACCAATATTTCTCGCCATATTCAGCCCCTGCTCCGCCTCTGGCATTGCGCAACCGATAATTAAATCATCAATAGAACCTTCATAATTTCCAGTACGCTTTAATGTTTCTTTAACAACAAGAGCCCCTAAATCATCTGGACGAACGTTAGCAAGAGAACCTTTTTTTGCTCTTCCTACCGGAGTTCTTGCTCCAGCTACTATTACCGCTTCTTTCATGAGGATCCCCCTTACTTCATTTTTAAGCTATCACTCTATTAACCTTTTTTTGCAATCTGATCATATTTTCATTTATCCATTAGTTTCGAAGTGGTTTCCCTTTAACAAGCATATGCTGCATTCTTTGCTGTGATTTCGGAGTTGAAATTAATTTTAGGAACGCTTGTTTCTCTAGGTTCAAGATATATTGTTCATCTACTTCTGTACCGTAAGGAAGTTTTCCTCCTGCCAGGACATATGCAAGCTCTTTAGCTATGACAAGGTCATGATCAGATAGGAAGCCGGATAGGCGCATGGATTCTGCCCCTAAAAGAAGTGTGGCATACCCTGTTTCACCGACGACAGGGATTTTTGTGCGAACTGGAGCTGTATAGCCTTGGTCATACATGGATATGGCTGCCTGCTTCGCATCATATAATTGATGGTCTGCGTTAACACTTATTCCATCGGAAGAATTAAGGAAGTTATTCCCGCGTGCTTCTTCAGCAGAAGTCGAAACTTTTGCCATCGCGACTGTTTCAAATACCTGATTAGCCACTTTCTGCAAATCAAAGGCGACGCCCTTTGGCATATTCTTCAGCGTTTTAACATAGAGTTCTTTTGTTCCGCCACCGCCTGGAATCAATCCAACACCTGCTTCTACAAGACCCATATATGTTTCTGTCGTTGCCTGGATGCGTGCAGCAGGAAGAGATACTTCCGCACCGCCGCCAAGTGTCATATTAAATGGCGCAACAACAACAGGTACAGCACTGTACTTAATCTTAAGCATTGCCTTTTGGAATTGGCTGATAACCATATCCAATTCCAAAATATTGTCATCTTGTGCTTCCATCAACATCATTGCAATATTGGCACCTACACAGAAGTTTTTGCCTTGGTTTCCGATTACCAAACCTTTAAAATCCGCTTCTGCTTCATCGACTGCAGCCTCGATCATTTGCATGATATCAAGACCTATTGCATTATTCGGTGAAGTGAATTCGAGAAGAGCCACACCATCACCAATATCAATCAGACTTGCACCGCTGTTTTTCTTGATTACGCCTTTTTGCTTCTTGATTGCTTTCAGGTTAATCACCTTTGGGTTTTCAAGAAGTTCTTTATATTCTCCATGATCATAGTAGAAAACTACGCCATTTTCCTCTTTATAAAAAGAAGTGATACCTTTTGCCAGCATATCCTTCACCCATTGAGGAACAGTAACTCCTTCTTGTTCTAAACGAGCTACTGATTTTTCAACACCAATCGCATCCCACGTTTCGAAAGGTCCCGTAGACCAGCCGAAGCCCCATTTCATTGCTTGATCGATTGCCACAATATCATCTGCAATATTCCCTAGCAGTTGTGCAGAATACACAAGAGTAGGATTTAAAACATTCCAAAGTAGTTCACCAGCACGGTCATCGCTATAAACAAGCGCTTTCATTTTGTTGGCTAGACCCTTGGCCTGTTTAGCCATTTCAATAGAAGGAGTTTTTAATTTTTTACGGGCTTCATATTCAAGAGTTTCAGGATTCAGCTCAAAGATCTCCTTACCCTTTTTCACAAAAAAACCTTGTCCGGACTTGCTTCCAAGCCAACCGTTTTCAAGCATCCTATTCATAAAATCCGGTATTTGGAAAACTGTTTTTTCTTCCCCTTCCACCTGGTCATATACATTTTTAGCAACATGTGCAAAAGTATCCAATCCAACTACATCAAGCGTCCGGAATGTCGCGCTTGTCGCTCTTCCGATTAATGGACCAGTTACCGAGTCCACTTCACCAACGCTGTATCCGCCTTTTTGCATTTCACGAAGGGTAACTAGCAAACCATAAGTACCGATGCGGTTTGCGATAAAATTTGGTGTATCCTTTGCTTCGACAACACCTTTCCCCAGTATATCTTCGCCGAATTGTTTCATGTACTCGAGTACTTCTGGAGATGTTTCTTTAGTGGGAATGATTTCTAACAATTTAAGATAGCGCGGAGGATTGAAAAAGTGAGTTCCCAAGAAGTGCTTTTGGAAATCCTCTGAGCGGCCCTCTGCCATAGCTTCAATTGAAATTCCAGATGTATTGGAAGAAATGATGCTTCCAGGTTTACGATGTTGATCAACCTGGGCAAATACACTTTGCTTCACTTCAAGTCTCTCAACGACTACTTCAATGACCCAATCGACGTCTTTTAAACGACTTATATCATCTTCCAGGTTCCCAGCTTCAATTAACGCAAGATTCCCTTTAGCTGAAAGCGGAGCTGGTTTTTGCTTTAAAAGTTTAGTAATCGCAGTTTGGCTGAAGCGGTTACGTACTTGTTTATTTTCTAATGTAAGACCTTTTTTCTTTTCATCCTCTGTGAGTTCACGAGGTACAATGTCCAATAATAAAGTCGGAATGCCGATGTTAGCAAGGTGTGCAGCAATCCCTGATCCCATAACTCCTGACCCTAGAACAGCAGCCTTTCGTATTTGTCGAACCAAGTTTATATCCCCCTTACACAATGTATTGAATGAATGCTCATTCATTTTTAATTCAAAAAAATTTTGAATATTTTTTCTTATTACTAATATAGAATATAATTGGAAATTCCGCAATGATAAAACTGGAAAAAAATAAATTTTTTTATCATATTACCTTTGATTAATTCTCCTCTTTTTAGTAGACAATAACGACCAGGAGGTGACTTATACAATGAAGCGTAAAAATAATCCTTCTAATAGAGCTGTGAGTGCCGCAAGCGTTAAAGGCAATGCGGGCCCTGGTCGTGAGCGTCAGCAAGGGATAAATAAAGTAAACAGCCAGAACAATCAGTACAAAAAATAAAGTAGTTATTAGAGCAGCCGTCCCTTATCCGGGCCGGCTCTCGATTTAGCTATTTTTTAAATAGTCCCTTTAAAACGAAAGCAATATTGGCTGGCCTCTCTGCAAGGCGGCGCATGAAATATCCGTACCAATCCGTACCATATGGAACATACACTCTTACCTTATATCCTTCTTTTACGAGTTCAAGCTGCTTTTCATTACGTATGCCGAATAACATTTGAAATTCAAATTGATCATGAGAGATCCCTTGCTCTTTGACTAAGTTCTTCGTATAATCAATAATTTTATCGTCATGGGTGGCAACAGCTGTGTAATTTCCATTCAGCAGATGCTTCTTAATGATCTTTTTAAAATTATCATCGACATCAATTTTCTCTGGAAAAGCTATTTCCCGAGGCTCTTTATAAGCTCCTTTAACAAGTCGTAGATTCGGATTGTATGCATTCAACTCCTCAATGTCTTTCTCTGTCCGATAAAGATAAGCCTGTATGACCGTCCCCAATTCATTATATTCAGCCTTTAACTTTTTGAATACATCCAAAGTCGGCTGACAGCGCGGAAAATCTTCCATATCAAGCGTCACGAAAACCTGATGGGCTTTGGCTTCTGCTAAAATCCTCCGCATGTTATTCATTACGACTCGTTCGGACACATCCAAGCCCATCGAGGTTAGCTTCAGAGATAACTGTGAATCCAGTTCATTTCTGCCAATCATGCGAATCGCTTCTATACACTCATCTGCCATCTTCCTTGCTTCTTGTTCATCTTCTATGAATTCACCTAAATAATCAATGGTAACAGCAAGCCCTTTCCGGTTTAGATCGGCAATCACATCAGATGCCATATCCAATGTTTCTCCTGCCACGAAACGTGATGCCCCAAACCGTAACCCGTATTTTTTCGCTGCCATTGTCATGCTTTTGTTCTTTGATAAAAAAAGAAACAGATTTCTCAATATTCTTTCCATCTGCATTCCCCTCCAAATCATTTTGGAAAATAGATGCACAAGATTATTTTACTATTTAATTCAATTTTCAGATATTTAGAATCAAGAATAAAAATATTTCATGGAGGGAAAATTAAGGTCGTTTAGAGAACTTAAGGAGGTAGAATGATGGAACAGCAAAATTCGTTTAACAACCAACAGCAGTCTACTGGCTATATGAAACAGCCACCGGAAATGGTTTCGGTGAAAGACAGTTTATACTTAACCGATATGCTTGCATGGAATCTGAATGCGATTAAAAAAGCACATTTTTTTGCGACTCAATGCAAGGACCCGCAAATCATAGATGCGTTAAATCGGTGCGGACTCATGCATCAGCGCCATTACGATACCATTCTGAATCATTTAAATCCAAACCAATATCAGAGTCAACAATACCAGTAAAGGAGGGTTCTTGATGCCCAACCAAAACAAAGTCCAAAATCCAGAATCTCCTGTAGCAAAGACACCACAAATGAATGACAGGGATTTTATAAATGACATGCTCACAACTGAAAAGTACTTTTGTAACTCCTTTTCCGTTGCCCTACATGAAATGAGTAACCAAGCATTATTCCAAGACATTTTCTCCGTTTCGAAAGAAAATCAGGAGATGCAGCGTGAGCTCTATAACCTTATGTTCGAAAAAGGCTGGTATAGTTTAGAAAAGGCGCAAGCACCGAGCTTAAGCCAATCGTATCAACAATTTTCCGGATATAAAAATCAGTTTCCACCTGGATCGAACATTCAATAAGCAAACATTCAGGGGGGAATTCTGCTCCTTTTGTTTTTTTTGCTACAAATAAAGCCGGCCATGGGAGGCCGGCTTTATATTTAGATATCCGTAGAAAACATATACTTCTTATAATGATACCGAATGCTGAATATTAAGCCCATGGCCATCATATTCCCCATTAGCGAGCTTCCTCCATAACTGATAAATGGAAGTGGAATCCCCGTAATCGGTAAAAGGCCTACCGTCATTCCGATGTTCTGAAAAACATGAAACGTTAACATGCTGATAACACCAACACAAATATATGTATAGAAGTTATTTCTCGTTTCCATTCCCGTTTTTGTTATATGGTAGATCAAAAGGAAGAACAAGGAGATGATGATACTTGATCCGATGAAACCAAATTCTTCTCCGATTATACTGAAGATGAAATCCGAATGACTCTCTGGCAGATACACTTCCCTCGCGCCGATCCCTTTACCTGTGGTCTGACCGGAACCGATAGCCAGTAAGGATTTGGTTAAATGATACCCCTCGGCGCTCGCATAATTATATGGATCAAGCCATGAATAGATCCGGCCGAATTGATAGGATTTTACCCCTAAGTATTTTTCCAGGATCTCCGGCTTCCAAAGGACAAAGTATATGACCGTGGAAGCGAGGACAATTCCTCCCGAAACGATCGGCAGCAGAATCTTCCATGATACACCTGATATGAAAATCATTCCGAGCATGATTGACAAGATGACAAGCCCTGTGCCTAAATCCGGCTGTTGCATGATTAACATTAGCGGGGCACCGGTCACGAGACCGATTTTAAAAAGCAGCCAGAAATCCGTTTGAATCGTTTTCAGCGTGTTTTTAAGATGATGGTTCGATATGACATTTGCTAAAGCCAAAATTAGAAAAACCTTCATAAATTCCGAGGGCTGAATCGAACCAATCCCTGGGATGACGAACCAGCTTCTTGCACCATTTATATTAGGTACGATGCTTTTTGGCATAAGAATCAGCAATAATAACAAAAACAATCCGAATCCATAGGCATACCAGGAAATTTTTTTCAGTTGATCCGAATCAAGGGTGATAAACCCTAATACGATTCCAATTCCCACTATATACCAAAAAATTTGTTTAATTAAGAAGTTTTCAGCGTACTGTCCAGTCGTTTGGGCACTATAGATTGCTAAGCAACTTCCAACGCATAATAACAGCAATATTGTGACCAAAGAAAAATCTATTCGTGATGAAAATTTATTTTGTTCCTCCATACTTAACTCTCCCTTAAAAAGGCTCCTGCGATACATCTTTTAATACACTTATTCATTATACTTTAAACAAATAAAATCACAACTATATCGCAGAATAGATTACAGGCTACATGAAGTTAAGATACTAGGAATGTGATTCCATTGCGCTTCTACGTTTCAAAAATCTACTGACCAATCCATGGCTTGGAGAAAAAAGAAATGCCAATCCGAATAACAGAGCAGCAGCACATACCATGCATCCCGATATTGAGGCATCTAAAACGGTAGCTGAAAAGTAACCGATAATAGAACTAAGTATTCCAACCCCGATACTGACCAAAATCATCCTACTTAAACGGTCTGACAGCAAATAGGCTGTTGCCGCTGGTATGATGAGCATCCCGACTACCAAAATGGAACCTACACTATCAAAAGCGGCTACTGTCGTTAGCGAAATAAGACTCATCAGTAAATAATGAAAGAACAGAACCGGAATTCCCATCGCAGCCGCAAGTGATGGATCAAAGGAAACAAGCTTAAACTGTTTGAAGAAAAGGAAAATCAGAATAAGATTGAGGATAAAACAACTGCCAACAATCCAAACAGCTTTTGGTCCCGCCTCGAATCCGCTAATTGTCATCGTGTTCCACGGAGTATAGGCAATTTCACCATACAGGACATGCTCCAGGTCAAAATCGATTTGTTGCGTATACAAACTCACTAGTACAATCCCTGTTGCAAAAAGAGAGGTGAACACAATGCCGATTGCTGCGTCAGACTGAACACCTGAAGATTGAAAAAGCTGGATCAAGATTACTGTAAGTAACCCTAGTGCAGCTGCCCCGATCAGCATTGGAACCGAGTCACGTGTCCCGGTTATTAAAAATGCCAATACGATTCCAGGTAAAACGGAATGACTGATTGCATCCCCAATCAATGTCATTTTTCTGACTATCAAAAAGCAACCTAATACACTGCAAGAACTCGCAACTAGTGCCCCGACTAAGATAATCCAAAAATCATTCATAATGGATGGCTCCCTTTCCTTTTATCCTGTTCGAGAGAATATTTCTTTTTCGTTGATAACCTTCTCCATACAGTTGAAAGCACCCCACGTTTAGGAGCAAAAAGCATCGAAAAGAAAAACCATACCGTCGCGGACAAGACAATTAATGGACCTGTCGGCAAATTATTGACCGATGTACTGATTAACGTACCTGATACTCGGCTCAGCATACCGAATATTCCAGACAGGATAACCATGATATGTAGCCGCTCTGTCCAGTACCTAGCGGAAACAGCCGGAGTGATGAGTAAAGATGCCATTAATACAACTCCTACTGCTTGAATACCGATGACCACAGCCGCCACGATCAGCATCATAATGAAATAGTCTAGAAAAACAACCGGTAATCCTAACCCCTTAGCAAATCCCGGGTCGAAGGACAGTAATTTAAATTCCTTAAAAAATACGGCACAAGTGAAGATGAGTATAAAGGAAACAGCCATCATCATATAGACATCCGACATAACCATTGATGCAGTCTGCCCGAATAGAAATGTATCCAACCCGCTCTGGTTTCCATATTCACTCTGCTGGATTTGCGTAAGTAACACAATTCCAAAACCAAAAAAAGAAGATAACACAATTCCGAGTGCAGCATCTTGCTTGACCTTACTGTACCTCGTAAGTACGCTGATTAGGCAAACTGCTAATAAACCAGCCAAAGCTGCTCCTATAAGAAAGAAGGAAGTAGATTTCACCCCAGTTAATATAAAAGCAACGCAAATCCCTGGCAATGCCGCATGTGCGAGTGTGTCACCAAGCAAAGACTGCTTTCTGAGGTAGGCAAAACTGCCGATGACTCCACTGCTTAATCCGAGGAACATTGTGCCAAGCAGAATCCACCGTATATTCGGATCATTAATAATATCCAGTAAATTCATCATGTACACCTCATTTTAATAATAGACCGGACTGTGCATCTGATAATATCGCTAAGCGGCCCCCGTATGTTTCCTGTAAGTATTCGGGGATAAATACCTCTTCTGTCGGCCCAATTTTCATAACCTTTTTATTCAGCAGCATCGTCCAATCAAAATATTCCTTTACAGTCGATAAATCATGGTGCACAACAAGAACCGTCTTACCTTTTTCCTTCAATTCCATCAGCAATTGAATGATCGCTTTCTCTGTTGCTGCATCAACTCCTACAAACGGTTCATCCATAAAATAAATATCCGCTTCTTGTGCTAAAGCACGAGCTAGAAAAATCCGTTGCTGTTGCCCACCTGAGAGCTGGCTTATCTGGCGGTTAGCGTATTCAACCATCCCCACTTTATCCAAGCATTCCATAGCCTTCTGTCTTTCGGCCTTTCCCGGTCGCTTCAACCATCCGAGGTGACCATACCTGCCCATCATCACGACATCGAGAGCATTAGTTGGAAAATCCCAATCTACTGACTCCCGCTGTGGTACGTAGCCGATGCTCTTCCTCATCGATTTGTAGGAAGATCCACTGATTGTGACTTCCCCAGATAATTTAGGAATCAATTCAAGTATCCCCTTTATTAATGTAGATTTCCCTGCTCCATTTGGTCCAATGATACCGATTAGATTCCCTTCCGGCACCTCAAAAGAGACATCTTTGACAACCGGTTTTTTATGATAAGCTATCGTTAAATTTTCTACCTTAAGAGCTGCTTGATTCATTCTTTCTCCCCCTTATTTCAAAGCATTAACAATGGTGTCGGTATTATGGCGGACCATACCGATATATGTTCCTTCTTCAGTGCCTCTTTCCCCCATCGCATCCGAGAATAGTTCACCACCGATTTTCACTTTGTGACCTTGCTTTTCAGCTCCTTGAATAACCGCTTCAATAGCCTTTCTTGGCACGCTAGACTCTATGAATATTGCTTTAATTTTATTCTTCACAAGATAATTCCGCATATCCTTCACATCTTTTGATCCATATTCCGATAGTGTATTAATTCCCTGTAGCCCTCTAACTTCCAATCCATATGACTTGCCATAATACCCAAATGCATCATGTGCCGTAACGAGCACTCTCTGATCTTCTGGTATTTTATTTATTTCTTCCTGTACATATTTATCAAGTTCCTGTAACTGCAGAACATAGGCTTCATAATTTTCTAGATAACTTGCTTCATGGTCAGGATCATTGGCAATTAACTCTTTCTTTACCGCTTCCGAGGCAACCATCCAGAGCTTTACATCAAACCAAACATGTGGATCATGTTCCTTTGCACTTACTTTACGAAGTTGTTCCTCCTTGAGATCCTCCGTTACCGCAATCGTCGGTTTATTCTTGCTCATCATTTCAAAAATATCCGTCATTTTCCCTTCAAGGTGCACACCGTTATAAAAAATCATGTCAGCAGAATCCAGTGTCTTCACATCACCCTGTGTTGCCTTATAAAGGTGGGGATCGACTCCAGGTCCCATTAAACTAGTGACCTCTACTTGTTTACCACCGATATTCTCAACCAAGTCCCCAATCATCCCTGTTGTTGCGACGACCTTTACCTTGCTATTGCCTTTATCTTGTTCAGTCGTATCATTGCTGCATCCCGTTAAAAGGAGCACAGCAGCAAGTACACCACCAATAGTTTTTAGAAAACTCACCCACATTCCCTCCTTTTTCATTTCCCTAAAAATGTTTACCAAGTGCAAAATTTAGTTTAAATTTTTTTCCTATTATCATATTTTCGCGGATGCTAAAAATTTTCCTATACGCAACTTGTTTTATACTATACACAAATATACTAAAAAACTGCAACACTTTTATCTTTGACCACTATTCTTTATCATAGGATTTTGTCGAATAAAATTCATTTACATATTTTCAGTTTGTAAAGTACACTTTACGTAAAGCTAACTTTACATTAATGAAAGGAGTTTAAGAAATTTGAAAAATAACATTCGGGAACTACGCAAAGCGCATAAACTTACACAAGAAAGGCTGTCCGAACTTACAGGTGTGTCCCGACAAACGATTATTTCTATAGAAACAGGAAGATTCGACCCTTCCATCAAGCTTGCTTACAAGTTAGCGAAGGTGTTTCAACTAGCCATTGAAGATATATTTATATTTGAGGAGGAGTAGTAATGGAGGATTTTAACTGGTGGGCTTTTTTAGGAATTATGCTTGGGATTATTTGCGGACTGACTGGATTATGGTGGGGACGCCGTGCCGCCGCCAAGCAACGGGGATTAGATGAACGTTTTGACCTCATCCGAACTAGAGCACGGGCATCCAGCTGATTTTTCACTCTTATTGCGACATGCTTTTTTTTCTGCTTATTACTATTTGGCGTGAAACTTTCTGTCGCTCCTGTCCTTGGCATTCTGTTACTCATTCATCTATGTTCTTGGGCAATTCTCGTGTTCTATTATCACGCTAAGCTTTAGCCGATTCAGTTATCCGACTTTAACGATATGGCTAAAGACGCTAATCCCAATTCGATACCACATAGTACAATCAGACAGAGTAAAGTTTGAACCATCCTAATCCCCTCCTCTAAGACTTTTTTCAATCTTAAAGGATGAAACCCATACCAGAACAAGACCCTAAATGAAGAAATCTTTAGTTCTCTTATTCTCGCCTCTTGCTCTGAAATGGGTTTCATACGATACAATAAAAAAAAGAAAAAATGGTGATTCTATGACAAATATTAAAAAAATTGCTCAATATGCAGGTGTGTCCGTTACCACAGTGTCTCGTGTAATGAATAATCACCCATATGTTAGTCCTGAAAAAAGAAAGAGTGTTTTACAGGCCATTGATCAATTAAACTATTCGAGAAATATCAACGCCATTCATCTTTCAAAAGGCAAAACAAATCTAATCGGCGTCATCATTCCCTTCACCAATCACCCCTATTACGGAGCAATCGTGAATGGAATTACAAAACAAGCCAATGCTATCGGCTATCATATAGTCATCTTTCAAACTCAATATGAAAGAGAAAAAGAAATTCAGGCATTGAATATGTTACAAATGAAGCAAATCGATGGCATTATCGTTTGTTCAAGAATTTCAGAAATGAAGGTCCTCTTGGACTATCAGAAATATGGACCAATTATTTTATGTGAAGATACAGCCCAGGCTGAATTATCATCCATCAGTATTGATCACTATGCCGCTTTTTCTTCTGCTCTTGAATACGTGGTTGCTAAAGGCTATAAGAAAATTGGATACAGTCTCGGGCGAAAAAAGAGCAGAAACAGCTACCTTCGTACAAAGGCATTTAACGATATTATGAATAAGTATCATCTTATAAATAATAAAGAATGGCTGTTTGAGGGCAGTTATCACATCAAAGATGGCGAGAAATTGTTCCAAGATTGGAATTCTATGATAGATAAACCAGAAGCTATCATCATTACTAATGATGACACCGCTGCCGGATTCATTCTTTCAGCTAACAAATCGGGAATGAAAGTACCTGAAGACGTGGCCATTCTTGGTTTTAATAATGATAGCCTCAGTGAGATGCTCGATATCACAACCGTTTCCTTGCCGCTTGATTTAATTGGAAAAATGGCTGTTGATCTATTTGAAAATCCAGAAGTTATCAGACATGTAAAATTAGATTACACTCTTATGAAACGTAAAACTATTTGAAATATCGTAATTATTAGAATAAAATTATTTTTAAATGACAAACATTTAAACACCAAATTTAAGTAATACATTTAAAAACTAGGAAAAAATAACCTTGAAAAATAATCATTGCGCTATCTATAAGATTATTTTATAATTTTAATATAGCAAAGTTTACTCAATGACCTGCTGACATAGAAGCGGTTGACTGAACATTATACTGAGATCGTATAAGTTGACTAGAGGTTGACGCAACGATTTATATATTTAGTATAAGAAAATTGAATACTTCCTCATTTACCGATGAGTTAGAGGCTGCGACTTATAAAAGTAGAACGGACGAGATTCAGGAAAATTGACGACTC
Organism: Peribacillus sp. NPDC096540; assembly: GCF_050278525.1. Lineage (NCBI taxonomy): Bacteria > Bacillati > Bacillota > Bacilli > Caryophanales > Bacillaceae > Peribacillus > Peribacillus sp. NPDC096540. The sequence continues at coordinate 287,400 of NZ_JBNNTG010000001.1, read as the reverse complement.
CGTTTGAAAGGATAAGTTGCCGAAGTTTAGATATGGTCCTTGTATATCTAGGCTGGCGGTGTTACCGAACAGGTACACCACTGTCACGTTTTTTAAACGTGGGGAGCTATCTTCGGAAGGATAAACGGGTTTATTATAAACAGCCGTCGATCTTTTTCGACTGCTGTTTTTTTATATATCGTTCCCTTCCAATAAAAAGGAGTGTAACATCAATTGTCAAATTCACGAGAAACATCAAATCCCACTGAGTTGAAAAGGAGCCTGAAAGCACGGCACTTAATGATGATTTCATTAGGTGGAACGATTGGAACAGGTTTATTTTTAGCAAGTGGCGGTGCCATCCATACGGCTGGACCTGGAGGTGCTTTGGTAGCATACTCAGCCATTGGCTTCATGGTTTATTACTTAATGACAAGTCTTGCAGAAATGGCAGCATTCATGCCAGTAGCCGGTTCGTTCCGTGTCTACGCATCCAAATTCGTCGATCCGTCTTTCGGTTTCGCGATTGGCTGGAACTATTGGTATAACTGGGCCATTACAATTGCAGCAGAACTCGCTGCCGTTGTCCTGATTATGAAATTCTGGTTCCCGGACAGCTCGTCCATTATTTGGAGTGCCGTTGCGTTAATTATTATGTTTCTTTTTAACTATATGTCTGTTAAAGGATTTGGCGAAGCTGAATTCTGGTTTGCTTTAATTAAGATCGTGACCGTTATCATTTTCTTAATCACTGGATTTTTAATGATTTTCGGAATCCTGGGCGGTAAAGACCCAATTGGTTTTTCTAATTTCACCATGGGAGAAGGTCCATTTAACGGAGGCTTCTTCACAATTCTAGGTGTATTCATGGCAGCAGGTTTCTCTTTCCAAGGAACAGAATTACTTGGTGTTACAGCCGGTGAAAGTGAGAATCCAGAAAAAAATATCCCTAAAGCGATCAAGTCCGTTTTTTGGCGCATACTCTTATTCTATATCCTTGCGATTTTTGTAATTGGAATGATCATTCCGTTCACAGATGCACGTTTATTGAGTGAGGATGTAGCGGTCAGTCCATTTACGCTTGTATTTGAACGCGCAGGTCTTGCATTTGCGGCATCGGTCATGAACGCAGTTATATTGTCATCTGTGCTCTCTGCTGGTAACTCCGGCATGTATGCTTCGACTCGTATGCTATGGGATTTGGCCCGCGACGGAAAAGCTCCGAAATTCCTTGGCAAGCTCGATAAAAGAGGGGTTCCTGTGAATGCTCTTATTGCGACTTCTTTAGTCGGTTGCCTTGCTTTCTTAGCTTCATTTTTCGGAGACGGCGTCGTTTATATTTGGTTATTAAATGCTTCAGGTATGGCTGGATTTGTCACATGGGTTGGAATTGCGATTGCTCACTATCGCTTCCGCAAAGCCTATGTAGCTCAAGGTCTTGATTTGAATGCTTTACCATACCTTGCTAAAGGCTTCCCAACTGGTCCGATTTTCGCGCTCGTCTTATGTATTTTCATTATCATTGGACAAGGCTACCAAGCATTCAGCAGCAGCGGGATTGATTGGAATTCAATGTTTGTTTCTTACATTGGCCTGATTTTATTCTTCGTCCTATGGTTCGGCTATAAGATTAAGTATAAAACTAAAATCGTTCCACTTGAGGAATGTGATTTTAAAGTAAAATAAGCGTTTTAAAGGACCTGATTTCCAGAGGAATTGATATTATCCCCTTAAAGTAGACAGTGTAAAAAGTCCATGAAAAAACATGGATGTTACACTATTACTTGGAGGGGATTTTATTTTGGCTAAAAAAGGGGATAAATTTCAAACTTATTCAGAGGAATTCAAGATTCAGGTTGTCCAAAGTTATTTAAATATTGGTAGCCAATCTGCTATAGCGAAGTAATATGGTCTAAAAAGTAAAACGCAGTTAATGGATTGGGTGCGAAAATATCAAGATACTGGCGGTATTTCAGACTCAAGAGGAAAAAGCAGCGGTAACAAGGGTTTAAAAAACCCCTTGAAGGGACGTCCTCGTACGAAATTCGATAGCCTGGAAGAAGAATTGGAATACTATAAGGCCCAGGTGGCTTACTTAAAAAAAGCATTATCCAAATCTATAGGAGGTGTCCTTGCTCAAACGACTTAACCATCGAGCTCCGATTGAATATCGAATCTCGATGGTTGCCTAGTCTTTTTTTAAGCTGTCTACTTGACGGGGGTAAGTCCAAATCAGGTCCTTTTTTTATTTAAAATGATAGACACGGCATTCAAACGGTCGCAGAGGTTTAACGGAAATTTCCTCAATCGGCAGCTGTTCATAATTGCCGATTAACAGTGTAGCAGACATTGTATCTAACCCTTCAGGTATGGAAAAGGAAGCTTCATAGTCTTTGAAATTACATAATACTAGCAGCTTTTCTTCATTAAGCGTTCTCGTATAGGCAAATATTTGTTCATCATCAGGCCATAGTAGTTCGTAACGGCCATAAACGATGGCTTCATGTCTTTTACGTAATTGAATAAGCTTTTTATAAAAATGAAAGATAGAATTCGGATCGTTATAGGCCTTTTCTGCATTAATCTCCGGATAATTAGAATTGACACCGATCCAAGGAGTTCCCGTCGTAAACCCCGCGTTTCTTGAGTCATTCCACTGAACAGGTGTCCTTGCATTATCTCGACTGCGCGCGTATATGGCTTCCATCATCCGCTCTTCTGTCCATCCATACGAATTCACAAGTTCCTCATAAGAATTCAGCGTTTCAATATCGCGGTATTCATCTATTCTTTCAAAGAAAACGTTGGTCATACCCAGTTCTTCGCCCTGATAAATATAAGGGGTTCCCTGAAGCATATGCAGACAAACAGCAAGCATTTTCGCGCTTTCTACCCGATATTTCCCATCGTCTCCGAACCTTGAAACAATTCTCGGTTGATCATGGTTATTCCAGTATAAACTGTTCCAACCATCCTCCTCTAAACCAATCTGCCACTTGGAAAGAATTCGCTTTAAGTCACTCAGTTCCCACTTGTTGTTGCTCCATTTCCCTTCTGGCCCTCCCCCCAAATCCATATGTTCAAATTGAAAGACCATATGTAGCTCACCTCGTTCTTTCCCTGTGAACAATGTGGCTTCATCAGGTGATACACCAGGCATTTCACCAACTGTAATCAAGTTATAACCTGAAAGCACTCGCTGATTGATTTCCTGCAAAAACTCATGAATGCGCGGACCATTCACGAAAAATGGACTTCCATCACCATGCTGTTTCCCATCCCGGACATCCCCGTCCATATATCGCTGGTCTTTCGAAAGGAAGTTAATAACATCCATTCTGAAGCCATCGACTCCCTTATCCAGCCACCATTTCATCATGCTGTAAATTTCTTCACGAAGCTCAGGATGTTCCCAATTTAAATCCGGCTGTTTTTTACTGAATAAATGCAAATAATACTCATCCGTTGCCTCATCATATTTCCATGCCGAACCTTTGAATATGGATTCCCAATTATTCGGCTCCTTTCCATGCTTCCCAGGCCTCCAAATATAGTAATCCCTCTTCGGATTATCTTTAGAAGACCGGGATTCCTTGAACCATGAATGTTCATCTGACGTATGATTGACCACAAGATCCATCATGATTTTCATTCCACGCTCATGAACTGCCTTCAATAGCCGGTCAAAATCACTCATTGTCCCAAACTCAGTCATTATCGAACGATAATCACTAATATCATACCCATTATCATCATTGGGAGATTGATAAACCGGAGAAAGCCATATCACATCTACACCCAGCTCCTGTAAATAATCAAGTCTCATCAATATTCCTTTTAGGTCCCCTATCCCGTCTCCATCGCTATCCATAAAACTCCTGGGATACACCTGATATACAACCGCCTCTTTCCACCATGTTTTGTCCATTTCCTCCACACCCTTCGTTAAGCAAATTGACATAATTGTTTACATCAATACACCTATTATAAAGAGTGAAACTTCGGAATATTCTTGATTAACGAATCTATTTAAGGAATTTTTATATTATGGATTTTTTTCCTTATTCTGCGATTCCCGTTTGAATCATTTCAATATCTACAGCCAAATCAATTGGAATATGAGGATATACTTCCTCCCAATGTTTTCGATTAAATTTTCTTGTTTTACTTCTAGCGATATCACCCATCGCAGTTGGATCTATATTATTTTCCTGAAACATAGTTAACATCTTATTTAGTTTTTTTTCAATGACCTGCTCAGCTTTATTCTCTATATTTTTCACGTCGAGTGGTTTGCCCAAGTCATACCCTTGTACCTCAAGTATACTTGCCTTTATTTTCACATCAATCCTGACCTTGGGCTCTTGATTTGCATGTAAGATATCATAATGGACACGTGATTGAACGTTATTAATATCAATAAAGTCATTATCCTTCAATTTTATTTCATAACTCCCCAGTTTGAAGTTTTCGCTAAGGACTTTGAATAAGAAACCGTCCTCATAAGGAATATACTTGCCAATGTACCTGTCCTTTTTAAACAGAGCAATCCCTTTCACCCGTACACGCTCGCCTGCTGTTTCCAATAATGGCATAACCGGATCAATTCCTTTACCATGACTGGCATATAAATAGTGGTGCAAATCGACATTAGGTAAATTCGTTCTGATGTTTTGTTCAATTAGCTCTTTTACTTGAACCCCTGGAGTTTTGGATAACTTCGGCTCTATTTTAACTACATCATCAGCTCTGCCATGAACAACAGCTAAATATAGATCTCTTCCCACCATTGGGTCACGCCTATATGTATCGACATAATCATTGAGGCCTTTTCCAGCTAATTCTTCACTATAGAGAATTACTGATAATCTACCACCAACAATTGGAAATGCGGTTTCAGAATTTTTTTGCTTACGAGTAGCTTTTACGTCATGAGAGATGGCTTCATAAACTTCCTTACCTAGGTTTGTTTTCTCTCCAAGTTGAGGAACATTGACAACAACTGTTCCCTTAATCTTATGATCGCCAGCATCATCATAGCCAACGACTTCGGCAATTAAGATATCTTCTAAAATTTGCTTCTCCACTCCGCACGCTGTCATTAATACGCAACCTAATGTAATCAATAGTAGTTTGGTTTTCATGGTTTATGATCCCTCACTTTGTAAACAATCAACTGCCATAAAAATAAAAGGGGTAGGTACAGATACATCATATAAAAACCCATACGGGAAATGTACGTATTTAACAAATCGATTTTATTGCGATTATCCAAAAAAATACAAGACACTAAAATAACCATCAGAATAATAACTAACATTTTTTTCTGTCGGAACCCAAATACCCGTTTCGCACATCTGCTTGCAGCCCAGACTCCAAGGCATGCATTCGGTATCACCATAAAAAGCCACATAGAAATTCCTATGTATTCAAATCTTTCAATAAAGGGTAGGTCCACGATTTTCCATAACGTCAAAGTTGCCCAAATAACATCTTTCAGCTGATCCTGGTGATAGTATGCTAATGAGACAAGAATTGAGATGAGATATAGAAAAGTTGTATAAAGTGCCCCAAGATGGGCCCACTTTTGAGACCGTTCACGCTTTTTTATAAATGGATAATAGACCAAGAGCAGTTCAAAACCGAGATAATTCAGCGTCATCGACTTACATGCTTTCATAATATCTAGAAAGGAATGATCCAGGACAGGTGTCAAATTATAGAAATGAACTTGTTTTAATGGGAAATACTTCAAAAGCATTAAGGGCAATCCAATCATCAGCCCGATCATACAAAAACCGGTGATAACTCTAAACCCTCCCGTAACAAAACTATAAACAAGAATCAGGATGATGGTTAATAACAGCGGGATATTAATACTAGGGAACATCCAAACCTGAATAACCTCTAAATAAGTCCTAATAATAATGATGGAAATCAATATAAAGTAGAGGATAAATACAATATTGAAAGCATTTCCTGCCCATTTACCAAACAAATCTTGATGGACAGCAATCAAATCAAGTGTTTGTGGACCGCGTCCTAAAATTTTGTAGCACATACAAAGAAGAATATTTATGATTAATCCTGAAATCAAGACTGATATCCAGGCATCTTGGCCTACTTCTTTTGCTATGATCCGTTCAAATCCCAATACCCCTACTCCAATTTGCATACCTGGTATGAGGAAAGAGACAGAGAATGGAGAAATCTGTTTAGTCACATTTGTTTGAGCTTCCATGCTTTCTCACCGCTTTCTACACCTTATTCATCAATATCATTTTTGGATTTTTGGGTTTGAGCCTTCTTTCTTATTCTTACTGGATTTTCAGTCCGCAAAAAATGCGGACGTTTTTTCTGTTTTGAAAAGTGAAGTCGAATAAAACTATCTTTAAAATCCTTAATTCTTAGCGGATAAAGCGGTTCTAAATATGGACTGCCAAGTGACGTCAGTTTTAATAAATGACTTAAAATAAATGCACTGCATAATGCTATTCCAAACAATCCGTATAACTGGGCGCCCAATAAAAAGGGAAAGCGGATGAGACGAATCGTATTACTGATCTGGTAAATAGGTACCGTAAAAGAAGCAAGGGCAGCCAAAGCGACAAGCATTAATAAAACATTACTAACAAATCCCGCTTCTACAGCGGCTGTACCGATGACAATACCGCCAACAATACCGATGGTTGAGCCAACCTTTGCCGGGAGCCTCACCGCAGCCTCCCTCAGCAATTCAATCGTTCCTTCAAGCACTATTGCTTCTAAAATCGGCGGAAAAGGGATGACCCCCCGTGAGGAGATTAGGATTGGCAATAAATCCGTTGGAATTACCTGATAATGATATGTTAAAATTGCAACATAAAGAGGCGAAGATAAAACAGAAAATAAAACTGCGAATAGGCGAATCAAACGAAACGAAGTACCGATATTCCAAGTTAGAAAATAATCTTCAAATGACGAAAAAAAACTAATGATGGTGTTGGGACCTATCAATACATGAGGTGATCCATCCAGCATTATCCCTATTTTCCCTTCTGTTAATACACTGGCCAAATGGTCAGGCCGTTCTGTATCAATCAACTGGGGGAACATCGAATTCCGATTATCTGTTATCAGCTGGCTAACAAAAGAAATATCCACGACCGTATCATAATCGATGTCATTTATTCTCTGCATAATCGTATTAATATTTTGTTGATTAGTAATCCCATCTATATAGAGAACTACTAACCTGGTTTGTGAGATACTCCCTACCTGAAATTCTTTTGCCTGCAATTCGGGAATTGGTAGGCGATTACGGATTAAATTTAAATTCGTATCAATCGATTCTACAAAGGCCTCTTTAGGACCCAGGACAGTATACTCCGACTCTGGAGTAGAAATTTGCCTTTTTACACTGTTTACACATGGAATTAACAAACACTTTTCATCATCTTTTTTGTATTGAATCATGATTGATCCTGTCAGCATCAACTCTTTTATTTCGTTTAAGTCCGCCGTTTCTTTTATATCTCCGACTGGAAAATCACTTTTTAATTGGTGGATATCTTTCTTTGGTTGATTCGAGATAACAGGTAGCAATTGTTCATGGGCCTGTTGTGAACTAACTAGTGATTTAAAATAGGAAATGATGTAGCCTTCTTCATTTGGGAATGGGTAAGTAAGAAAATCAGATGACTCTTCAAACTTTTTAAACAGTTCCTGAAAATCCTCAGAAGAATGCTGAAAAGCTGTTACCTCAGATTTCTTTTTTCCATTAAAAAATCTCACTTTCCCCACCCCCTAACACCGTTCTAAGTTTACCCAATTATTGTAACCAGACTCCCAAAAGTTAGTCATAAATTCCCATTACATCAGAACCTGACATAGTAGCTGATTACTCTAGCTAGTGGTTTATCTTTTCATAAAACATAAAAGACCTATCCGTATCATTTTCAAGCTCTTAAAAAGCTGAAAATAAACAAATAAGTCTTAGTATGGAAGGGATTCTTAAATATCATTTTACCCCTTATTAATCACTTTGGGCTTGGAAAAATTCGTGTTACAAGATCACGGAAATCATCAACAAGTCCTTTAACAGGTTTACCATTATTTATATCCGTCACATAATCATTCATCCTTTGAACAAAATCAGGATTCGTAGACACATACACTTTTTCGACAGATGAATCGGCTCCTCTTACAGTGTCGGCGATCCTATCTTTCAATTCATTTGTAAGATCCTTATCCTCCCCGTCATTTAGCACAGCCCCAACATACGCATGATGATCAGTTACAATAACCCAGGCATTTTTTACTTCCTTCAAGGCCTCGACACGATTTGAGATATCTTCAGAAACTCTCAAATCGTTTGTACCATTATCATTTACATTATCATTTAGATTATTATTATTTAGATCATTGTTATTTAGATCATTGTTATTTAGCCTTGTGTCACTTACCTTCATAGGGGTATCATAATTATCCTGATTGTTCCGATTAAGTCCAAGATTTTCATTTGCTCCTTGTTTATCATTTGACGCACAGCCTGAAATCAATAAAGCCATCATCGCACTTGATACTACCGCTTTATAATTCATTTTCCTCACTCCTTACAAATTGTTTAATGCTACTATTTGCAAGGAAGCCATTAATTATTCAGAAGAAGTGACCTTTAACCCAATAATGCCAATTAAAATGCAGCCAACAAAAACTAAGCGCATCGCATCTTTTGGCTCGTTAAAGACAATGATGCCAACAAGGACGGCACCGATTGCCCCTATTCCAGTCCAGATTGCATATGCTGTCCCCATCGGCAATGTTTTTATCGCCGATGATAAAAAATAAAAACTAATAACCATACCGAAAATCGTTATGATAGAAGGAATTATCTTTGTAAACCCCTCCGTGTATTTCAAACTCGTTGCCCATATTACTTCGAATAATCCTGCAATAACTAAGTATAACCAAGCCATCCTTTTCCCCTCCAATACAGAAAAAAGCCCAGTAGGTTATATTATAACCTCCCGGGCTTTTTTCCCTCCGTGTACGCCAAAAAAGTCCTGCGCGCTTCTCTAGGATCAGCCGACACTTAAACCGCGGAACCCTAGAAACTTTTTATTCCCCATACTATATCACGCAATATCAAAAGTGGTCAAATACACCCTCAACCGTTTCGTCTGCTTCGAAGGTTTCATTTTTCACCCTTGATTGTAAGCCAAATATTTTTAAATGGTACTGGTGTTTGTTTAGCTGCATCAACTGTATATTGAACGGCATCTTTTTTATATTGAACATCTTCTGCGATTTCCTGCTGTCTCACTGCTAGCTGATCCGTCTCTGATTTAATTTGATCCGTTTTTGCCTGAATCCGTGCAACGGTTCCCGTCACGTTCTCAATTGCAGGTTTAGTATCCTTATATGTTTTGAGAGCAAAAAACACTAAGTAAATAATGGCTCCAATGAAGAGGGCAAGACTAATATATACAATAAACACCTATGATTCCTCCTTCTTCTTTTATCTCTACTATACCCATATTACTGGGCAGAAAACGACTTGCTATGTATTTTCTTTTATTCCTGGACATATTATTGAAGAGAAAAGGAGGAATGAAAAATGAATCACACACCTCTCATAAAGGCTTGTCTAAAGGCTGGGTTACACTTTATTAGGCATATAACCATTCAGCAGGCTTCCACAATTGCAGGAATCGTTTTTCTAATCATTCATCCAGAAATATTTAGCCCTATTTGGCTAACACTGGCAACCTCTGTCTTAATATTACTCTTTCTTTGACATGAAAATACCCCTCTATAAAAAAGATTTCCCGCAGACGATTCACTAACAACTTTTAAAAGTTCAACCCCAAACATCAAATTATTTGAGTTCTGTGCAGTCATTTTTGTAAACATTTCTTTTAACTTCGATACACTTAGTATAATTTATTTGCCTGGTAGTGTCCCTCTACAGAGCCATATCTGACTATAGATTTGTTGAAAAACATGCTACTGTAGAATAGATTTCACACATCAGAAAGGGGCCAGTCATGGACCGGTTTACACTTATGGCCCGGAGTAAACATGGCTATCAGATCAATGAAATTACGAAAAAACTTAAGCACAATTACAGACATGAAAAAGCCATCTGCTTATGCAACATTAGATAAAAGTAAACAAGCAAGACTACATTGAAGTACATACTGAACAAAAAGCAACCGGCCACCACGTAAAGTATACTCGATTAACGAAAAAGGTAAACAATATTTTTACGAACTACTCAATCATAATGGAGAAATCGGACTTATGTTCATTAATAATCTTCCATTGGAGAAAACCATCCCTGCTCTGGAACGCAGACTTTCTAAGAGTAGAAATCTCATAAATATGTTTAAAAATCAAGCACCGACCGATAAACGGGACAAAGCTTGGGGCATTCTTGCAGTAGAGCATAAGATCGCTATGTTCGAAGTAGAAACTGAATTCATAAAAAAACCTTCGCTATCCTTAAAGTGTAACAGGAAAAGGGCTGAACTTGGCTCTGAAAAGATTTACCTTATTTAATTAAAAAGATAAAAACTGTAGATTCCCTATTTGGTAACTATATAAACTAAGCCCCCTTCCTACTACAGGATGGGGTTTGTCGATTTATCCATTTAGAATTGTGAAACATCGTCTAAAAGTTAGGCTGTTTTCGCATACTTTGTTGCTATCCACCAAGTAATGCGGTGTGGTTGATTTCCCCTCCATTGCTCGCTTTCCGCGGGGCGGGCGGTGAGCCTCCTTGGCGTGAACGCCTGTGGGGTCTCACCTGTCCCGCTGCTCCCGCAGGAGTCTCGCACTTCCTCTCCAATCAACCTTAAATAGTTTCGTTTTAAAAACAACAATCTTTACGAAAAGAGCTAAAAGTTATAAAGAATGATAACCTATACCTATTATCCGAAAATTATAAAAATCGTTATAATTAGGCTATATTCCAATAACCCTAAGGAGGACTTATTTTCATGGATACTCTCATTCAACAGTTTAAAGCTTTACCTACCACGGCCATTTCTGATGCAATGGATGGATTGAACAATCTGGACTCAGCAATTAAACCCCTAAAAGATGAATATCATTTTGCCGGACGTGCATTTACTGTCCAGGTACCAGTCGGTGATAATTCAGCCGTTTTAAAGGCAATCGGTGAGGCCCAGGCAGGGGACATATTAGTTGTTGACTGCAAAGGGGATACATACCGAGCTATCGCTGGCGACTTTGTTGTGGGCATGATGCAAACAATGGAAATTGAAGCTCTCGTCGTCGATGGAGTTATTCGTGATCTAGCAGCCATTAAAGATCTAAATTTCCCTGTATTCAGTAAAGGGACCACTGTTGCCTCAAGCGGTAAGGCTGGTGTGGGTGAAACCAATATCCCAATTTCCTGTGGTGGTGTCACTGTATATCCAGGCGACATTATAATAGGAGATGTAGATGGAGTAGTGGTCGTCCCTCAAGCTATTTGTGAAGAAATATTAAAAAAAGCAAAAAATAAAATCGTAAAGGATGAACAGCGTGCAGAAAAGTATGCAGGAAAGCCTGATGAAATCAGGAAGTATATTGCCATGATGACTGCAAAATCCTAAAGAACTGCCTTATTAAAATTATTCCTTAAACTATAAAAAAACAGGCAGGAAGCTATTGCTCCCTACCTGTTTTTTCGTTAAACCTTTATTTATCAGACTCAACTTCTTTTGAATCAACTTCTTTTGAATCTTCCTCATTGTACGTGTAATCATAATCCGTCGGTTTAATCGGTTTAAAACCATTTGGAGTATAGAATCGGAGTAAGTCTCCGTTTACGACTTGGTCGGATAAATTAAGCATTGTTTCAGCTCTCGTTTTATAATTGAGAATTTCATCATTCTCCTCAACCAATTCTCCTGTGTTCGTATCAAAGTACTTCCCTTTTATGGAAGTAACATCTGGCGTTACAAAGTCTCCATTCCTGAACGGTACTACTTCATTATGATCTTTTGACAATAAATCTGAACCGAATTGTACATAATCATTTGATTTAACCCCTAACAAATGTAGTAATGTTGGGAGAAGGTCTATCTGTCCACCGTATTGATGCATTTCCCCGCCTTCAACGCCTGGAACATGAATCAATAATGGTACACGTTGTAATTGGGCATTCTCAAACGTGCCTACTTCTTTGTCCAGTACTTTTGACATGGCTTTGTTATGGTTTTCCGAAATACCATAGTGATCACCATACATAACGATTACCGAGTTATCATATAGGCCTGATTCTTTCAGATAATCGAAAAATTCTTTAAGCGCTTCGTCGGCATAGCGTGCAGTTTGGAAGTAACTATCAACCGATGCATCACCCGTTGTTTGTTTACCAATTGTTGCTTTTTCCTGATCCATAACATAAGGGAAATGGTGAGATACTGTTATGAATTTTGTATAGAAAGGCTGTTTAAGTGTTTCTAACATAGGAATGGATTCTTTAAAGAAAGGCTTATCCATTAATCCGTAACTTAGCACTTCTTCTTTATTTTCCATATTATAATGGTTTGCATCGAAGAACTGATTAAAGCCAAGAGACTTATACATATTATCCCGGTTCCAGAAAGATTTATAATTACCATGGAACACAGCAGATGTGTATCCTTTTTGACCTAAAATCGCTGGTGCCGCTTGATACGTATTTTGGGATCGGTTTGTGAATGCTGCCCCCTGTGGTAAACCAAACAGAGAATTTTCGAGCATGAATTCAGCATCCGCTGTTTTCCCCTGACCAACTTGATGGAAGAAATTATCAAAATACATGAAATCAGATTTATTATGTGCAAGTGAGTTTAAAAATGGAGTTACTTCTTCTCCATTCAACTTATAGTCAATCAAGAAATTCTGCATGGATTCCAAATGCAAGTATATAACATTCTTCCCTTCAGCTGCTCCGAAGTATTTAGGATTAGGCTCAGCGCTTGTCGCTTTTGTATAGTTGACGACTTCTGCGATATCCGTGCTATTAGCGGTTGCACGCTGGGCATAGGTTTTAGTATTCTGAACCGCATCATAGACAGTATAGTTAAACATGCCTAGATATTTCACAATATAATTCCTGTCAAATGTTCTCGATAATAATTGCGGACGATCCTTTTCAGCAAGTCCCAAATTGAGAGCGAAAATTGCAAGTCCTGCAAGGTAAACCATTCCAACTGTACGACGTTTAACTTTGATGTCTTCCACTTTAAAGTCTTTGAATTTATATAAAACAATTAAAAGAACCGTATCAAGGAAATAAAATACATCATGAGATTTAAATAATGCTAAAGTACTCGGTCCTAAATCCCCGAAATTTTGCACTTGTGTCATGGTTGATACTGAAATGAAATCGGTAAATGAACGGTAGTATGCAATATTGGAGAATAGCCATATGGACATCAATAAGTTCAACCAAATAATCCATTTAAACGATTTTTTACCTTTCGCCAGTAATGCCAACCCAAAGAATAAAATAGCTGAACTAATCGGGTTTATGAATAGCAAAAACTGTTGTAGTCCATTTTCAAGACCTAAGTTAAATTCAACTCGATATCCAATATAAGTTTTAATCCAGAACATAACTACCGCAATAAAGAAAAAGCCTAGTATGTTATTTGCAAATAAATGCTGGCTCTTTTTAATAAAATTATTCATGCTTTCACCTCTATTAATCTAGTGGTTTATATATATAAATTTTTACATACTTACAGAAGACGGAAAATCGCAAACCTTATGATAGCATTCTTTCACTAAGATAGTCAAGATTGCGCAAAACCACTTTTTGTCACAATCTTTACTCCTGCATACAGAACGCTTCTTTAGCTTATGAACAAGCATTTGAAAAAACAACAGAGTTTGGCCCCGCCTTTGAAGTTTGATTTCCTATAATAAATATATAGGAACTCCAAATCTTATTCCAATAAATATCACCATAAATTCTTGGTAAATGTGGATGACAGTTATATTTAATTTCACTCCCCTTAGGCTTTTACCATTATAAACGACTCCATATAAAAACACCAGCACATTACAAAAACTGTAAAAATATATACACATTATAGCTATAAGATTTATCCAAGGCTTCTTTCCTGATAATTCGACAGACTAAAAATGATCTGCGTTTTTTTATTTTATTTTCTTTTTGTCCAGTAATCACTCCCTGAACACCTTTGTAATTCCAGTTCAGAACATACACCTGCATGGGTTCTCTTTTTATCCCTGACGTTATTCGCAAGGCGGATCCTACTTATACTTCAAAGCATTTATTCCTACATTTACTTGTATTCGTGACTGCGAGAAATGGCTTTTCTTATGCTCAATTCGAGTATTATCGACAACTTCCCCTTCTAAATTCCCTATAATTCGATCATTTTCATCTCCTATTTTTGACAATATTATTAGTCTTTCCATGGCTAATACCGCAATTTTTTTTTTTATTAGCTATGATAAAGATAAAGGTTGATTCACAAACACATTGTAAAAAAATTGAAAAGCATTATCTACGATAGCACCAATTTGACTCTGTGATACGTACGTTCCTAAGTTTTTGTCCCCCTTATGCTTCCCTGTGATTATATATTTACTGCTTTCAGACTGAATCGTAAGTGATGTTACTTCCCCACTCTCAAATGATAAATGAATGCATCTTGGATCATTTTCGCTGTTTGTTCATTGTTATTATGAAAGAAGTTGCATACAATCCCAATGATGACCAGCCAAAGTTTACTGGAATTTTTGATTTTAAAATACCCCTGACTCATAAATAGCAGCAAGATAAATAGCAGCGCTAAACAAACGATATATAATAGGAAGAAAGTATATTTATTCTCCTCTGGTTTTTGTTTTTTCTTTGGTTCCCTGCTTTAAGCTCCTAAGAGTCCCTATCCAGCTTTTGATCTCCTTCTGCCAAATAGAACATAGCTGGGATTGTATTCACTAAAGTGCCCAACTCCAAGGCTTGGTAACGGTTGTTGAGCATAAGCCCTCATTATTCAAATGTGGGGATCCTTCAATAAGTACAGTCATGTCTCTACCATTAGGGTATGCACTCTTAGCCTATTTGAGCAAATTTGGTCATAATTTATATATCAATCCTTATTCTGCTTTATATAAAACAAAAAAAGCCTGCTTTCACTTTATGTGAAAGCAGGCTTTGCTATACATCTTTATTATTTAATACCCTCAGAGACTTCTTTAACCATAGAATCAACAGACTCTAAACCGCCACCTGATAAGTACCAGTAGTTAGGATCAAGATAAATGATGTTGCCTTCTTTATAAGCTTTTGTATTTTTTACAATAGCATTTTCAACTGTTTCTTTCGCTGCAGCTCCATCACCAGAAACTGCGTCTCTATCAACTACGAAAAGGTAGTCAGGGTCTTTTTCAGCAATGTATTCGAAAGAAATACTTTGACCATGTGTAGATACTTCTAATTTATCATCAACAGCAGGAATGCCGAATACATCATGGATAATACCAAATCTTGAATCAGGACCGTATGCACTTACTTTTCCACCGCTAGCAAGAATGATTAAACCTTTTTTATCTGTTGGTGCTTTTTCTTTCAAAGCAGCAATGTTTTCTTTAACACTTGCAAATTCTTTAGCAGCCTCTTCTTCTTTACCGAAGATTTTACCAAGAAGTGTTACGTTTTCTTCAAATGATTCCATATATTTTGTAGTATCCACACCTACATAAACAGTAGGAGCAATTTTACTTAACTCTTCATATGCATCAGATTGACGACCTGAAATAAGGATTAAGTCAGGAGCAATCTCGTTAATTTTTTCGAAGTCAGGTTCTTTTAATCCACCAGCATTTTCAGTTGTACCTTCATATTTAGAAAGGTATTTAGGGAGACCATCATGAGGAACAGCAGTCACTTCTACACCCAATTTATCAAGTGTATCAAGAGTTCCCATATCGAATACTACAACTTTTTCAGGGTTTGTTTTTACTTTCGTTTCTCCTAGTTGGTGCTTAACTGTTAATTCTTCGCTTTTAGCCGATTCTTTTTTCGGACTTGATTCTTCTTTTTCATTATTTGACCCACATGCTACAGCCACTACAGCTAGCATTGCAACTAATAGCAGTAAAGATAATTTCTTAATCATTCATGTCACCTCGAAAAGTATTTTTTATTATTTAAAATTACATTTTGAATCCGCAACTTGTTAGAATCCATCTTTATCTCTTTTCCCCTTATATTTAAACAGGAGGCGGCTAATTCTTGGGCGCCCGCCAACTATTAACAGCCTAAAGAGTTTTCGTAATGTTTCCTAGTTGGTTACGAATAATGAAGTAATTTAAAACCATATGGCATAAATCCTAAGTAAAGTACACGCAAATCTTATTATCATTGATATTTTGAATCTCAATATCCATATCATAGATTTCCTTTAATACATTGGAATTAATGACTTGCTCGGTAGGTCCATTTTGGACAACCTTTCCATCCTTAAGTGCGACAATATAGTCGGAATAACAGGATGCAAAATTTATATCATGAATGACGATAATGACTGTTTTCCCTAATTCATCAGCCAATCTTCTTAATACTTTCATAATTTGGACAGAATGCTTCATGTCCAAATTGTTCAAAGGTTCGTCAAGAAGTACATACTCTGTATTTTGTGCAATTACCATTGCAATGAATGCCCGTTGTTGTTGGCCCCCGCTAAGCTGATCAAGAAACTTATCCTGCATATTCGCAAGTTCCATATATTCAATCGCTTCATCGACATATTTCCAATCCTCTTTAGTCAATTTTCCTTGTGAATAAGGGAATCGACCAAAGGCGACGAGTTCACGAATCGTTAATCGGATATTTATGTGGTTAGCTTGCTTTAGGATAGCTATTTTTTTCGCTAGCTCATTGCTGTTGAATTTCCCCATGTCTTTACCATCAATCAGGACTTCCCCTGAATCTTTAGTAATGAGCCGGCTGATCATCGAAAGAACCGTACTTTTCCCCGCACCATTAGGTCCGATGAAAGAAGTGATTTTCCCTTTGGTAATTTCAATGGATACATCCTCGACAACCGTTTTATTATTATATTTTTTGAATAAACTTTTCACTTCTACCATGACTTATTCTCCTTTAATAGAAGATAGATGAAATAGACACCGCCAACAAAGTTGATAATGACACTCAAAGTGGTTGAGAAGGTGAAGATTCTCTCAACTATGAATTGGCCGCCGACCAAAGCAATCACACTAATCAGCATCGCACTCGGAATGATATGTTTGTGCTGATAAGATTTAATAAATTGATAAGCCACATTGGCAACAAGTAAGCCGAGGAATGTGATAGGACCTATCAGAGCCGTTGAAATGGAGATTAAAATCGTGACAACGATTAAAACCCGTTTCGTAACAAAATCATAATCCACACCTAAGTTTATGGCTTGGTCTCTCCCTAAGGACATGACATCTAAATACTTCAAAAATCTCATAAAATATACGATTACTGCTATCATGAGGACAATAGCTAATGTCAATAAGTCCGTATTGACATTGTTAAAACTCGCAAACATTTTATTTTGAATGATTTGAAATTCATTCGGGTCAATCAATACCTGCATAAATGATGACATACTGCCGAATAATGTTCCGAAAATGATGCCTATCAGCAAGAGAAAATAAATATTTCGATTTCGCTTGAACATGAACTTGAACAGCAGACTGGAGAAAATAAGCATAGCTGTCAAAGTAACAAGGAAATTGAGATTTTTATTTAAAATCATGACATGTGTTGAACCGAACAGAAAGATGACTCCTGTTTGAATCAGCATATACATAGAATCTAATCCTAAAATGCTCGGTGTTAAAATTTTATTATTTGTTACTGTCTGAAAAACTACTGTTGCAAAGGCAATCGCACAACCAACCACAATTATGGCGATAATTTTGATAACCCTTCTTGGAAGTGCATAATCCCAATTTGGGCCAAGATCCCAAAAGATATAACCTGCTGTTAAAACAGTTGCAACAGCAGCTAGTAAAATAATTTTTCCTCTATTATTCATATGCCTTTCTCCTCATTATCAGATAGATAAATACGGCGCTTCCTATTACACCAACTACGAGACCAATCGGAATTTCAAATGGATAAATGATAATCCGGCCCAGAATATCGCAGATCAATAGGAACACAGCCCCTAGCAATGCTGTATGAGAAAGACTCTTCTTCAAATTATCACCAAGGTAAAGTGAAACAATATTAGGTACAATCAGTCCTATAAAAGGAATGGTTCCTACGGTTAACAAGACGACAGTAGAGGATAATGCTACGATAACCAATCCAAAATTGACTACAAATTTATAATTAAGTCCAAGATTGATAGCAAACTCCTCACCCATACCTGCCACAGTGAATTTATTAGCAAAGAAGTATGCGAGAATGACCAAAGGGATACTTAAATATATTAGTTCATATCTTCCCGACATAATCATCGAGAAATCCCCATTCATCCATGTGTTGAGACTTTGAATCAAATCATATTTATAAGCAAAGAAAGTTGAAATAGATCCGACGATATTACCAAACATCAAACCAACCAATGGAATGAAAATCGTATCCTTATATTTAACTTGATCAAGAATTTTCATGAACAAGAAAGTGCCTGCCAAAGCGAATATGAAGGCGAATGCCATTTTCTCAATAAGTGCTGCTGATGGAAAAATGATAATAGCAAGAAGAAGTCCCAACCTTGCAGAATCCATCGTACCGGCAGTTGTTGGTGATACAAATTTATTTCTGCTCAATTGCTGCATGATTAGGCCACTGATACTCATAACCACCCCAGCAATGACAATAGTTACCACTCTAGGAAAACGGCTTTGCAGCATTATTTGCACTTTATCATCACTTAAATCTAATAAATCGAGAGGCGTAATATCTTTTACTCCAATGAATAATGAGGTAAATGATAAAACAATTAACGCCGTGACTAAATATCTTATCTTCATCTTCATTTCCTACTCTTCCTATATCAGTAAAAACACAGTGATAATATTTTTAATTGAAAATATATGAATAAAGACTATAAGTACGTTTTTATCTATTTTTAATTAAAAATAAGACCCATGAGCTACAATAACTGCACGTGTTTTCGTTTTTTTGATAATGAGATTCATTATCAATATCGTAGTCATTTCTATTCTACCATTCCTTTGACATGTGTCAACATATACAAGCGAAATACTTTGATAAATTGGAAATTGCATCCTCCCCTGTTTCCACAATCCATTTATAGTAAATATAAATTTGTGGATTAGATTTGACATATTAAACCATGCATTTCGCAACATTAAGTGCTAAAATCAAAATAACATATATTTACTCTGTCAATGAAAGTAGCGATATGATGAAAACTTTTCTTTCTAAAATGTTCACAAAAAAAGAGAAAATCCAGATTGAATTTTGTCAAAATAATCTTGACCGATTCCTTAATGAACAAACACTCGCTGTTTATGGAAAGTTCTTGACGAACCCCCGGATTCAATATAAAGAATATGAATGTTTAAGTGAATGTAAACTTTGTAAAAAGACACCCTATGCTAAAGTAAACGGGGAGATTATGAGTGGGGAAAATACACAAGATTTGTTAAACCAGTTACAAAACATATTAAAATAAATACGGGCCAAGCAACTTCAAATTGCTTTGGTCCTTATTTTATTGTAGAGACTTTAATTATATCCCTAAAATTATAATGAAGAAAAACTATAACTCCTATTCCTTCTATACTATAGGACTGAATAAAAGGATTAGCGGTACTACTTATTTTTTGTTATCAATTTTTCTGCCTATTAGACAACAAATGCATATGATATAAGTTAATAAAATAGATGATACATATGAGGCTGATTTGAATTTCGCCTTATATTTTGTCATCTAATCGATTCCTGTGGGACTTTTTATTATTTTGTTTAAAGATACCATTGAATACTACTCCTCTTCCATCTTTCGTTACTTCCTTTGCAATGAAATGTTTCATGGGGCGTTATGGAAAAAGGAGATCTTAAGTACTTCGCATACTACTGTTTCACGGCTAGAACTCTCTTATTGTTGTTTTATCCTTATTTATAAGTAGAGAAATCCCCATCGGATTTTTGCAGATGGGGATTTCTTTGATATTGGTTTTACAATGGATTTATGAGGAGTAGCAAAATACTTAACTACTACTGGGCACCAAGCCATAGAGTGCCCTTTATCAACCTAGTAGATACTTCCTGTTTTTTACTATTTTTATCGTTTATACTGTTTTTTCAGTATTATATATGATAATTTATGGAAAAAAGATTAATTAGGAGGACGTCTGTGAAAAAGATCATACCAACGATTGTTTCTGTTGTCTCTCTAAGTCTTATCACTGGATTGCCGGGCCTAGGCTCTATCGCTCAGGCAGATGAATTTACCCCTTATTATGGCAAGGGTCCAAGCTACATACAGCCTGAGAATCTCTCCTACCTTTTCCCAGACCCTAAAGTTTCCTTCAAGACACCTTCCTTTCAACATGACAAGATTGCCTTTACGAGCCAAGAAGAAATGATTGCTTATATCAAAACCCTATCCCACAAAAGTGAAAATATCCAGATTAAGACAATCGGTCAATCTACAGAAGGACGCGATATCCCGATGCTCCTTTTCAGCAAGGATTCAAAAAAGCTGAAAAAGGACACTAATAAACCGTTGATTTGGATTCAAGGTCAGATTCATGGCAATGAACCCGCCTCTGGTGAATCTACATTAGTGATTGCCCAATGGCTTGCTGAAGGAAAACTTGGTGACGTCCTCGATAAAGTGAACATTGCCATCGTTCCACGCGTAAATCCAGATGGCTCCTATTATTTCAAACGATTTACCGCAAATGACATGGATGCGAATCGAGATTACTTAAAAGTGGAGTATCCTGAGGTACAGACTATTCATCAAGCCATCAATGAATATGAGCCTGAAGTCATTCTTGATGTACATGAATATACAGTGAACCCCGCTCCCCTTAAAAATGTAGGCGCAAATGGATCCATCGCTTCCTATGATCTGCTCATTTCATCAGCAAAGAATTTAAATATTCCGGAACAGCTTCGAAAAGCATCCGATGAACTTCTTTTGCCTAATGTTTTTAAAACATTGGAAAAAGAAAAGCTTTCCTATCATGATTACTATACACTCGATACTTCTGATACTGGAATTCTTACGGCTACTGAAGGAAGCACAGAAGCCCGCATCGGTCGCAACGCTCTCGGATTGAAAAATACGATGACCTATTTAATTGAAACTAGGGGAATCAATATCGGTCGTACTGACTTCAAACGTCGTGTTTATGCACAAGCTACAGCTCAGGCTGCCTTCATTAAAACGACAGCTGATCAGGCCAATAAAGTAAAAAAGGTGGTCACGCAGGCTGAAAATGAAGTGGTGAAAAAAGGGAGAAAAGCAAATGATAATGACAAAATTGTCATCACTAGCGAAAATAAATTAATGAAAAATCAAAGGTTAACAGTAGTCGATTTAGCAAAAGCCAAAAAGGTCGATACGCCTATCGATTGGCTGGATTCTACCGATGCCTACCCTACCCTTGTTAGAGATCGACCAACAGCCTATATCCTTCCACCCGAATACAAAGATATTGCACAAAAACTGCAGGTATTGGGAGTTCAAGTGAAAAAATTAAAAAAGCCTGTAAAAATACCTGTCGAAAGCTATAACGTAAAAGATTTGACGGTTTCCACTGAACTTGAAAGCGGGCACACAATCAAAGAAGTGAAAACCACTGTCACTAATAAAAAACAAGATTTCCCAAAAGGAAGCTATGTATTTAACATGGACCAACCTGACGCTAACTTCATTTCCCTTGCACTCGAGCCTGAAGGAATAGATAGCTATGTAACATTCAGCTTCATCCCTGCTGTTAAGGGAAAAGAACTTCCGATTTATCGCTATATGAAACAATCAGCATTACCAGTTAAATAAAACATTTCGACTACTTTCTAAAACGCTTTAGCAGCTTTCGTTGCTGAAGCGTTTTATTTTTGAACTCCTATTTAATTCACTTTTAAACCTATTGGCCGACTTTATTTTTTGAATGTGTTGAGAGTTTTTGAATATATATAAACGGACGATGTGTTTAGGAGGGGGAACGACTTTGAACCAGCATGTGCAATTGGAAATGAACCGCCTTATTCATCGCTTAAAACAAGACCAATCTGCAGATGGATCTTGGAATTATCCCTTTGACACTGGGATAACAGCTGATGCCTATATGATTATTTTACTTAAAGTTTTAGAAATAGAAGATGCCTCTTTAATAGAGGCATTAGTAAAAAGGATTGAAAGCAGACAAACGGAAAACGGTTCTTGGAGACTTTTTCATGATGAAAAGGACGGTAATCTTTCAGTCACTATTGAAGCTTATTATGGTCTTCTTTATAGCGGACTGCGAAAAAAACAAGATCCTCATATGAGGAAAGCCAAACAATTCATTCTTTCTCAAGGTGGAATTAAACAGGCCAAAATATTAACTAAAATGATGCTCACCATCACTGGACAATATAAATGGCCACTCCTATTCCCGATCCCGCTCGAAGCTATATTACTGCCGCCAACATTCTTCTTCAGCATTTATGACCTATCCGTATATGGGCGTGTCAACATGGTCCCTATGCTTTTACTAGGACATGAAAGGTTCCAGATCATGACCCCAAACACACCTAGTTTAAAAGATTTATATCAAACAAGGGAGGAACGGTCTGAAGAGCATGTGTGGAAAGAATATCGAACCGACGAATACCGCTCCTTCTTTTCCAAACTTCAAACAGGTGTCAAAACTTTAATTGGTTATCCAGATTATCTTCATTCCTTGGCCCTAGAAACCACAAAACGATTTATGCTCGACCGGCTAGAACCCGACGGAACGTTGTATAATTATTTTGGGGCTACCTTTTTCATGATTTTTGCCCTACTTTCAACCGGCTACTCGAAAAAAGATCCTGTAATCCTAAAAGCTGTTTCCGGTTTAAAGGGAATGTCCTGTTCCATTGATGGTCACACACATATCCAATTTACAACAGCACATGTTTGGAATACATCCTTAATCAGCTATGCCCTGCAAGAAGCCGGACTGCCATCAAAAGATGAAACTGTAAAGTCCGCCAATCAGTATTTACTGTCACGCCAGCATTATATGTATGGAGATTGGTTAATTCATAATCCTGACGCGGTCCCAGGTGGCTGGGGTTTCTCTGATTTGAATACAATGAATCCAGATGTAGATGATACGACGGCATCATTACGGGCGCTTGCAGGTCAAATGCAAGCAAAACCTGGTAATCTGGAAAGCTGGCAGCGTGGTGTCGCCTTCACAATTTCCATGCAAAATGACGATGGAGGATTTCCCGCATTTGAACGAGAAAGCGATCATAAATGGGTACATCTCATTCCTTTCGAAGGATCACATTACCTCTTGACTGATCCGTCGACAGCTGATTTAACAGGCAGGACGCTTGAATTTCTAGGGAACTATACAAATTTGAAGAAACCTGAGAAAGTCAGCAAAAAAGCCGTAGATTGGCTCTTGAAAGACCAGGAGCAGGACGGCTCCTGGTACGGACGCTGGGGAATATGTTACCTATATGGCACATGGTCAGCACTGACTGGACTGAAGGCAGCTGGGCATTCCTCTGAACATCCTGCCATCAAAAAAGCCATCTCCTGGTTAAAAAAAATCCAAAATAAAGATGGCGGCTGGGGTGAATCTTGTTATAGTGACATCAAGCAGCATTATATACCTCTCGGGACCAGTACCCTGACACATACGGCTTGGGCTGTGGATGCGTTGATTGCAACATCTGACAAACCCACACCTGAAATTGAAAAGGGCATCACCTATCTCACCCGCGGAGCTCAAAAAGAAGACTGGACCAATGACTATCCTGCAGGCCAGCTCATGGCAAGCGTTTTTTATACCCATTATCACAGCTATCGCTATATTTACCCGCTACTGGCCTTAAGTCACTACAGAAACAAATTCATGAATGTCTAGGCGCTGTTTATCAGCGTTTTTTCTATCTAAAGCTGTTGAATATGTGGATTACTTGTGGAAAAGGAAGCTAGATGAAGATACAGTTATCCACAAATCAAGGTTATCCACATCATTTTTTTCAATAAAAGGACAACATCCCGTTCATCGACGATTAATTATCCACAATCGTTGTGAGTATTACTCATTCTTCCTTTTTTGTTAAGTAATTAGGCAGAAAGGATACTGGTTTTGTGGATAATTTGGGGATGAATTCTCACTGTTTTATTATTTTTCACTTCCAAACTGTATCAAGTTTATCGCTATAGAATTCTATTGCTTTTGCATATGACTGGATTGCATGATCCTTAGACGTTTCCGCAATAATTTTCAGTAAGGATTCCATTGCCAAATTGTGATGTCCTAAATTATAGAATGCCATGGCTCTAAATACTATTAAGGCCTTGTCCTCAGGAAACTTGCTCAGCCCTGTTTCTAATGTTCGTTTTGATTTTTCATATTCTCCAATGGTACGATATGTACTCCCCAACCCTAAGTATGCACCTTTTGCATCCTCCTCTGATAAACCCAATGTGAGCGCTGTTTCATAATAGGGCACAGCCTGTGACTCAAGCCCAAGAATATCTAAACTCCAGGCACATTGATACTGAATTACAGCATCATTAGGATTTTCTTTTGCAAGATTCATTAAAAGACGATTCGATTTCTCGAATTCTTTCTGGTGCCGCAACGATAGCGCCATTTCTAAATTATCCACTCTCATTCCCCCATTGAAAAAATCTCTACGTGCTTATTTCTAGATGCAGCCCTTTATTTCCTACTCAAGCTCAAGAAAGTAAGGATAGGTTCATACCAGGCAAAATAACAACGAAAAAAACCCCGTCTTCTTCTTAAGGCGGGGTTTAAAAAGATTTTACAGAAGTACCTTCTATATCTATATCTATATCTATATCTATATCCATTATTGCCGGTGTAACTTCATTAACTTCATCGTTGTTTCTTCCACATTTCCTTCATTTCTAATTGTCTGGATGATTTCTCCTTGCTTCATGAAGAGTATAACATCGCCTGTTTCGGCTGCAACATCCATCATGTGAGTGGAGAATACGATGATTGTTCCACTTTCCTTAATCTCATTCAGAATTTCCACAAAGCGGGTGACCCAATACGGATCAAGTCCATTTGTTGGTTCATCCAGCAGTAAAATAGCTGGTGTTGCTAGGATAGATTGTCCGAAAAGCAATCTCTGTCTCATTCCCTTCGATAGGCTTTTGACTAAATCACGTTTCTTTTCGCTTAATCCAACCAGCCCCATCACTTCAGCAACTCGTTTCTTTTTCACTTGTCGAAAAGAGCCATAAAATGAAAGAAATTCTTCAACCGTCATCATTTCCTGTGCATGAAAATCATCCGGCATAAAGCCAATTTCGGCTAAATAATTATCTCGATCAAATTGAATTTCTTTACCGTTAATCGAAGTCTTTCCGCTTGAAGGAGCGATAATTCCAGCTATAATTTGCAGCATCGTGCTTTTCCCTGCACCATTTCCTCCACACAAAACCACGCATGTCCCTTCTTCTACCTCAAAGGAGCTGGTTGTCAAAGCCGTTTTATGTTTATATACCTTCGATATTCTTTCTACTTGTAATTTCGTCATCGCCTTTTCCTCCATTCCAGCATGAGCATAGAAAATAACAAGCTGAGTGTGATAAATCCAATCACATAAAGGATATAAATGAGGATGGCTACTGGAGATTCCAAGAAGGTCACTAAAGAATCATACGCCTGACCGAAAACCGCTCCGCCATCGAGTCCAATGACCAATACTACCCTTAACAATTCAGCCGGATTAATAAAGAGGGCGACCTTCATCAACGGTTCGACCCATGTGTAAGGGAATAATCCCAGTACCCCCATTAACGCAGTCGGCCAAATCATAATCAGGAAAAACCAAATAATCACAGAAACTGATAGCGCCTGCCACCTTGTTGAAACGATTGTTCCAATCACAATTCCCAATACAAGAAAGAAAAATATGAGTGAAATAGAAAAAAAGTAAATCGCCAATAGCCATTCTGAAGCGAATCCAGCTCCAAACATTAAGCCTATAGCCAAACTGATTCCATAGCTGAACGTAAAAACTATTAACTGGGACGTGTATTGTCCGCCAATTTTCCCCATTATATAAGAAAGTGTAAATAAAGGATATGTACACAACAAACGCCACTGTCCATTTTCCATTTCATTTGCGATTGAAAAAGAACCGATTATCAACATGAATAGCGGAATGATATACAACGCTACATTGACGACTGTACCCGTCGTATTCGTATAACCTGTTAAAGAGGGAGCACTACTTTGCAGTAAAAATAAAAGCGATAAAACAGCCACCCATAAAAATAAAAATGAATAATAGGAACGTTGCCTTACCGTCATACGCAGTTCAGACCGCCATATATTCCACATCGCCATTCCCCTTTTAAAATTCTCTATAGTATTTCAAAAAAGACCGGCCATGAACAGAGCCGGTCCAGTCATTAACCCTTACATATCATGATCTGAATGTTCCTTCTCCATCTCGCCATCCTCTGAATGAGAATGATCTGTTTCTTCACCATGTTTTTTCATATCTTTCATCATTTCACTACTTCTCTTCCAAGAATGCTTATCTAATTCTTTTGCTGTCATGATAGAGCTATCTTTATGATCTGTCACATATTGCTCTGCATCTTTACTGTCTTTAAATGAAATCACATTATAAGCCATTGGAGTTTTTACAGATGTGTCGTAAACATATGTAGCCTCATTGACCAAGACCCATTCTTTATCGTCAAAGTCTCTTACAAATTCTGCATCAATGTCCTTATCCTCATTCTCACCAAGCCATTCATACATACAACCAATATCATCAAATACCATGGACTTTCCGTTTTTCAAAATGATTTGCGTAGCGAATTGGTTATCAACGACTGCCATATTACATGTCTCACAAGTATCTGTTGCTTCATCTATGGCAACCGGTTTAACTTCTTTGTCTCCACAAGCTGCCAAAATTGATAAAATGCCAACTAGTAAAATATAACTCAGCTTCTTTTTCATATTCTTTTCCTCCCAAAAATAAATAATAGTAAACTCAAACAAACCATGATTGCACTAATCGTCCATAATACAGGACTTGATGATGTTTCTTTTTCCACATCTACAGAAGGATGCATTAGCGGTCTAGGATCCTTTAATAGTTGACTTTCTGGGCTTTTCAGCATTTTCTGAAGCAAGGTCAAACCTGGGGCCTGGAAAAACAACTGATATTCTGGAACATCCTTTGTCAACGTTAAGAAATATGGATCAGCTGTGAAAGCTATAGCACTCGTTCCCTTTCCTCTTGTATCAATCTTCGCTGAAGCATCCCAATAGTTTTGGATGAAGCCATTTTTTGAACTCTCAATGGCTTGGGCTTCATTCACATTGCCTACAAATGTATTGAGGGTTACCTTATTCTCATTCGCTTTGTTAAATTGAATACCAATAAAGTTATCCGTTAACTTATTCGACTTCAAAAGATTTTTTTGGGAGTTCTCCATATAAATTCCCACCCGATTCTCAGTCATTTGATTCCCAATAATCTCTGTTCCTGTCACATAATACATTAGTAGCCCTTGTGCATTCACATTATCTTTATTATCTGAAAACTCATTATGTAAAACGGACGTACCTTTTGCCTCCATCAACATTGTTCCAGTCATGTTTCCTTTGGATACATTTTCTTTAAGCAGATTATTATTGGAATACATCAGATGCATGCCATATCGTGAACGGCTCAAGGAATTTCCTTTTAATGAGTTATCATGGCTCTGTTCCAGGTAAATCCCATCCACTACTCTAGAGATCTTCATATTTCGAATCGTATTATTATTTGACTCCCATAAGTCGATTCCATTTCCATTTTGCCTTCCAGTAATCTCGCTATTTTGTATCATCACGTTTTGAGCACCGTCGAGCTTGATACCAAACTGAGTTGTATCAATGTACAGGTTTTGAAGATTATGATTCGACCCCATCACAGAAATGGCTGTACTTTTCTTCACATCACTGCACTGTTCCACCTTTATGTTTTGTAAGGAAACGTGCTTGCCTTCAATTGTAATGATTGGTTGTTCTACACAAGAACGAATCACTACTTCACCTTTGCCTTTTAGGGTAATCGGCTTTGAAAGAACGATTGATTCCTCATAAACTCCTTCTTCTATTTCGATAGTTGCTCCTGCCGAGGCACGATCAACTCTAGCCTGCAGTAATCCAGATGCTTCACTAATGCTAGGCAGACAAAAAGATAGAACGAGGAAAAAAAGTGCCATTTTAAAAATTTTCATAGCATATACCCCCGCTATACTGATACTTCCAAATTTATTATAGACAAGAACTGTGAAGAAAGTTTGAAATGCCTTTGAATGAGAATTGAATTTTATTCAACAGTATTGGCTAATTTATCACTTATTTATACAATAACCAAAAGAAGCATTGCTTCTTCGCAATGCTTCCAAAAAGATAGGTACCGTTAATCATCCAATTCTACTTTTAATACTTCTCCTGTATTGGCATCGATTTCGATATCATATTCCTTCTTATCTTGTTTTATCTCCAATTCGTACACAAAGATGCCATTCTCTGAATCCATCTCCACATCCGTTACTTGACCTTCAACTTTTTTCAATGCAATCTTTTCAGCATCATCCATGCTGATTTTTGCTGTTTCCAACGCATTTTGGATACTTATGTCCTCATCAAGATCATCTTCCATCTCCTGAGTAAGAATCTCCCCTTTTTTCGCATCTACATCCACATCCTGATAACCTTCATCCGTTTTAACAGTCATTTCATAGGTCATCGGATAATCCATGTCTTTTTCAAATTGCGTAACCTCTCCACCCAGTTTTTCCGAAATCATTTTGATAGCTTCAGCTTCAGAAAGCGTACCCTTATTGACTGCATATACCGCCGTTCCAGCAACGCCACCGAAAAGTAAAACCGAAGCTAAGGATACCGTCATCAGTAACTTTTTCCGCTGGATGATTCTTTGTTTTATTTTGCCCCATATCTCTTTCATGAATGAATTCCTCCTTTAAGTTAGTACCTTAAGGATAGCCTTCCTTCATGAAACACACATGAACGCTAGATTAGAATTTGATGAGAAAGTATAATCGTCACGGTTGTTCCAACTCCAAGTTCACTTTGAATCTCTAGGCTGCCTTCAAAGGACTCAACAAGTGATCGTGCAATGGATAGTCCGAGCCCGTTGCCACCTGTTTTCCTAGTCCTCGATGAATCCACACGATAAAAACGTTCAAATACATGCGGCAGATGTTCCGGTGAGATACCTGGGCCCTGATCCACCACTGAGATGAGTATCCTTTCATCTTGCTGTTTTATTATGAGATTTATACTCAACTCACTGTATTTCATCGCATTGTCCAATAGAATGACTATCACCTGTTCAAGTTTGCTCGGAGTGATCATCACATATATTTCATTAAACTCTGATTGTACAGTTACTTCACGATTCCCCGTCCGCCTAAACGTCTGGGCAATTTGTTCACAAAATGAATGAAGCTCCACTTTTTCCTCCATGTCGGCTGCAGGCACCGTTTGGGAAGCAGCCTGCAGAAGATGCTCCGTCAGCTGCTTCATTCGGGTTGCTTCATGATGAATCGCTTCCACCGCCTCTTCTTGAATGGCAGCATCCTTCATTCCCCATCGTTTCAATAGAGAAGAGTAACTTTCGATGACAGTAATCGGTGTTTTCAGTTCATGTGAAGCATCTGAAAGGAATTGTTGCTGTTGGTTAAAATTTAGTTCCAGCCTTCCTATCATCCGGTTAAATGCTACTCCCATTATCTGCAGTTCATCCTTGGATTGATCTGAAAGTGGAATCTGTTTAAATTCTCCACTTTCCTCAATATCCGTCATTGTCCGGCTCATGAGGGCAATTGGTTTAAGAATGAGATTTGCCAGCCACTTTCCAGCAATAATAGATATAAGAATCACCAAAAGTGATGATCCAGCAAGTACAATGGCAAGTGTTGATAAATGATCTAAAAGAGTATCCTGAGTCTGAGTAACCTCAATCATTCCAAGCGACTGCCCTTTTTCAGGATATGGATAACGGTAGGTTAACACATACTCGCCATCGACCTTGGAGAAATCATATCCCTTCTCATCAACGGACTTTATCATTAACTCCTGAAGATCCTCTTCATCAGTAAATATGTTGACTAAACGTCTTTCAGTATCAAATACCCGTACCATTCCATCGTCTGGCGTATATGGCTCTAACAAACTGGAATGGCCAGACATAAGATCTTTTGCTTTTACATTTTCTTCGATTAATGAAGCCTGATTTTCAAGCATATCTTGTTCTCTCTCAATGGAGATCCAAAGAAAAGCGATTAAAACGATGATACTCAGCAATACCAGCATAACGCTTAAAAAAAGGCTGGAATACCATTGAATTTTGGTCCTAATCTTCATACTGGCTCCTTCAAGCTATAGCCTACTCCGCGATAGGTATGGATGAGTTGCAAATTATATGGATAGTCTATTTTTTTTCGTAAATACCGGATATACACATCGACGACATTCGTATCTCCTACAAAATCATATCCCCACACATGAGAGAGAATTTGGTCACGTGACAGAACTTGATTTTTGTTTTGCATAAGGTATACAAGCAAATCGAACTCACGAGAAGTTAACTCAATCCGCTTACCTTGCCTGATAATATCCCTTGTCCCAAGTTCTAATCTTAGATCATGGACCATAAGAAAATCCTCTTTATCATCAGATTGGCTTTTGCCTGTATGTATTCGAAAACAAGCGCGAATTCGAGCCAATAGTTCTTCAATTTCAAATGGTTTCGTAACATAATCATTTGCACCATGATCCAATCCGTTCACCTTATCAGGTACAGCATCCCTGGCTGTTAGGAGGATGACTGGTGTTGAGCTATTCTTTTTCCGATAACGTCTAAGTACTTCTATGCCATTCAATTCCGGTAGCATGACATCCAGTAAGATTAAATCCCACTCTTCACCTTCAGCCCTTTCCAGACCTGTTTTTCCCGTAAAAGCTGATTCAGCTTGATATCCTTCGTGATTCAGCTCTAGGCTTAGGACCCTTGCAATCTTTTCTTCATCTTCTATGATTAAAATTCGTTTATTCATCCTTTAACACCACCTACCCCTTAGTGTACTGAAGAAAAATGAAAATATCATGAGAAATGGAACAAACATAGGCAATATTATTCTCACCTATCTGAACTATGATATCTATGTATCAAAGGGTGGATACTTTGAAGTGAACTTATCCGTGAGCTGAATAGTAGAGCTTTACTTTACTTCCCATTTAGAGAAACCTTACATGGTTTGAATATCCATAGTTCACTTGCAGTTCTTTTATGATCATCTTCTAGTAGCAAATCGAGAAAAAAGAACCGGATGCGAAGACACATCCAGTTCTTTTATTTACCATTCCAATGTTGATCGATGAATTCATCGCGTCCTGATTTTGCACGGTCCGCTTTATAATCATCTTTGTTTTTCTTATGATAGCCTTGATGATATTCTTCAGCTGGATAAAAGGTTTGGGCCTGCAGGATTTCCGTTACTATAGGTTTCTTGAACTTACCGCCAGCTGCTACCTGATCCTTAGTTTCAATAGCTAATTGCTTTTGAGTTTCATTATGATAGAAGATAGCCGTGCGATACTGGCTTCCTCTGTCATGGAATTGACCGCCCTCGTCGGTTGGATCAATTTGCTGCCAATACAGTTCAAGCAGTCTTTCATAAGGAAATAATAAAGGATCGAAAGTAATTTCAACGACTTCATAATGACCCGTAGTACCCGTCTTCACTTCCTCGTAAGTTGGGTTTTCAACTTGTCCTCCTGTATAACCCGATACGATTCCTCCAATGCCAGGTTGTTCTTCAAATGGTGTCACCATGCACCAAAAACAGCCTCCAGCAAATGTAGCTTTTTGCAAAGTGGTCATCTCCTTCTGTACCAAAGTAATAAAAATTAATATATCATATCCAAATGAATCATGTGTTTAATTTTTATTCTATATATTTTTAAGGAAGTCACTCTTCATAATAGAGCATGCAAATCGAGCCAAAAAGGATTTGCCCTTTGGCAAACCCCAAATCCAAATCAATCTTTAGACCAGCCCTTTTCCTTGAATCTTACAATCGCTTCCACACGATTGCTTACATCCAATTTATCAAGAATGACCGAAATATAATTACGCACTGTTCCATTAGTAAGATAAAGTTGACTGGCAATTTCTTTTGTATTCTTACCATCAGCAATCAGTTTGAGCACTTGACTCTCTCGTTCAGTCAACGGGTTTTCTTCTTCAAAAGCCATATCCACCAGCTCTGGAGCATATATGCGCCGACCATCCATGATGACTCTAATTGAGTTTGCCAATTCCTCACTTGGACTATCCTTCAGTAGATATCCACCTACTTCTGCCTTTCTTGCTCTTTCAAAATATCCAGGGCGTGCAAAAGTTGTTAAAATGATGACTTTGCATTGGTGGCCCTGACTCTTGATCTCTTCCGCTACATCGAGCCCGGTTTTAACTGGCATTTCAATATCAGTAATGCAGATATCCGGCTTTAAACGATTGACGAGATTCATTGCTTCTTCCCCATTGCTTGCTTTTCCGACAACTTCCATATCCTCTTCTAAATCAAGGATAGAACCTAGCGCACCAAGCAACATCCGCTGGTCTTCAGCAATAACGATTCGAATCAAAGTAAATCCCACCTATTCATTATTTTTTATAGCATTCGGAACTCTAATATAAAGTGTGGTTCCTTCCGTTGATTTAATATCCAAACTTCCGTTAACGAATTCAAGCCTTTCTTTCATCCCTTGAAGTCCATTGCCTTTAAAAAATTCTGATTTATGTGAAAGCCCCACTCCATTATCATGGACTTTGATTGTCACTCCTGTCTTTAATTCTTCTATAACGATATTACAGCAGTCGGCACGGCTATGTTTGACTATATTGGTCACAGCTTCTTTCAAGCACATGCTTAAAACCGTTTCAACAAGCAATGGGGTATCTTGCAATTCCGTGGTGCCTTCCAATTTGAATTCTATCTCTGCCGCTTTCAAAATTTGCTTGACCCGGATTATTTCATCGCTTAGCTTAGCTCCACGCATTTCCGACACCATTTCCCGTACTTCTTTGAGTGCCGTCCTCGCCGTTTGGCGGATATCCTTGATTTCCTTCTTAGCCGAATCCGGGTTTAAATCAATCAATTTCCCAGCAAGGTCACTTTTCAAGCCAATCAAAGAAAGTTTTTGTCCAAGAGTATCATGTAAATCACGAGCAATCCGCTGACGTTCTTCCATTTTGCCAAGTTCGGATATTCTTTTATGCGCATCTTCCAGTTGTTCTTCCAGCCTATCCCGTTTATTCCGATTATATGTGTTGAACGGGAGAAGAATCACGCCTACTACACAAATAAGCATAAAGGGAAATTGCGAAAAGAAGGTAGGATCTTTCATGATGAACCCAATATTGACGGACACGATGGTTGCTAATAACTGAATCGAATATAATACGAAAAAACCAACCTTATTTTGAACATTCCCAATAAAGAATGCCAAAAAAAGTGAAAAGTAAATGTAGCTGAAAAATATGGTCATGGATATGGATATGACTATTTGTATCGCAGTCCAAACGTATACGGGCCATCCCTTTGAAACGAATGAGAGGCCATATGAAATGAAAAACAAAATGATCATGACAATTCCAAAAACAATCTCCAACATCGATGAAGATTTAAAAATGAAATAAAATGGGAGGATACAAAAAATGATCCAGACATAAGGGCTTAGCCCTGTGTTCTTCGGAAAAATATGATACCAACTTTGCATGGCGCCGCCTCTTTTTCTTTTACTCCTAGTATATACTACGGAGTTTTATCAAAAAACCATCCAATGGAAATTGAATGGTTTTTTAATAAACTATTTATTTTTCTTGAAGACTTGGACGTTTATTATTGATTCCTACCTTAGGTTTTGTATCGCTTAGACGGTGCTTAATCTCTTTAAAACTTACAAACGTTTTGTTTTCGCCATCATAAAGGCGGAAGCGAAGTGATTTTAAGCTTGAACCAAGAGTGATTGTCGTTGCCTGTTGCAATGGCAGGGTGGAATCATGGACTTTTTCCAGATTATAGTTTGGAACTCTTGGACTAAGATGATGCACGTGATGGAAACCGATATTTCCAGTTACCCATTGTAAAACCTTTGGAAGTTTATAATAAGAACTTCCATCAATGGCAGCCTTCAC
Organism: Peribacillus sp. NPDC096540; assembly: GCF_050278525.1. Taxonomy (NCBI): domain Bacteria; kingdom Bacillati; phylum Bacillota; class Bacilli; order Caryophanales; family Bacillaceae; genus Peribacillus; species Peribacillus sp. NPDC096540. The sequence goes on along the minus strand of NZ_JBNNTG010000001.1, from coordinate 252,995 downwards.
GTAATCCCATTCTGATTCCTCTTCGAAATAAGAATCTTCAAACTGATGCTGTACATAGAACAGCCAGATGCCCAATGATCCTGTTACAAAAAGAAGCGGTACTTGGATCATCAAGAATGCCTGCCATCCGATAGCCAAGCATAAAAGACCATAAATCACCAAAATAGAAGCATTTGTCAAATAAGTATTCATACGTTCTTTCTTTCTAGCACCTTTTGTATTCAGACGATTCGACACAAGGAATAGATAAAATGGTCCTAAACCAAACATGACGATCGGATTTCTATATAAACGATAAGCTAGACGTCCCCAGAATGAAGCAGCTACATATTCATCAACCGTCATGACCCAAATATCGCCGGTACCGCGTTTGTTTAAATTACTGCTGGTTGCATGATGTATGGAATGACTATGCTTCCATTGTTCATACGGAAATAATGTGACGATTCCACTGATTGTACCCAGGATATTATTCGCTTTCCTACTTTTGAAAAACGATTGATGACAGCAATCATGGAAAATGATGAAAATCCTGATCACAAACCCTGAAGCCAGAACGGTAAATGCAAGGGTCAGCCAATATGAGATTGATAAGCTCTGATAGGCTAAAAACCATAATAGAAAAAAGGGTGGAAATGTATTTAAAAGTTGTTTCACACTTGATTTAGTATTGGACATTTCGAAAGGGGCAACATCTTTTCTCAATTGTTTATGGTTACTCATAACTTCCTCCTAATAAATATTATATAGAAAAATGGAGTGTTTAAATGGATTGGTAAGCTTACATTTTAAAGGAACAATAATTTACGGAAACGTTAGATTTAACAAACTATCTTCCTCTTCTTTAATTATAGGAATAATCACCGATCATCTGAAGTCATAAACGTCAATCGGCTGGCATGACAAATGTCATATACTTGTCTACCCTTCACTTTTCACATGTATTTTTTCCTGATTTATCATTTTTACCCTTCAAAAAATGATATATCTACTCAATTGAATGGGGAAAACAATGAACTATTTTAAAACGAAACTTACTTCCCTTATATGTAAAGTGAGTCTATGTACTGATCAAACACAAAAACAGATTCGCCACCAGGCGATTCCCAGTTTGTAACAAAAGAGGTTCTATCTAAATTTTATAACAAAGTTGATTGGAGCGGAAGGTGCGAGACTCCTGCGGGAAAAGCGCGTCTAGGGGAGACCCCGCAGGCGCAAGCCGAGGAGGCTCCCGGACCGCCCGCGGAAAGCGAGCGCCCTACGTTCCAATCACGGTTCGAATTTTACAAACACTTAAAAAAAACTGTAGACTGCCCATTAAGAGCAGTCCAACTAGAATAGAATTTTTGATAGATATACGACCAACGTTACCGTAATACTGCTGAATAAAGTGGACATCAAGACGGCCTGTGCCGCATACTCTGGATGGTTACCATATTCCAAAGCAAATAAAGCACTGTTTCTTGATGTTGGAAATGAGCTTGCTATAAATAATCCTTGGGCAACCGTCCCTTCCAGCCCAAGCATGAGAATGATTAGAAATGCAATAGATGGGGAGAGTATTAAACGGCCAATCAAGCTAAGGATAAGCGGAAGCGGGAAGTGAGTTATTTTTAAGTAAGCACTCTGAGCACCCAGTGTAATCAAGGCAATAGCTATGAACGCACTTGCTATATTATCAATCGGAGTCCATAAAAACATAGGAATGTTGATTGATGTCGCCTGTAAAACCAAACCGAGTATGAGAGCGTAGATAACAGGGTTCTTCAAGAACTCGCGGATCGCTCCCTTTGCACTTTTTGTATGAACGGAAACAGAATTCATCAATCCATATGTATAGGTCAGCAGATTTTGAAAGATGATAACGATGACTTGAATTGATAGACCAAGAGGATTATTATGAAACACCAACTGGCTGACTGGCATCCCAAAGTTGGCTGAGTTATTTAAGACCACACTATTTTTAAAAGTTGCAGAGAGACTTTGATCAAACTTAGCAAGTTTAGCAATCAATGTACTTACTATGATGAGACTTACAGCTTGCAGAGCAAGGAAGCCAAATATTTGGACAATCATCCCCCCTCCCATCCTGCTTTGATAAATATTAACAAAGCTAATGGCCGGCATAAGTAGGAAATTGTTCAATTTAGACAATGTGTTCATATCCAGGTGGAATTTACGATGAAGAAATGCCCCCGCTCCTATTAGAAAAAAGACAGGTACAATGACATTCAATAAAATTAAAAACAAAACACTCATATTGCTACCACTCCATTTCAAAAGAAAACATCTTGTAGATTCACTTCTCACATATATCATAATGTGGAGGAACCCATAATTAAAATACGAATAAATTATCGTTGGCTATTCAAAAAAGGAATGATAAAAAAAAGCACAGAAGTTTCTGTGCTTTCAGACTGTAGACAAACTCGATAAATAATTGAGTTTGTCTACAGTTTTTTTTAGGTTTTTAAAATTTGACCGTTGATTTCCACTCCAGGCACTCGCTTTCCGCGGGCGGTCCGGGAGCCTCCTCGGCGCCATTGCGCCTGCGGGGTCTCCCTTGGACGCGATTTTCCCGCAGGAGTCTCGTACCTTCCGTTCCAATCAACTTTGTTTTAACATTTAGATAGAACTCCTTTTTCCTACAGTCTTTTTTGTTTTAAAAAAGAAGTATTAAAACTTGAGGTGATAAGGATACTTTCTAAACATGATTCCATTCAGCGAGATCAACTTGAAATGATTACTTTAGATCAACTGGTGTCATCGAACCATTTGGTTCGTAAAATGGAGGCAGCCATTGATTTCTCTTTCATTTATGACTTGCTGAAAGATATGTATTCAGAGGTAGGCCCCCATCTTAGAGCCTCTGGTTGAACAAGTGATTGAGAAAGTTGGAAAACCTGAAGCTGTTGCCGCAGATGCAGCTTACAAAACACCAGCCATTACAAATTACCTTTTTGTCTACAAACTGAAAATGCTTTATCTAAATATCTCTCATAAAATCGACATTCTTAACAAATTGGACAAACTCATTGACCAGCTTTAATTCTAGCGTCTTTTCATGATATAACATCCAAGTATTTCTAATAAGTGTATCTCCTAGTTCATCCTTCAAATTAATCTGATATAGATTTTGGTCTTTCTCCAACAAGACGCTTGGAAGAATCCCATACCCTAGCCCATTCCTGACCATTTCTTTACATGTATCACCCTTGTCCACTTCCATTCCAACCAAAGGCGGTCTGGAGAAATTCCTTCTCCACCAATTATCAATCATCGACTTTAAAAGAGCGTCGGTCCCATAATCAATCCTCGGCAAAGATGGCAGGTCCCGGATATCAATTTTCTCCTTTGACGCGATACAAATCGTTTCCTCAAAAAGATGATGCCTTGATTCCGACCATCGATAGTCCCCCCGTACAATCCCAACATGGACTTCTTCATTATAAATGAGGTTTAGTATTTCCTTACTCCAACCCGTTGTCACATTAAAATCAACCTTAGGAAATTGTTCACGAAAAATTTTCAACAGGCCCGGTAACTTATGAAGCGTAATATAGTTGGAAACTCCTAATCTCAACGTTCCACTAATCTCCTGTCCCATGTTAAACGCTGTCTCTTTTATCTGACGGAGCCTTATCAGCATCTCATCAGCACAATTCGCCAAGTACTCCCCTTGAGGGGTAAACTGGACTCCTCTTGTACCCCGCTCCACAATCTTCAAATTAAATTCTTTCTCGATTTGTTGAATTCGTTTCGTTAAAGATGGTTGCGAGATATATAAACTTTGCGCGGTTTTAGTAATATTCTTTTTTTGATATAAAACCTTTAAAATATGCCAATCCCTTTCATTCATTGACTTTCCTCCGATACCATTTTCCAGTAATTTTTTTACCCAAACTGTACCATAAAAGGCTTGAAGGATATATTATTTAACAAAGTCAAAACAAGGTCCAAGCCATGCCGGCAAGGACCTTTTTAAGCAAATTCTCCACCCTAATCCGATAGCTTTTCACCCCATATTGAATGGTAATGCATCTGCCCTTCGCTTTGACAACCTTCAAGTCATAACTCAGAAAATAAAAAACCAGCTGTAATACAGCTGGTTTTTTGTTCTATTGCACTGATTGTTGAGTAAGATCAATTTCTTGAGACTTTTTCGAACTGAATCTGTCGACAAGGATGGACAAAGCACCATCTCCCGTTACATTCGTTGCCGTACCTAAGCTATCTTGAGCTAAATATAAAGCAATCATTAATGAAATCATGGTTGGATCAAATCCAAGCATCGTTTCAAGCAAACCTAATGCGGCCATAACCGCCCCACCCGGCACCCCTGGGGCAGCAATCATTGTAACACCCAGCATCAAAATGAAAGGAAGAAACATCCCAAGGGTTGGAGTGCCTCCATTTAAAAGCATGACGCCAACTGAGCAACTTATAAGTGTAATCGTACTCCCTGACAGATGTACCGTTGCTAATAACGGGACGGTAAAGTCTGCAATTCTTCCTTGGATACCTGTTTTCTTCACTTGTTTTAATGTGACAGGAATAGTAGCAGCAGAAGACTGTGTCCCAATTGCAGTAAAATAAGCAGGAGACATTGTTTTCAATAATGTAATTGGATTCTTATTAGTTGCCAGACCACTAATCGTGTATTGAATCAGCAGCATTATAAGATGGAGCACAATAATAAGGACAAACACTTTTCCAAATACGGAAAGAATCGACTGTACTTGACCACCGTATGTCATATTGGCAAAAATACCGAAGATATGAAAAGGCAATAATGGTATAATCGCTGTTTTAATTAATTTTTCCACAATTAATTGAAATTCATCAAATGCATGCTGCAATGTCTTTCCTTTAATAGATGCCAGGCCAATTCCAATGATGAATGCGAATAGTAGGGCACTAATAACACCCATAATAGGAGGCATTTCAATTTGGAAAAAAGGTGCGACTAGAAAATCTTCCGGATTATCCGCGTCTTTTATAAGTTGATTTCCAGTAATGAACTTCGGAAGCAAGGTATAACTTGCCGCAAAAGCCATAAACCCAGCAAATATAGTAGAGAGATAAGCTAGAAAAGTCGTTAAGCCAAGCAGTTTACCTGCGCCTTTTCCTAGCTGGCCTATCCCAGGTGCTATGAACCCAATGATAATGAATGGAATCACAAACCCTATAAAGTTACCAAATATACCGTTAAACGTTGCAAAACTCATAATGAGCCATTTTGGTGAAATACTACCGATTAAAACCCCTAAAATAATAGCCAGAATTATTTGTGGTAAAAGACCAAACTTTATTTTCACAACTACAGTCCTCCTGAAAAATACAATTGTTTATCTTAAAAAGACTATATCACAATATCAAACTCATTAAAATGGAAATATATTAATATTCCTTCAGTAATTAGATGTAAATGATTTGTGTGCTTTATTTTTTGATTTCTCATGATCTAGACTTCCTATATTTCCATAGTGATTCAAATATCATTACTGCTCAAAAAAACCCGAAATGGATTAATATCCACCCGGGTTGTTCTAAGTATTCTCATTTATTCATTTTTTAGAAACAGATAAACTGTTTTATTCTTTTAATTGAATTCTTTCAGGACATGTATAGATATTCATTGAATCATTACGAATAAATCCGACCGTCGTAATTCCTAATCCTTCAGCTAACTCCAAAGCTAATTCTGTTGGAGCGGATTTTGAGAGTATAAGTTCACAACCAATCTTCGCCACTTTCAATAAGATTTCCGATGAAATCCGGCCACTGAACACGATAGCTTTTCCTTCTATCGAAATACCATTTTTCAAGCAATATCCATATATTTTGTCCAAAGCGTTATGCCTTCCAATATCCATCCGACTTAATACGAGGCCATCGACATCACATAACGCAGCATTGTGAACTCCGCCCGTATTTTGAAACGTGACAGCAGAATTTTGCAATTCCTTCATCAAGCGGAAGCAATCATCAGGTGTAAGCTTTACCGTAATATTATCCATTTTCTTAGCAGTCAGTGCATCGTTTACAAAGACAAATCCTTGCCTGCTCATCCCACAGCAAGACGTAATATACCGCTTATTTTGAAAGTCCTGGTAGTATGGGTTCACCTTATCCGTTTTCACATGAACAAAACCTTCTTTTTCTTGCACCCAAATTTCCTTTATTTCTTCATATTTTTTGATAATCCCTTCAGAAGCCAAGTAACCAATGACCATATCTTCGATGTATTCAGGTGTACAAACCATGGTAACAAATTCTTGTCCATTTATTTTCACAGTAACGGGAAACTCCGTCACAATCGTATCTTCTGTTCTCTCAATGTTGCCATTAGATATACGGATAATGTCCCGCTTCATTTCAATTGCTTTCATGTCCCCACCCCTTTTAATGTCTAGGAGCTAATTGACCTAATATGTTAGGAACCTAGATCTTCTAGAGGTTGGTCAATGCCCGTTTAGTTTTTCCGCTATTTCCTTATCAAAGACAAATACGGAAATCGCTATATTTTCTTTTACTTTTATATCAGAAAACAAATGGACTAGTTTAGCTCCAACCAGTTTTTCCATTCCTTCCGGAGGATTCACCGAGTATACATCCTGAATCATTTTAGTTCTGGCTGAATGGACCATCTCTTTTCCTTCCTCGGAGCTTGATATGAACATTTCCGTCGGAGTTAAATTACCGTATAACGTTGAGACGGCCATATTTTCAACGAAAACTGTGTGGATACGTTCTGGACCTTTCCCGAATAGTTCCTTACGAAGCTTACGAATCATATCATTGAATTCATGAATTACTTTTGACATATTACTCACTCCAATTCACGGAATTACACTTCTCAATTTTCTTATCATAAATCAACAAGGAAAAAAACGAAAGGAATTTGGAAATGACAGATCCTATACAGGATTGTTTCTTCTTGAAATTAAAGGTATAATATCAATAATGAAAGTTGGGTACGCAATAGTGTACTGTTGTGTTTCTATCTTTTTCAATACCCATACATAATGGTATGGATTGGTATATTGGCAAGTTTTGCTATTAAACTATTCCACCATGACTTACACCACCGTTCAGAGCCGGAGGTGTAATCATGGTGGTTTTTTTCGTGTTTTCGGCTATAAAGGGGGAAATATTATGAGCGATTCAAATATTACTATTAAAATTAATGGTTTGGACTATACAGCAAAAACCGGATCAACAATACTGGAAGTTATCAATCAAAATGAGATAGCTCATCCACAAATTTGTTATGTTCCTGAAGTAGATCCGATTCAAACATGTGATACATGTATCGTCGAGGTAAATGGGAAACTCGTCCGTTCTTGTTCGACAGCAGCAGTGAGCGGGATGGATATTGCCTTAGACTCTAGCAAGGCAAAAGAAGCCCAAACCGAAGCTATGGACCGGATCCTGGAAAATCATTCTTTATACTGTACAGTTTGTGATAATAATAATGGAAATTGTAAACTTCATAACACCGCAGAATTAATGGAAATTGAACATCAAAAATATCCTTACACACCGAAAGTGGAATTGGGTGACGTTGATATGTCCCATCCTTTTTACCGCTATGATGCTAATCAATGTATTGCATGCGGACAATGCGTAGAAGTCTGCCAAAACCTTCAAGTCAATGAAACGCTATCCATTGACTGGGAAGCAGATCGCCCTCGGGTAATATGGGATGAAGGAACAGAAATTAACAACTCATCTTGTGTCGGTTGCGGACAGTGTGTAACCATTTGTCCTTGTAATGCATTAATGGAAAAATCTATGCTTGGTGAAGCTGGTTTCATGTCAGGTTTGAAAAACGACATGCTTGAGCCAATGATTGATCTTGTTAAAGAAGTAGAACCTGGTTACAGTGGTATTTTTGCCATTTCAGAAATTGAAGCAGCAATGCGCGAAACACGTACGAAGAAGACAAAAACAGTCTGTACGTTCTGTGGGGTAGGCTGCTCATTCGAAGTTTGGACAAAAGGCCGTAAAATCCTTAAAGTCCAACCAACTCATGAAGGCCCTGTTAATGCGATTTCCACTTGTGTTAAAGGGAAATTCGGTTGGGACTTCGTAAACTCTGAAAAACGGTTGACTAAACCCCTAATTCGTAAAAATGGACAATTTGTTGAATCAAGCTGGGATGAAGCACTTGATTTGGTTGCGTCTAGATTAGGATCAATCAAACAACAGCACGGAGGTAATTCTGTAGGTTTCATTTCTTCATCTAAGATTACGAATGAAGAAAACTATGTCATTCAAAAACTAGCACGTCAAGTTTTCGAAACCAATAACGTCGACAATTGCTCCCGTTACTGTCAATCTCCAGCAACAGATGGATTGTTCCGTACAGTCGGCATGGGTGGAGATGCTGGAACGATTAAAGATATCGCCGCAGCAGGTCTTGTCATTATCGTTGGGGCAAACCCGGCTGAAGGCCATCCAGTACTAGCAACACGCGTTAAGCGGGCACATAAACTTCATGGTCAAAAACTGATTGTTTCAGATCTCCGTAAAAATGAAATGGCAGAGCGTTCTGATATCTTTATGAGACCAAAACAAGGTACTGACCAAGTATGGCTAATGGCCGTTACAAAATATATGATCGATCAAGGCTGGCATGATCAAGAATTCATCAATGAAAATGTGAACTTCTTCGACGATTATAAAGAGATACTTAAGAAATATACTCTAGAATATGCAGAACAAAACACAGGGATTTCAAAAGAAACACTTATTCAAGTAGCTGAAATGATTCGTGATGCTGACGGGACTTGTATTCTTTGGGGAATGGGTGTAACACAAAACACTGGAGGTTCTGATACTTCCGCTGCGATTTCTAACCTTTTACTAGCTACAGGAAACTACCGTCGTCCAGGAGCTGGAGCTTATCCGCTTCGCGGCCATAACAATGTACAAGGTGCTTGCGATATGGGTACTCTTCCAACATGGCTTCCAGGATATCAACATATATCTGATGATGTAGCACGTGCTAAATTCGAAAAAGCTTATGGAGTAAAAATTGATGGAAAACCAGGTATGAACAATATCGAAATGCTTCATGCAATTGAAAAAGGCGATATGAAAGCAATGTACCTTGTCGGTGAAGATATGGCGCTTGTCGATTCCGATGCCAACCACGTCCATAATGTGTTATCAAGCTTAGATTTCTTTGTGGTTCAAGATATTTTCCTTTCTAGAACAGCTCAATATGCAGACGTCGTATTACCAGGAGTACCATCTCTTGAAAAAGACGGGACATTCACTAATACAGAACGTCGCGTACAGCGTTTATACCAAGCACTGCCTACTTTAGGAGAAGCTAAAGCAGACTGGTGGATCACCCAAGAAATTGCTAAACGCTTAGAAGCGGATTGGAATTTCAATCATCCAAGTGAAATCTATGCGGAAATGGCAAGCTTGTCTCCAATATTCAGCGGAGCGAATTATGAAGTTCTTGAAGGCTGGAACAGCTTCCTATGGGGAAGCCACGATGGTACTAGCACGCCGCTTCTTTATGTGGATGGCTTCAACTTCCCTGATAAGAAAGCCCGTTTTGCTTTATCTGATTGGGTGGAACCTGCTCAGTTCCCAGAGGAATATGATCTTCATATCAACAATGGACGTATGCTTGAACATTTCCATGAAGGAAATATGACGAATAAATCCATTGGAATTCAATCTAAAGTTCCTGATATATTCGTTGAGGTTTCTCCTGAGCTTGCAAAAGAACGTAAAGTCAATGACGGCGGACTCGTACGCTTAGTGTCACCGTTCGGAGCCGTTAAATTAAAGGTTCTTATCACAGACCGAGTACAAGCAAATGAGCTTTTCCTGCCAATGAATTCAGTGGACAAAGACTCAGCCATTAATTTCCTTACAGGTCCTGTGTATGATAACCGTACAAGTACGCCTGCTTATAAACAAACGATGGTTCGCATGGAAGTATTAAGTAAAAGCGGAGACACTCCATTACCGGGATCTAATCCACGGAATAAAAAACGTCATCCTCAAAATGGTGTCGAGGTAGAACGTAAGTGGGCTCGTCCAGGGTATGTTCACTTAACGGATAAATAAAAAAGGAGGGTGAAGCTCATGGCAGCTCCAATTACGGAAATCCATAATCCTATAACAGAGGAAGAAATAAAGCTACAAAAACTCGAAGAACTAAAAACGCTTGTCACCAACAATGAGGATGCGTTGAACAATATGTTTAAAATCCTTGGTGAACTTAATGAATCGGGTGTACTTGACGCTGCGAATTCCATGCTTCAAGGAAAAGAACAAATTGCGAAAATCGCTCTTCAACAAGTCACAAGACAACCTGTAACCAATTTAATCAATACCCTTATGGGAGCAACAGGCGCTTTGATGAATGCTGATGCCGCACAGTCTACAAAGCTACTTAACAGCGCACTTGCAGGAGTCGATGAAGCAAACAAATTCCTTCAGACCGATAAGAAAATTGGCGTGATGAATTTAATGAAAACATTAAATGACCCAGACATTAATCGAGCAATCGGTTTTGGCATCCACTTCCTAAAAGGAATGGGTAAAGAATTAAAAGAATAGATTTGAATCTTTTTTGTAAGTCACTATCCCCAAAAGTCAGCTTTCTCTCAACAAATAGACATAAGACTTAAAAGAAGTTCATGCTTCTTTTGAGTCTTTTTTCTATCATGCACGACGATATTGAAAACAAAAGGATGGATGAAATGCTAACACATGAAAAAGTCATGGATGCTTTGAAACATGTCGAAGATCCTGAATTGCATAAAAGTATTGTAGAGTTGAATATGGTTAGAAATATCAAAATCGAAGGTACCCATATCCAGTTAAAAGTGGTGTTAACTATTCAAGGCTGCCCTTTAAAAGCGAAAATTCAGGAAGATATAGAAAACTCACTGAAAGCCATCGGCGCTTCCACTGTTTCTTTACAATTTGGAGCGATGACCAAAGAAGAACGAGAAGCCTTGACAAAATTATTAAAAAGCAATGCAACCACTGAAACGGGTATGCCTAATATGCTTCGCCCTGATTCAGGTGTGACCTTCATTGCCGTGACAAGCGGTAAAGGTGGAGTTGGAAAATCTACTGTTACGATTAATCTCGCAGTCTCTTTAGCACGCATGGGCAAACGTGTGGGCATTTTAGATGCTGATATATATGGCTTCAGTGTCCCAGCAATGATGGCAATTAGCCAAAAGCCAACGATGATTGACCAAACCGTCATACCCGTTGTCAGTCATGGTGTGAAGGTCATGTCCATGGGATTTTTTGCAGCAGATGATAATCCTGTTATGTGGCGAGGACCTATGCTTAATAAATGGATAAAAAACTTCCTTGTGAACACACACTGGGGAGAATTAGATTACTTACTACTTGATTTACCTCCTGGAACTGGAGACGTAGCCATCGATGTAGCAGCCATGATTCCACAAGCTAAGGAAATCGTTGTAACCACTCCGCATAACGTCGCCTCTTTTGTTGCTTCAAGAGCAGGTGCAATGGCCAAACATACTAAACATGAAATCTTAGGTGTTATAGAAAACATGGCATATTTTGAAGAACAAGACGGATCAAGGAATTACCTTTTCGGAAAAGGCGGCGGGGAAATATTGGCACAACGACTTGAAACTGAAGTAATCGCGACCATTCCATTCTCAAACCGTAAAGAAAATAACGACGCCTCTGTCTTTGATGAAGAATCTTACGTTGGAGAAACCTTTACATCTTTAGCAGAAGATATAATCAATCAAGCATAATGGAACAGGTTGACTCTTAAGAGTTGGCCTCTTTTTTTTTACTCGTCAAAAGACAAGCTGTATACTCTCCCCTTATTCGCACCCCTACTTTTTAGATTCAATGAATGCAATATTCTCGTTGCACTAGCAGTAGATGAAACATTTAAAAACTCCCTCAATTGACGATTCGTTATAGTCGATCCGAAAAGGAAAAAATAATCTCGTAAGGCATGGATATGAGCATCCTTACTCGATAGTTGGCAATGATCGCAAAACCATGTACCATGCCTTCTTAATAACGGGCTCTCCTTGCAATTCTCACATATGACTCCTTTAATAAGTTCCCCCGGTTTGAGATTATAACGTTCCAAGACAGTAAAATCCGCTTCGATATGATTCTTATTTATTACCCGAATTATTTTTTCAGTTCTTTTTCACAAAATGTTGGGTTTTTAATAGATTGTTCTATCCTATTAATATTAGAGGGAAGCACGTCGCGATGGATAACTTTGTAGTGGAGTTTTAGGTTTTCAGAAGACGTACGAATGATTGTTTGTGGATTACTAATAACAACCAAAGAAAGGATGGGCGAAGCCGAAAATCCATTTTTCAAGAACCAATTCTTCAACTGTGATTCCTGGCGGCTGACTTGAATAACAGGATCTGGAAATGCCGTTTCTTTTCCCTCTTTCGTTCGAATGAGTTGATTGAAATGTGGATCAAAGTAGATGGAACCAGCTATATTCTTCACTTCTATAATAAGGGCGAATTTCTTGGATACTAATAAGGTATCCATTTGAAAAAACCGGGATTGATCCAGTAACCTTAAATCGTGGAAGATGAAATAGTTTTTCGGTTCAAGAAAGCTTAAAGGAAAATCAATGGCACTTTCCCCTTTATAACCCGCTTCTCTTTTTTTGAGTTCATTCATTATTGAGGGAATTTTAGGATGGTACGGAGGAAGCCTGTGCGCCAAGGCTCGTAATTTAAGGATAGAAAGAGGGACTTTCCGTTCTTTTACTATCATTTTTCCACTCCAATCTTGGTTTCTCACAATGGATTCTACAGTAGCAAGTGATATTCCTTTATTTGACAGCCTTATTTTCTTTCTGCATGTAGTTTATCTACGAAATTCGGGATATATCTACGAAAATTGAGTTATTTCTACGAAAACACCTCATTTATCTACTCGATATATCGACAAAAAAAACGGACCTATCTAACAAGTCCGTCGTTCAAAAGTTTATTTGTCTATATTTTCAGCAAGAAAAGAAATTCCCATTAAATCATTGCACTTTGTACATTAAATAAATTTGATTTGCAATATAATCTGAACTAAAATGAAGCCCCTTCGTTATCCACCACATGATGATGCCTACCAATGAAGCTGTTTTAATATCAACCGCGACATAGTCAGCAGGTAAATCCTTTTTGGTATTCTTTCTTCTTGTTTCTACTAGTTGCTTTAAAAATAAAAACAATTGCTCCTCAAATTGATTCATTTTAAATATAATAAGTAAATAATTTCGATGGATATATAAATAATCAAGAAATTGTGTTAGCTTTTGTTTTTCTGATAAATCTTTTGCATGTATTAAATCAACAATTTTATTAGAAAGCTCATTTGAAATCTCGTTGGTGATTTGCGTTAGTAAATCTTGAATATCTTGATAATGTAAGTAAAATGTTGTCCGATTTAATTCTGCTTTGGCTGCGACTTTCTGAACCGTTAAGTTTGAAATGGTGGGGTCCTCACATAAAAGAGAAAAGACGGCATTTTTAAACATTTCTCTTGAACGAATTGTACGAGGATCTTCTTTTTTAGGTGTAGACATTTTTAACCCCCTTTATAGATTTTCCGTTAACTTTCTCAACATCATATATGTTTTATGTCGAGTAGTGAACATTTTTAAAAAAACTGTTCATGGTTAAAGAATATATATTTTGTTACTATTGATTTTATCGACACGGTGTCGATAATTCAAGTCTAGAATAAAGGAGTTTATGAATGCAGAAGGAAATAGCGGAAAAAAATAAAAAAATCTTATTAATGGTCCTGATTGCTGGCTGTTTTTTATCAACATTAAATCAAACACTATTAAATGTAGCAATGAGTAATTTTATGGAGGTATTTCATGTTACGGCTGCAACTGTACAATGGCTATCAACAGGCTTTATGCTCGTAAACGGTATTTTAGTGCCGATTACTGCGTTTTTAATGAAACGTTTTACAACAAGGCAGCTGTTTATTAGCTCGATGTTCTTTTTGTTCATGGGGACTGTGCTATGTGCCTGTGCCATGAACTTTAGCATTCTGTTAACAGGAAGAATGATTCAAGCAATTGGGGCAGGAATTATTATGCCACTAATGATGACGGTTATTTTATATTTATACCCTAGTGAAAAGCGTGGAAGTATTATGGGAACTATCGGCTTTGCCATAATTTTTGCCCCAGCCATCGCTCCAACAATATCTGGCTTTATCATTGAATATGTATCATGGAGATGGCTATTTATTGGATTAGCTCCACTCGTATTAATCGTCATTATTCTTGCTTTTAAATATTTAATGAATGTTGCAGACACAACAAAAGCAAAATTAGATATCGTAAGTGTCATTTTATCAACGATTGGCTTTGGTTGTATTTTATTTGGATTTAGTAGTGCAGGAAGCAAAGGATGGGCTCATCCAGTTGTTATTACAACAATCATCATCGGAATAATCGTTACAACTCTATTCTGTTTACGTCAAATAAAGTCTAACGATCCATTATTAAATTTATCCGTATTTAAGTATAAAATTTTCACTCTTACATCAGTCATTAACATACTCATTACGATGATTATGTATGCCGATCTAATTCTTTTACCAATTTACTTGCAAAATGGACGAGGTTTTACCGCATTTGAATCAGGTCTACTTCTATTACCTGGAGCCGTGATTAATGCCTTCTTATCACCTATCACAGGTAAAATGTATGATAAATACGGGGCGAAACCACTCTTTATTACAGGTTTAGTATTTATCATTATTTCGATGTGGGGTGCAATTGATTTGACCGAATCTACAACCTATATGTATTTAATGGTTCGTACCATTATTTTACGAATTGGATTAAGTTTCATTTCGATGCCTTTAAATACAGCAGGGTTGAATGCTTTACCCAGAGAATTGGGTTCACATGGTTCAGCAGTAAATAATACCATTCGCCAATTAGCAGGTGCTATAGGAACAGCAGTTATCATCACAGTGTATACAATTCAAGCAACTTCGCATGCTTCTCAGTTATCCATTGAAAATGGAGACATTTCAGCTATACAACTAGCGAAATTATCTTCTATCTTCAGCTCAAGTGACGCCTATGTATTTATGTTATTCGTATCTTTTGTAGCATTTATTTTTGCATGTTTTATGCCTGAAAAAGTAGCAATTCAAAAATACGAAAGTGAATCACATAACTAAAATAGTCAACATTATTATTTAGTGTATTTGAAAGCATATCTGAGAAATCTCAGATATGCTTTGTTATTTTTCAGATATTGCAATTCCATATAATTCATCTCGGATTAGGTAATTTTAATGGTGACTTGTTACATCATATATCTACTTTAGGATGGGATCATATTAATTTACGGGATTAATTCAGAGAAAATGATCACCCTAGATTCTTTAAAGACCATTAAAACTTTCTTAACGTTGTAAATCCGCATTTTCCTGACTCTATCCCAATAAGTGTTGCTTTATTATAAATTATCAATCTTTTTTATAAAACCACAATAAGTGAGTTAACGTTAACTTTGTGGAAGCATATTATTGCACAACAAAAAAGGAAGCATAACCCTGCATTTTATGAAAAGTTACGCTTCCTGTTATATAAAATGTCACTTTACCTATAAGTTGGCTGCATTTGGAAGCATAAGTTGGCCAGAAAACACTTATTTTCGCAGATAATTATCTAATTATTCAACAGAATTGGAAGTATAAATTGGCCGTGAGCTAATTATTAACCCATAAGCTGACCGTGAATTTCACAAAACAGCAATAAAAATACCTATTAGCAGCATAGGATATTCAAAATTACTAGCTTATTCATTAGAATCTTTATATGATACACCCATTACCTCTAACAAAGGTGTCCTTGTATAATAACTTAATAATAAAAGAGCTCGTAACGGTAGTCTTTTTTGTGACCTTCGTAGAATAGCTCTTAAAACCGTTTGTAATCGGGAGAAAAAATTGGATGTTCTCAAATACACCGCGAGGTGCTAGAGGAAGTGCCATCATGTATAGTGTGGTTGAAACCGCAAAAGAGAACAATTTAAGTCCCTATCATTATCTTCTTTATTTGTTTGAAACACTCCCCAATATCGATGTAAACATTAAAGAAGAAATTGATAAAGTCTTGCCGTGGTCAACAGATTTACCATCTAGATGCAGAGTGCCGAAAAAAAGTGAAAAAAACAAAAAATAACTCCAAAATCAACTTTTATTGTATATTTTGGAGTTACTTGATGTTTACGTAAAGAAAAGGAAAAATACAACGGCATCCCAACTAGAAGTCATCAATCAAGGAGTGGAAAAAAAGGTTGAGGAGCTGGCGCAAGAAAATGAATGGTTAAAGAAAAGAATTGAGATTCAAAACGGTCAGATTCAAGAATTGAAGAAGCAGCTACTCCAGAATAAACAGGAAGATACTTAACTAACGGGCAGTTTAGTTGAAAAAGCGAGATAACTCCTTCATGTTGCTTTTGAGCGAAACAGGTACACAGAAAAGGCATGGTTTTAGCCATGCCGATAGATTTATTTATTTATTTATTTAATTTATCTAAAGCCCCAATATTGCTGATACTGAGGCATGTAGGGATATTGTTGATTATATTGTTGTTGTTGATACTGTTGAATTAAATACCGCTGAGAGAAATTTTCATTTTTACTATTGCAGTTTGTGTAAGGACCTATAACTGTTGATGGTTTAACCGGTCCAATTGCATCTTTCCATTTATTTTCATCAAGACAGTAGGTATGTGCCATAATATTTGTAGGAGTATATTTTAAAATGTCTGAACCAAAAACCACCTCTGGAGTTGGTGCATCAAAAATTGCTAAAAAGTGAGTGTTATCAGCAGTAGCCATTTGATAATGCCACCAACCTTGTGGAATGTTTACCACTTGACCGGGGGTAATAGCGTAATTGAGAATTTGTTTTGTAAATGGGTTCAGCATCGAAACAGTTATCGCCCCGGAAATACAATAGTTCAACTCGGCAGCATTTGGGTGATATTGAGGTTCTGCTACATTATTGGCACTTAGGAAAATGTCTAACAGAGATACATTTTCCAATGTATTTAACTGGTTCACACCTAATATGTTAATAAGGTTGTTGTTATCCTTTTTAAACAAGGGACTGTTATTTACGTCAAATGTGTATTGAGTTGATGGTGATGTGTAATCCATATTTAAAGTCATAATTTTCTTCACCTCATTACATAAGAATTATATAGGTATTTTATGTACTTAAAACATGTTCGGTGTGCAAAGTGATTGAGAATAAATTAGTGTGAAGCAGAAGAGAAGGTACATCTCAAAAATGAACGTTTTTGAGATGATTATGTTTATGCTTTGTTATAGCTAATTCGCTTCCTAATTAGTGTTCATAACTCATAACAAAAACAAAGTCTCAATCTATTCTTAGATTAAGACTTTTGAGGCATGAATTTTCCAGTTAATGTCTTAGCGTATGTTAATTAGACTATCATAAAGAGAGGATAGTTCGTTCAATATATGAGCGAATATCCTCTCTTTTTCAATATATCAGAAAGATAAACAAGAGCTTATAAATCTTATTTAATAAGTTTAATATAATCATATGTTTAAGCTATTGGAGGAGGAAGAATGAAGGTTCAAGAAGTGAAGTTGGATGAAAACAAAAGGAGATATTTATTACTCGACTCGGATGGTATTCCTGTGATGCCAGTGGCAAAATATCTCAAATATTTAGATAATACTGGAAAGAGTAGCAATACTCAAAAGACGTACTGTTATGCCTTGAAACAGTATTTTGATTACTTAGGGGAAATTGACAAAGATTATATGGAGATCATCTTACAGGACCTAGCAGAGTTTATCGGATGGTTGCGGAATCCATATAGCCACCACAAAGTTACTCCCTTTAAAGAGATAAGGGCAAAGAAGACAGAGAGAACAATAAACCTTACGGTTACAGTAGTTACTGCTTTTTATGATTACCTGTATCGAAATGGAGAACTAGAAGAAGATGTTCGTGACAGGATTATAAAAGAAGTATTTACTGGAGGACGTAGACGGTACAAGAGCTTCCTTCATCACGTGAGTGCAGGTAAGCCTATAAGTAAAAACATCCTTAAATTGAAAGTGCCTCGCCGTAAGGTGAAAGTCCTGGAGAAAGAAGAAGTAGAAGTCTTGTATGCAGCGATAAATAATGTGCGTGACCGATTTCTTATCTCTCTTCTCTTTGAGACTGGACTGCGAATTGGTGAGGCGTTAGCGCTCTTTCTGGAAGACTTCATCTTTGACCATAAGTGCGGACACCGCCTACGATTACGGGACCGTGGCGAATTGTCAAATGAGCCAAGTTAAAGACA
This sequence comes from Peribacillus sp. NPDC096540, assembly GCF_050278525.1. Taxonomy (NCBI): domain Bacteria; kingdom Bacillati; phylum Bacillota; class Bacilli; order Caryophanales; family Bacillaceae; genus Peribacillus; species Peribacillus sp. NPDC096540. The sequence goes on along the minus strand of NZ_JBNNTG010000001.1, from coordinate 234,609 downwards.
GGAGAAAGAGAAATTTATGTATCACAAGAACTCATGGACTTGTATGATGATTACCTCTACGAGGTCATTGATGAAATGGAGGTTGATACAAACTTTCTGTTTGTGAAATTACATGGTCAAAATAAAGGGCTGCCAATGACAGATTGGGATGTTCGTGCACTCTTCAGGCGTTTACGGGAGAAAACAGGGATACATGTGCATCCACACCTGTTTCGCCATACACACGCTACTCTATTCTATCGTGAAACAAAAGATATTAAACAGGTACAGGAACGTTTAGGCCATGCCAATATTCAAACCACAATGGATATGTATGTACATCCTTCTAGCGAAGAAATTCGTAAGAATTGGGAAAAGGCACAGCCAGCTTTTCAAATCAATACAGAATGTAGCAAGGAGTAAAGAATGATTTATAAAAACGTTAAATCTATTGCGGAACAGCAAAAGTTCCATCAGAAGATTCAAAACGAGTTCACTACTATTACAGAAAGAAAGATAAACCAAGACAACACTGTCTCTAATTCTTATTTTTTAGTAAATGATGTTTGGAATTTAGATTTTATAACAGGGATGGGTAATTTCGAAAGATACAGAGGAAAGAACTTTAGAAGTAAAAGTTTACGGTTTTTAGTTCATAATTCTTCCGTAAATTTAGAGCTGAAATATATATTTTTTAAAAAATTATTCAGTGAGGAATGGGCATTAACAAGTATATTTGGTGGTCAAAGAACTTTATTAAAAAAGTTGGCACAATTTTTAAATGAGATCTATCCAAATGTGAGTTCACTCTTAGATTTAGACATAGAGAAAGCACAAAAAGATGGATATGGTGGTTAAACGAGAATAACATTAAAACGACAAAAAAGGTAAATAAAAGTCTATATGGGGAGTCCACAGTATATACAGCTGAAGCTAATTTCTTAAGAATCATATACTCCTTCATATGTCAGTTGGCTGATCTCCGCGATGAATGGGAGAAGGAAAAATGGGATGTACGAGTATTAAATCGAATGTATGGCATCGAATTTAATCAGTCCAGGTCTAATCATTGCATCAACTTCTCAAAAATAGAGAATACCTATATTCGTGATGAAGTGAAAATATATTTTAAGCAGCGCATATTAGGAAGTCGAGGTTTCTCTTGGGCAACAGCAAAAACCTATATGAACTTCCTTCCCAGGTTCGTCGATTTTATATGTACAATGGAACCTGAATGGAATGATTTAAATGGATTGACGAGAGAACATCTGTTGAAATACATAGAGCAAATCCACCACCATGCGAAAACTAAGTTAAAACAAAGGAATTCGCACCCTGAACACTATGTAGGAACAACCCTAGTCATCATCCGAAATTTCCTAGAAGATCTTCAAACCTATGAATATAGCATTGCACCTACGAAGAGTGCGAGAACACTAATTTTTTCTGAAGACATTCCGAAACGCAGGAAAAAGAGTTATGATCATGTTGACTATATTCCAGATTATGTATTGGAGCAATTGTTTCAGAAGATTGAATACCTTCACCCTGAAGTTCAACCATTCATATGGATTGCATTTAAAACAGGTCTCCGTATCTCCGATACACTTACTTTGACACAGGACTGTTTAGTAAAACTAAATGACAAATATCATATTGTTACAGATATAAAGAAAACCTATGTAAAGGGTCACTCTATACCTATTGATGATGAGTTGGCCTTAAATGTCTTAGTAGCTCTTATTGAAAAATCTAAAAAGAATAGTAACGAGGAAAATAATCCTAACCGGTATATCTTTGTACGTTATAGTGGTCCTCGAAGAGGACGGCCTTACAGTCAAGACTGGGTTCGCGAACAGCTTAATTTTTTCGCAAGAGAACAGGATATTAAAGACGAGAATGGGAATTTATTTCGATTTAGGCCTCATCAGTTCCGTCATACTTATGCCGTCAAGATGTTAAACGGTGGGGCTGATATTCTAACAGTTCAAGAGCTATTAGCTCATGCCTCTCCAGGAATGACTATGTGTTATGCGCGGCTATTAGATGATACAAAGCGAAAAGCATTTGAATCTGTCATAAAGCAAGGGGTCTTTAGCTTTGACCTAAACGGTGAGGTTCAACAGATACAGCCAAATGAGGACATCCCAAATGATATTTTAGAGGCGCTGTGGAAGGATCATAAACTGAATGCAGTTGATAACCCATATGGTACATGTTATGCACGAGTTAATGGCAATTGCCCGCATTCGGAAGAACCACCATGTTTGACATGTAACAGTGGTAGCCCATGTAAGGACCTTGCGGTCGGCTTCTCGGAGTTAGATGTACAAAAATATGAACTGCATATGAAAACAACAGCAAAGATGATAAAAGTACTGGATGAGCGAGGACGTCATGACACTGCAGAAAAGAACCGTACTAATTTAAAGCGATATGAAGACATCCTAAACACAATAAAGCAAGGAAACATAATTTTTGGTCGATTAGAACGTGCAAAACGAAAGTAAGGTGATTTAAATGGCTAAATATGACCGTATAGAGCATTTGAAACAAGTACATGAAGCAAGAAAAGTAAAGACTCGTAAAACAGTTGATGATGCGATTCAAAGGCTCATCCGAGCCAATGATAACATTAACTTTAATAGTGTTGCAGAAGAAGCAGGAATTAGCAAAGCTACTTTATATAACAATCCAGAAATACGAGGACGAATTGAATCGTTACGAGAGCAGCAAGCCCAAGTTTCAACTCCAAAGCAGGTAAAACGTGAGATGGATGAGAATAATAAAGATGCAATTATAGTATCTTTAAAACGTAAAATTAAGAAATTGGATGAAGAAAATAAAAAACTACGTGAGCAGTTAAAATTTGCTTATGCAGAGGTTTATAAAAAAATCTAAGGGAACATCGTTCCCTCCTTTATTCAACTAAAGGGCCATTATATTGAATATGAGGTTAAATAAAAATCCATTTTTTATGCAATCACCAGGTTTCTTCAGAAGCCGAAAACGTTGATTTATCAACAATGTATAGAATCATGCATAAACATTAAAAAACGAACAAATGCCAAACCATTGAGCCATATGGGTTTGGCATTTTTAGTAACTTCATATAGTTTTCGATTTGTTTACCTGTTGAATAAGTTATTTTTAATAATTGTCTTTGAAATTATAAGAGGGAACCATTAGGTGAAATTTAGGTTTAATTATGATCACAATAAATTTGTTGATCTTTATCTATACCTTTTATAATTGCATACTTATTACCCCATTCACACATTGTGTTTAATACTGGTACAAATGATCTTCCTAGATCAGTTAAGCTGTATTCTACTTTTGGTGGTACTTCTTTAAATATTTCTCTTCGTACAAGTCCATCTCCCTCTAACTGTTTCAATTGATCTGTTAAGACTTTTTGTGTAATTCCAGGTATTAATTCGTAAAACTCTTTTGTCCTTACTGATTTTTGACTCAAGAAAAAGAGTATTAAACATTTCCATTTTCCTCCTGCAATGTTCATAAAAATGTTAATTCCAGTATTATAGTTAACCATGTGCTGTTCCTCCTGAATAGGCACTTAAAAGTGGCTATACCACATTTTTGTGCGTTATTTTCTTATTTATTATTGCTTACTATAATTAAAGGAGCAATAAATAAAAATTTCGGAGTTGAAATAATGACTGTAAAAAATATTTTGGAAAAAAGACGTTCAGTTAGACATTATGATTCAAGTTATAAAATAAGTTCAGAAATTCTAACCTCATTAATTGAAAGTGCAAGTAAGTCACCTAACGGAAATAATATTCAAGCAACTCGATACTTAATTATTGATGATCCAGACTTAAGAAATTTATTGCTACCTATAGCTTTTAATCAACAACAAGTGGTAGAAGCTTCAACTTTAATTGTTATGTTGGGTGATTATCAAGCGTTTGACAAAGATAATATTATTAAAATTCATGAAGAAGGCTTTCAAGCAGGTTTTTTTGATGGATCGCTAAGAGATTATCTAGCGAATGCTGCAATAAATTATTATGAAAATAAATCAAATGAAGATCTAAAGCTAGAATTAATTAGAGATGTAAGTCTTGCGTCAATGTCATTAATTTTGTTAGCAAATGAAGCAGGTTTTGAAACAATTACTATGTCAGGCTATGATTCTAAGAAATTAAAAGCAATTTTAAATATTTCTGAAAGGTATTTAGATGTTATGCTTATAGCTATTGGTAAAGGTGCTAAAGCCGGTCATAATACCGTAAGGCATAATGTAAATAAGGTAATGTATAGAAACAAAATAATTTAGTGTTCTTATAGTATCTGATTATGTAAAATAGGCAGACAAAGAAATATGTTATTCTTATTCCGTAATCGGGCGCGTTTGATGAACAAGAAGTAAAAGGATGATACATATTATACATGACTAATATGTATCATCCTTTATTTTTTATGACTTTTTACAATTTAGGTCTTGATAACGTATGTTTTCCACGTTTTGTTGGTACTACCCCATGCCCATCAAGCTAAAGTTTTGAAGTATCCCCAAAACGAAAAATTTATTATTTTATAGTTATTTATGAGAATTCAGCTGAATTTTTTGTTTTGGGGAACAATGAGTTTCTTAGCTAGATGGAGATGTGGTGATACCCTTATTAAGATGGCTCTGTTAAACTTGATTGTTGATTTTCTTCAAACTTAATAAGCATATTCGAAATGAAACTCGAATATGCTTATTTTTTAGAGTAGCGAATAATTATTAATCAGCCTCCGCTAGTTGTTGAACGCAATGAGCAAATTCTAAAGGCTTTTGCTTTTTTAAATAATAATCTTCTGCTACCCAATATCTATTTTGGTATTTCTTTAATCGCTCTTCCAAATCCCCTATGTATGTATCACGATGAAGTACACGCTCGTATCTTATCTCTCTAGGGCAATCTAAGAATACTACGTAATCATAAAATGTTTTCCATTCTTCCCTCAAAAGAAAAATACCTTCAATGATTACAATACTTTTAGGTGGTATCTTTATCGTTCTCTGTGTAAATGTATCTTTTTCCTTGTTGTAAAATGGCAAAGATAAATACTTTTCATTTTGATACAATTTGTCGTATAAGTGTTCTTTTAGATAATTAGTATCCCATTGTAACTGATAGTATTCAAACCATTCATCGTGCCCTGTATTATATCTCTTAGCTTTCTCAACAATATGGTCGTCTATATGGATAATTACTACATTATCTAGGACATTTTTTAGTTGATGTACTAGTGTCGTTTTCCCAGCACCACTTAACCATCTATTGCAAGAACAAAAGGTCTATCTATATTATGCTTTTTGTACTTTTCTTTTATTTGTTGCTTTAAACAATCCCATTTATCCATTCAAATTATTGTCCTTTCTGCCCTTTTCTTAACTAAGGAAACTTAATTTTCCTTTCATTACAGACAATTATTCTACAAATATCTCCAAAAACCTTGTTATGCTTCTTGTTACATAAAATGTGACTTAAACCATAAAGTTTCCAATTATAAAGCATAACATTGCAAACCATTGGAGTAACTGATTTTTGGAGCAATTAACCAAAAAATGACACCTAAAAAGTGTCATTAGATAAAGCTCAATTTTTTAAAAATTAGTATATATTCTACTCGTGACAACATTATGATTTATTAATATACTCTGGACGTCATTATGGTTTAGATTCCATTTTCAAAAATAAAAAGACGATATAGAATCGTCTCTTAGATACTTGAGGATAATCCTTTTGCTTTAGCTTTTTTCGTTGCAGGATGCTCCGTTAAATAGTGTGAAAATTTAGTATCAGTTTTTAGCGCATTTATTTTGGCCTCTAATATTCCTAAAAAACTTTCTCCATTAGCTATTGCCTCATAGTCGTCTATGTTAAATTCAATAATAAAAATTCGATCTTCAATCTTTTCTCTAGTAAAGAATAGCTTTTTGGTAAGACCTACAGCATTATTCCATCCACTTCCTGACAAGCCTTTGTATGAAAAAAGAATCCCTAATCTACAACTTAATACACTAACTAATGAATAAAATTTCCCAACCCAAGTTACCCCTACTTTACCACCATAATTTTTACATTCACTTAAAAGGTGTTCTCCACGAATGTCAAGATAACCGGCGTTTTGAAACTCTCTCCCTGTACTATTAAGCATTACCAATTGGTCTACTTCATTGCTAGATGTATGAATATTTTCTTTGATCTCGAAAACAGAAGATTTCTCCAAAATAAAACTTACTAAATCCTCCAGCGCCTTTCCTTTTTCGGCATTAGAAAATTTTGTTCTTTTTTTATTTACATCTTTTAAATGTTCTAATAAATCACTGTAATATTCCTTCTCTGATTGTTTAAATCTTGTTATTTCCTTAAATACTTTATCTTTTTCATTAATAAATTGTAAATAGTAATCCTTAGCAGTGAGTTCCCCACTATTCACCATCAAAAATCACCTTGTAAATAACAATAGAGTTAATTAACGGCTTTAGTTCTGTATCACATGACTCACACTCGACTTCATTAGGCATTAAAGAAAACGTTTCATATATCGGCCCTTCAAATGTATTACAATTATGGCAATATAGTTCATAATTAACCTCAAGAACGTCCATTTCTTTCATAATTTCAAGTACTTTATAAGCTTGAGCAGAAGTAATATCCAATTTTCTAATTAGAACGCCAGGATACAACCACTCATTCTTTTTATAGCGCTTTAATAGCGACAGAAATACAATAAGCTGTTCTTTAGACAAAATTGCCTTTTCTTCAAGTGTCTTCTCAACTTTTAATAAGATAATTGGTAACATAATTCATTCTCTCCACCTGTGTTTGACTTCCAAAATATTGAAGCAAACTATAATCTGCGCCCATATAACGGTGTTGGAATTTAACTATTATTTCTTTTGCTTTGACTTTATTTGTCCAACGTAGGGCTATCCATGGTAAATTTGCAGTTTCTTCTGTATCAGAAATAAAATCTTCTAGCAAATCCTTTATTTCAGTGCTTTCATCAAATAAAATTTTATTTCTTTTCATTAGTTCTTTCAATTCACCCAAAATAGGAAGTAAATTTTCTATATGTCCTCCTACTTCTAATGTGGCTTTACCACCGCTTCTCAAACTCATACATTGAGAGTGTACTACCACATGGTTATTTTTATCCTTGCAAATAGATTCAATTTTTGGTTCAAGATTAACGTTCGAGATATTTATTCCTAATTTAGATTTAAGCCATCCATGTATCATGCTAATGTTGTCAACATAAAGGGTGTCTTTATCCTTATACGAATTTTTAATTTTATCGAATCTTATTTCAAATATATTTAGCTCTTTAAAGAATACCACTAAAATAGGGTACTTTAACTTTGTTATGCGCCCTTCTTGAAAGTTAAACTGATATTTAATATTAAATTTCAAAAAGAGGAATTCCTCTGTTTCATATTTAGTGGGTTTGCCTTCTTCAGCAAACTCCATCTCTCCAAATCTGTTTCTCTTAGTCGATACAAGTTCATCGAATGAGTCATCAGTTGAAGTAAAATCTAGAATCTCACTATTAAGGATTGCATTATCAACTTTTTCCCTATTAAAATTTTCACAATTGAAGATAACGGAATATTTGTAATGTTTGTTAAACTCCCATTCTTCAATGAACTTAATCACTTCTGATCTTTGCTCTATACTCGCAACAAGCTTTTCTTCTTCTGGCAACTCAGATAAATCAATACTCTCACCAAACAATGATAAATTACCATCATCATTAACAATATCCTGTTTTTCTAAACCTTTTAACAAATGACTTTGAATATATTTTGGATACACTTCATTCGAAGTCTGAATCAAGAACTCTTTATACTCTTCAAAAAACATGTTTACTCACAGCCTTATTTTATTTAAATATTGTTAAATTTGTTCATTTGATACTTTTATTGCTTTACTATTAAAATACTATTAATTCCACAATTTGTATACTAATAGTATCAAACAACAAATAATAATTTTATTTAAAAACTGAGCAAATAATAAGACAAAAATGAGGGAGTTTTTTCTATCTGCTAATTTGTATGGTAATACCTAGTTCCTTTAAAGTTTCTCTCCAAACATTCATCAACACTTTGTCATAAGGGTTTAAATTAAACTCCTTCTGAATCTTAGAAATGGATGGATATATACCCTGAGAGTATATTTTCATAATTGTTTCTCTCAATTGTTCTTGTCGGGTTAATTTTGTTAAAATGCGGTTTCTTTCAATAGCCTCTTTGTTTTTTTTATAAATTATATCTATTAAAATAGGGTAATGTCTCATTAAGAAGGAGCGCGATTTTCCTAAGGCCTTACAAACGGAATTAACTGATGGAGGATTATCATTATTTAATTCAACTATCTCTAACAGTGCAATTTGGAATGAATCTATATCTGCTTCTTCTACATCATCTTTTGGTTCAATTGATTTTTTAACTTTTTCTTGGACTTTTCTCCAAAGATAGCTATATTTCACACTCCTCAAAATTGGACCGTATTCATTAGCAATAACTTCCGGTTCAACATAAATATCACCATCCAAGTATTCCCATAAATCCGCTATGATCCTTTTATCTCGATTATAATTTTCTCTCCTAATAATCTTATTCTTTTCACTTATTCGATTTATAATTATCCTGTACTTCTTGCGTAATGTTTCTAGTGGAATATTAACCTGTTGAGCAATTTCTTCTAAGGGTGTTATTTGTCTAGAGTTTAAAGCCTTCTCAAGCCATATTGTTATATTTGTACTATCTCTATCATTACATTGAAATGAAAATTTAAATTTACTTGCTGCAATCTCCCTATTTTTTTTCACTATTTTCCGAGTTAACTCAGGGAATCTTCTACACAACGTCGCTTCCTCCAATCTCATTATTCTTGATAATATTGAGAGGGAAATTATTTCTCCAACTATTAAGACTTCTTCTAAATAATGCTTCATTTCGGAATCTTCTTGGGTAGGTAAACGCTCAATTTTAAAATTTAAGGGGAATTCGTTAATTTGATTATTTTGGAGCAAGTCAATAACGTCCAATTTAAATACCGAACTAATTTTAAGGATATTTCCTAAAGTCGGTGTGCTTCCTTCTGCATATCTTAACATCTCACTGTGAGAAATTTTAAGTTCTTTATTATAAAAATCCGCCTTTCTTTTCCATAAATTCTTCTCTACTTCTTGGATGATAGTTCTAATAGAAGATGCGAATGAATATTGATTTAAATTACCCCTTTCAATAACCCAATCCAGTAATTTCTCAATTTGTATAGATTTATGGAAAATTTCTTCTTGAAAAATTCCTGAGTAATTATTTTGCATTTCCCCTAGCCAGCTATTCCAGTTAGAACAATGACCAGGCTTACCTTTAAAAGGCAAAATTTTTTGGTATCTCATACATTTATTGCATTTATCATGCAATTTCACCGAATGTTGAACACAATAATCATAATGATTAATCACCCATATTAGCTTTTCATAAATTGGCAAGGTACTTGTAACCATTTCTTGGAGACAAACAGGGCACCAGGCTTTCTGCTGCCTAAAAAGTTTATGTCCTGAGAGTAAGTTTTCAGTACTTATTAAAGTAAGTTTTTTTAAATCATTCCTTCCTGTATATTCACTTAGAAGTTTAACTGTTATTTTGGTTAAATCTCCATTACCGTTAATTCTATGGGAACTATAGACTTTTCCGTTAGAAAAATCATCTTTAATTTGGAGGTGAAATAAATTGGATAACAATTTGCTTAAAGGCAAACAGTGAGAAACTGCTATTCGTTGGAGGTAACTACTCAGACTTTCCATCTCTTTGCCACTGCCCTTGGAAATAGGTTTAAGATTATATAATTTAAGGGGAGTTACCTCAACATCCTCTTTCATATTAAAATCATAGATTTCGAAATCGTGGAACATATTCCCTCCCTAATCTGTATTCTTTTAAGCACCATTTTCAGTAATTCCGACCTGATCTCTGTTGGGTTTTCTTCTTCCAACGTTCTTCCGCTTCTCTTTAGGAGAGCTAATACTCTCTTCCTTTTCTTCTATAGATTCTAAATCCCCTACACCTAATAATTTTTGAAGATTCGACAGCGTCTTGCCGTGATTACTTAACTTTCGCTCCCCTTCTATAGCTTCTTCAGCAATCTTTAAAGATTTTGTTGGTGAAGGAGCGTGTTTTACAATTAAGTCATAATTAATGTTAGGAAGACCACTGTGCAAAGCATCCTTAAGACAAACATCCAGCCACTCCTTAAGGATTCCAATACAACCAACAGATCTTTCATACATAAGTTCCCAGTATGGTAAAAGAATTGATGGTTCATTAAACGGCATATGCAATTGAAAGGTATTAAGGACACTTTTAAATTCTCTAAGATCTGATTCCAGTCTTGCATTGTAACGTCGAAAATGAATTTCATCGGATCTTCTACTTAGTTGTCCATTCAAATCCAAAAAGTTCATAAGCTCGTATGTTCCAAACATAACGAACACTGAACCTGTCAGGTTAGCTAATGACTTTATAGCATCCATTTGATCCTGTAGACGCCTACCACTGGACATTTTCAGTAAATGTTGGGCTTCATCTAGCAAAATCACTCTTGTTTCTCTATAAATAATAGCATTCTCCAAAGATTTCCTTAATTCAGGAGAGGTATATGTTAGATAATCAGAAACCTTCTTCCTTTTTACAGAATTATCAAGGTCAACTTTATCCTTAATTAACGGCTCATGAAGTACTTGTAACATTCGTTGGTAAAAATCTTTCCAATTAAATTTACCATTATCCGGTGAGGGGAGTTCAATTGATGCAACTGGCAACAGTCCACTAGTTTGTGGCATCTCCTTTAAGTAATCTTTTAAAATCTGAGTCTTAACTCTTTGACATAATGTTGATTTTCCTACGCCGGTAGGTCCAAAGATAAGATATACTCTTCCACCTGGAGATCTTTTTATTTTTTCCATTAATTCTAAATATGTTTTATTAAGAATTGGATGGTTTATATTTCGTTCCAGAAAAAAGTCTTCTCTTTCTTTAATGGTTGCAGTATCTATATTAAGAGGAAATAGTTCACTTCTATCCATCTTAAAATTCCCCATAGATATCTAATGACTTTTCAATACGTACTTTATTTTGTTTTACTATCCCCTCACTATTACTGCTATTCAGTTTGTTCTTTGATAAATCAGTTTTTTCTAAGGGTATATTATCTCCTAAATTAATCACATTTTTTATTTCTTCTGACTTTGCTTTCAACAAAAGGAATTGTTCATTTCCCTCTAAATCATCAATAAATTTTGCTATTCTTTGTGCAGTAATTGAAAAGTTTTGGGCATGCAATTGCTTTGTTTTTTTAAATTCAGCAGTAATAAATTTCAATTCTTTTTCAGTTAAATTCTTAAAAAGAGGATAATGTTCTGATATACACTTTACCCACATCTTATTGATATAGGCATAAGCAATACCCACATTAAATGGATCATACCTCACTTTAACTTTTGTATTTTCTAATTGAGGGTTTTTAAAGTCATCATTCCAGTAATATATATAATTCACTTTAATACCCATACTCGGCTGTATTTTTGATTCCCCTGACCTAGTAGTTGGTAAAGTTAATATCTCAAAAATCCTATCAAAAGGAATGAAATGATGCTGTCTTTCTCCCATTAAAAACAGACCATCATCATAAGCATTTCTAGGTGTTTTACCTAAAGCAGGATGTTCAATGGTATCGTATAGTTCAAAGAAAAAACTCTCTAAAGCAATTGTTAAATTCTTTAAGTTCCATCTTGCGTGAGATTTTGGGTTTACAGTTTTAGTAACCTCCCTCACATTTTTCATAATTTTTGTATTTCCTGTTAAATTGTGAATAAAGCTGGTGTTAGTTGTACCAAATAGTCGTTCTAAAACCGAACCGTATCTCGGTTGCGCTGCAGGACGCCTTTTAGATTCACATTCATACATTGCAAGTAAAGTTTCAAAATATGTGCTATGAAATTCCTTCCCATTATCTACGACTAACTTCTGAGGTAGCCGGTTATACCGCTTTACACACTCACGGAAAACCATCAAGCATGATCTATAGCTCGGAGGTTCAAAAGAGAGGTAAGACGCTAAAACCCTTCTAGAAAAGGCATCTATTAAAAGTGATAAATATGGTCTGCCTAAATTTTTACCCGTCTCAGAACAAATCAGTTCAATGTCTAGTTCAGTATGATCCAAATGACATATATTAAAGGGGAAATCTCCATGTCTGGGTGTTGTTCTCTCAATCTCCCAATAAAAATCCTTTACCTGATATCCAGCTCTCTTTCCTTTACGCTTTGTAACTTGCTCTTCTCTTGGACGATTGTTGACATTTTTACAAAATGTCATATAACTTGGTGTACTATAACCCCTTTCTTCACATTCATTCCTAAATGATCCATATACTGAAGCCTTATTCTTTTGAACAATTGTTTCATAATTTTCTCTAATAAATTGATCCATTAATTCTTTTACTTGTTGATTAAGTCTGGTTGCTCTATTTCCTTTATTCTTATTATTAGGAAGTAAACCGACATATCCGTTTCCAAATAAGCTTTCTGCCTTTTTAAAGTTCTTAACCCAATCACGTATGGTTCGTAATTTGGGTTCCTCTAGCGATTCTAAATTTTTTTTCCCATCTTTTAAGTAAGCTTTAACAAAATTGTATCTGTAGTTCGCTATTTTATAATCTTCATCACTACTGCCATTTACAATATCCATTAAAGCATCATCTTCGCCGCTTGGTATTACCCCTTCAATAACAATTTTTCCATCACTAACTAAGCGATGAAAAAGTTCCTTTGAAACCTCGTTATATTTGCCATTGGAAGAAAGAGAAATGCTTGTATTTCCTACATTAATTATTTTCCAAATCTGACCATCCCAGAGAATTTCTTTTCCTACATCTACTACATTCTTCGAAAAACCAGTTGTATATTCCTTTTCACAATGAATTAAGTTTGTATACATGTCAGAATGTTCCTTGTGTAAAAATAAACTTACTGTTTCAGGCTCAGCTAGTACGCTATTTGTTAAATCTACATAAATAAAGTCCTTTAGTATGGATATATAAATATCATCAACAGAAAAACCTTTTGATTTAGCCAGACTAATTAATTTTCTAAGATTTATACCTACCTCTCGAAAAATACATTGTTTAATTTTTTCTAAGTTTTCTTCACTTACAATTAATTTATTTTGTTTTCGCAGGTAATCGTCTAAAAAGACAAAATTTCTGTGCATATTCCAATTTACTTGGTTATTCGTACAAACTCTAAAATAAAAATTATACTGCTTTGCAAAGTCTTCACCTGGCGGGCATCTCCAGCTACCTTCAGAGTCTTTAACATACTTCCAAGGTTGTTTTTTCGCTATTTCCTCTAACTCTTTTTCGTCTTTCCACTCTTCCCAACCAGCACTGTTTGTTCTAATCACAAAAAAGTCTGGCGTATAAAGCGTGCCCCTTGTTCTCCCGTCTTTCGTATACCTCAGGTTTATTTTGTTTGGTTGATCATAGAATTCTAAGACTTTTTCATCATGCTCCATAATTAGTATTGCTGGTCCCTCAACCTTTCCGCTTTCCCACTGGATTGTCTTACCCATTTTTTTACTGGGGTACTTTCCAGATAAACTCCTATTACCAGTTCCAACAGATCTTACTGGTTGTTGAAAACGAATACTATTATTTATATAGTCCCTATTAATATTGGAGATATTGTTTTTTTCACACCAACTTAGGAATTCTATCTCATTTAACATGAAATCCCCCCCTTCTTCTTACTATAACCTATTTTTACATTATTCTAAATTTTCAACAATATTAACAAGATGTTCTTTTGCAAAACTTTCTCTTAATAAACAATTAAGAGAAAGTTGGTTTTCAATTCTCTTCTGAGTAGGTAATTCTCCAGTATTAATCAACTGAGTGACACCAATCTCAATTAATTCCGTTACTCCTTTTTTTCTTTTATAACTCATAGAACTGATATGATCTTTATATTTATCCGATAATGCCTTACTCAAATTAGGCAAGTTCTCGTAGAGTAGACGTTTATTTACTCCTACTTCTTTAGCGACTCCCGCCATTGAAATTGGTTCATTAGACTTGAGATAGTTCAGCAATGACTTTTCGATTTTTTTATAATCTAACTTTCTTCTTCCTTCTAAAGGAATATGATTATGTAAGACCTCTTTTTTTATACAAGGGATTTTCTCTGTATCAAATAAAAAATCCTTTAAAGAAAAACCTAATAGATAACATATATCTAAGAGCTTATCTAAAGGAGGAATTGAATCTCCTCTTGTCCAGTTAAAGAAGGTAACATTAGGAACTCCGAGTTGTTCCCTTAATTTGATTCTATTTCGATCGAAATAATTTGTGATTATTTGGTTAAGTCTAGAACTTATATGATTTCTACTTACACTCTTCGTTAAGGTATAGCTGATAGAAATTATTTCTCCAATACTTTTAGCTATAAATAACTGTTTTTCAAGTTCATTATCATCCTTATCCTCTACTTTATTTATAAGATTAGAATTACAGTAAGGGCAACGACCATTTAAAGAATTCCTATGTAATACTGGTATACCTTTTTTGCAATCTTCACATTTGGTTATAAGTTTAGTTTGATGCACATAACAGTACTTCACCGGTTTAATAAACCAAAGTAATGGAAAATACTCATATCCATATTTATTTCTAAATTCTCTCAAGCAAGAGGGGCACCATGACAATGATTCTTTCATAAGCCCCCTACATGTTAAAACCTCCTCCCATTTAGTAAGGTTTAAATTCATTAAATCATTTCTCAATGTTAATTTTTCAACGGCCTCAACTAAATCCTTCGAACTTTTGCTCACTCCGTTAAGTGCCTTGGCACCGTCATAAAAACGGTTTCCTCCTCTCTTGGCGCTTTGCAGAATAAAATCCTTATTTAATGTAGGAGCTATAACCTTGTTTACTAGTGTACCTAACTTAATACAATGAACTTCAGCTAGACGCGTTATATAACTCGTCATACTTTCACAATGAAAAGTTCCTAATTCCATCGGTTTTAGGTTATATAAAGAACTATTTGATAATTGAATGTCTTCTGTACTAAATAATTCATTCTCCATCCTAAATTTCACCTTTTTATTTTTTAAAAATTGTACCCTTAATAATTATATTTTATTACTTATATACCAAATATTTTAATGCAAACAAAAAAACACCTGTGAATTAGCCTATAAAAGTCTAATTCCCAGGTGTTGAAGTTAATTCTCAAAATTATTAAAGCATAAGTTTGTAATATGGTTTATAAAGCATAAGCATGTCATTGTTACAATTTTATGGTTTAAGTCACATAAAAACAAAAAACCACCAATATATGTATTGGTGGAGACGGTGGGAGTCGAACCCACGTCCAGACATAACGGCACTTAAGCTTCTACGAGTGTAGTCGATATATTCGCATTTCGCGAACTCATTAGCCTATCGACAGGCGGCAGAGCAGCTAGTCTGATTGGTCTCTTCCTTCATCCTCAGACGGTGGATTCCGGCGTATCCCACTTAGAGTGAGTCCCTTACCCTACCACGTGGGCCATGGAGGGAGGAACAGCTATCGACTGTTGTTACGCAGCGAAAGCTAGGTTGTTGTTTTGTTTGCCAGTTATAGGCGTTGACGTTTTAACGAGGCCGATCCCCTCGACTCGCAACTTAAGCTCGAACTATCCCTGTCGAATCCGTAACGTCCCCATGATTAAAATGGAGCGTACGAGAAAAGAATAGTCAGCAAGTTGTGCTGATATTCAGTTGTCATCGGTACAAAATTAATTATAACAGATTCATTCAAAAAATCAATTGTAAGGTCTTGGCAGTTCTACATCTTCTGTCTGTCGCGGAAAGCACGTTCAATATCACGTTTAGCTTCCTTCTTCTTCAGGTCCTCACGCTTGTCATATTGTTTCTTCCCTTTACCCAGCCCGATTAAAACTTTGGCAAAACCATTTTTCAAATACATTTTCAAGGGTACGATTGTGTATCCTGTTTCTTTCGTTTCCCCAATAAGCTTATTGATTTCCTTTTTGTGCAAGAGAAGTTTACGTGTTCGTAAGGGATCATGATTGTAACGGTTTCCTTGCTCATAAGGGCTGACATGCATATTATGTAGATACAATTCGCCGTTTTCAATTTTGGCGAAGGAATCCTTTAAATTGGCTTTTCCGGCCCGAATCGATTTGATTTCTGTCCCTTGTAAAACAATTCCTGCTTCAAAGGTATCTTCAATAAAGAAATCATGAAATGCTTTTTTATTTTGTGCTAATTGCTTACCTGAGCCTTTTGGCATCTAACTCTCCCCTTTATCATCCCAATCGGTGAGAGGATGAATGGATCATCCTCTCTCCTCTATATTATCTCTTTTTAGGTTTTCTTTTTCGCTTAGCAGCGGGCGCATTTTCAAAGAATTTTTTCTTCTTTTTTGGTTTTCTTTCGGAAGAAGACGAATCACTATTGCGATTGCCTCCACGGCTGCCGCCTTTGCCTTCGTTACGGCCCGAATTACCACCGCGGCCTCGTTTACGCTCACCTGAATTAGCCTTGAATATTTTCTTCTCCCCAGAAGGACGCGGACGGCTAACTTTCATGCCGATGATTTCAAAATCAATGGCCCGCTCCTCTTTATTTACGTTGGAAACACGTATGTCTATCTCATCGCCAATCCGGAATACTTTACCTGTTCGTTCCCCGATCATCGCAAGCTGACGCTCATCAAAGCGGTAATAATCATCCGTCATAAAGCTGACATGAACAAGCCCCTCAATGGTATTCGGCAGCTCAACAAACATCCCGAAGTTCGTAACAGAACCAATGATACCGGTGTACTCTTCACCAATTTTATCAAGCATATACTCCGCTTTCTTCAAATCATCGGTTTCCCGCTCAGCATCGACTGAGCGACGTTCGCGTTTCGATGTATGATCGGCAATCTCAGGTAAAATGGCATTCCATTTTTCCTTGGTAGCTTGATCTAGTTTCCCTTCCACCAAATAGGTCCGAATTAAACGGTGTACGATTAAATCCGGGTAACGGCGTATCGGTGATGTAAAATGGGTATAAAACTCAGCTGATAAACCAAAGTGGCCCAAACTCTCTGGATCATATTTTGCCTGTTGCATTGAACGAAGCATTACGGTTGAAATAACCGTTTCTTCCGGTTTTCCGGCAACAGCCTCAATGATTTCCTGTAAGGCCTTTGGATGAACATCATTTGCCGATCCTCGAACAATATATCCGAAGTTCGTAATGAATTCAAAGAAACGTTGCAGTTTTTCAGGTTTCGGATCTTCGTGAATCCGGTAAATGAACGGTACATCGAGACGATGAAAATGCTCTGCAACAGCTTCGTTAGCTGCAAGCATGAACTCTTCAATCAGCTTTTCCGCTACTGATCTTTCACGTAAAACGACTTCAGTCGGATGGCCTTCTTCATCCACAATGACTCTCGCTTCATTAAAATCAAAGTCGATTGCACCGCGGTTCATCCGCTTTTTACGAAGAATAGCCGCTAACTTCTCCATGTCCTGGAACATAGGTACCAGCGCTTCATAACGTTCTAGTTGTTCTTCATCTTTGTCCACAAGGATTTTGTTCACATTGCCATAAGTCATCCGTTCCGTCGTTTTAATGACACTTTCAAAAATTTCATGATTGACGACATCACCATTTGGCGTGATTTCCATTTCACACGATAGTGTAAAACGATCGACTTGAGGGTTCAAAGAACAAATACCATTCGATAAACGATGCGGGATCATAGGAATGACCCTGTCCACCAAATAAACGCTCGTCCCTCTTTCAAGAGCTTCCTTATCAATCGGTGAACCTTCCTTCACATAATGGCTTACGTCAGCAATATGAACACCCAACTTGTAATTGCCATTTTCAAGTTTAGAAACCGTAACAGCATCATCCAAGTCCTTAGCATCCGCTCCATCTATCGTGACCAAAACATCATTACGCAAATCCCTGCGGTTTCCAATTTCACTTTCTTCAATGGTATCCGAAACGGCATTCGCTTGCTCCATGACTTCTTCAGGGAACTCCATTGGCAAACCATATTTATGAATCACTGACAGAATATCTACGCCAGGGTCATTCTTATGCCCAAGAATTTCAATGACTTCTCCTTCTGCACTTACTCGTCCTTCAGGATAAGAAGTCAGCTTAACAACAACCTTATGACCCTCTACCGCTCCATGAGAAGCATGCTGTGGAATGAAAATATCATTTGCAATTTTTTTATCATCAGGGATGACAAAACCAAAACTTTTACTTTCAGAGTATGTACCGACTACTTGTGTAATTCCGCGTTCAAGAATTCTAATAACCGTACCTTCTTGTCTTGAGCCAGACGTTTCTGAAGAAACACGGACCATGACAATATCTCCATGCATTGCTGTACCTGTTTCATTTGGCGGTATGAAAATATCATCCATTCCTGGATTATCTTCAGGCGTCACAAATGCGAAGCCCTTAGCATGTCCTGTTAACTTACCGCGAAATAAGTTCATTTTTTGCGGCAGGCCGTAACGATTGCTTCTCGTTCTGACTACCAATCCCTTTTCTTCCATCTTAACTAGCGCCTTCACGAAATTCTTGAAGTCTGCTGAGTCTTCGATTTTTAGAGCCTCTTCAAGCTCTTGTACTGTTAATGGCTTATACGCTTCATCTGTCATGTACGTCAGAAGCTTATTTATGTGTTCTTGAATGTTATCTTCCATAAAACCCCTCCTATTCAGGGTATAATAAATTTGTTATTCGGACCAATCCAGACTTTCTAAAAATTCAAATACATCTTCATGCAACTCGTTACGTTCTTTATCAAGGGTTATGACATGACCTGATTCTTCATACCACTTGATTTGTTTAACAGGTGATTCGATAGCTTCATAAATAATATCGGCACTTTTCGGATTGATTACATCATCATGTCGACCCTGCACGACAAATGTCGGTGTGTAGATAAGATCGACGTGCTCTCGTACATCAGTTATCAATTCCTGGAGAGCTTTCAATGTATTCATAGGTTTGTCAGCAAAACGGTCCATTTCCTGCTCTATTTGGTCTTGTGTTTTCCCTTCGTACTTCTTAAATTCTCTAGCGTACTCCAATACTCCTTTATACATCATTTCTTCACTTTTGATATACATAGGCGCACACATTGATATGATACCCTTTATAGGTACAGTGTAACCTAATTTTAGAGAAAATACGCCTCCTAATGAGAGTCCAGCAACAGCAATTTCTTCATGGCCTTTGCTTTTTAGAAAATCGTAGGCCATCATTACATCTTTCCACCAATCTTCAGGACCCGTTTTTACCAATTCCTCTGGTGGCACACCATGTCCTTTATAGTGTGGAGCATGACAGGTGTATCCCTGTTTCTCCAAGAATCGCCCAAGCATCCGTACATCTGCAGAATTTCCCGTAAATCCGTGTAGAAGTAAGACAGCTCTTTTTCCGCCTTCAAAAGTAAAGGGCTGTTGCAGCTTGATTTTCATGATTATAAGCTCCTTTATTTGTAAATAGCATCCAAAAAAATTTCTGTATTTTATCATTAAGTGCTAAAATTACTATATCTATACATACAACTATAGTGCAAAGAAAAAAGCCTAGCTATTTAGCTAGACTCATTTTTGATCCATTACACATCAAAGAATGCAACAAGTAAAGTTAAAGCAAAGAATAAAACAGCTAATACTATCGTTGCCCGATGTAAAATTAGGTCTAAGCCGCGTGCTTTTTGTTTTCCGAATAACTGCTCAGCACCACCGGCAATCGCACCTGATAAACCTGCACTTTTTCCTGATTGAAGCAATACTGTCACAATAAGAGAGATACTAACAATCACTAAAAGCGTTATGAGAATTGCATGCATGCAATTACACCTCCTGAAGAACCAATACAATTACTTTAACTTTACCACACCCATTAAATATCTACAATCTTTGTTATGATTTAATGGTAAGAACTTCTAAACATTTTTAGTCATTGATTTCTTTTTGAATCAAAGTCTGAGATAATTTACATAAAGAGAAGAAAGAGGTGTCACCATGTTTAAGTCCATACTTCGGATTCTTGATCTCCTGACCATCCTATTCTCGGCGGTTGCCGGTTATTCTTTATGGACAGGCGGTAGCAATCTTATGAGTGTCCTGTTAATCATCCTATCACCGCTTTTATTACTTCTAGCCAAGTATCACGGAAACCGTTACTTATTATTCGCTGCATATATCACGACAACTATTTATTTTACTGCTATTATTTATAATGGACTTTCCAATAGCAGTATCGATTTTTTCCAATCAAGCTTTCATGTCCTTCTACTAGGGGCAGCAGCTGTTTTATTGAGCATCATAGCCGCGGTCATTGGGTTTGGGACCAATACCCTTACGATTCTCTGGTTATCACTACACGCCCTGGTCACATTCGAGACAATCAGGATGTCATCTGGTTTCCTTTCACACTTTTGGTCTAATCCCGTCGTGGAAACCGCAGTCCGTAATGATTATCCTTTTTTGTTGATGGTAGTTTGGATTGGCTTATTTCTGGATAAATATCAAAGTGAATTAACAAGGGACTATTTATCCCGGTAATATTGTAAAAACTTTATCTTTGGAAATTTTATTTTAAAAGCAAGGGGCCTTTCATATGTTAAAACCTATATTTACAGCAACTGCTCTATCAACTTTTATTCTATTAGCTGGATGTTCATTCGACCTATCCAACAATGATAAGAAAGAGCAAAAAGAAGAACAGCCGATCTCCCAAGATACGGAGACAGAAACTAATGAAAAAAGTGATTCAAATGAATCGGCCCAACGCCAGGTAGAAGTCGATACGACTGTTAAACCTGCACAGAAAGGGCTTCAGACATTGGCCGAACCGGAAAGCATACCTGTCCTTGTCAATAAACAATACAGTCTGCCGGAAGATTACAAACCTGCCGACCTTATCTATCCAAAAGTAGATTTCATCTTTCAAGATAAAATTGAAAAAAGAATGATGCGAAAAGAAGCGGGAGAAGCTCTTGAAAAAATGTTTCAAGCTGCTGAAAAAGAAAACATGAATTTAGCCGGCGTCTCTGCCTACCGCTCACACCAAACACAAATCTCTATCTTTAATAACTATGTGAAAAGAGATGGGGAAGAAAAAGCTAAAACCTACAGTGCTCTGCCTGGAACAAGTGAGCATGAAACAGGTCTAGCTATTGATGTTACGACCCATGATGGTGCATGCGCTGCTCAAGACTGCTTCGGTGACACAAATGAAGCTGACTGGCTGGCCGAACACGCCCATGAATACGGATATATTATCCGCTATCCAAAAGGCAAGGAAAACATCACAGGTTATAAATACGAACCATGGCATATTCGCTATGTTGGTGTAGATACCGCTGCTGAAATCTTTGAAACGAAGAGTACATTAGAAGAATTCTATAATGCCGTACCCGTACAAGCTGTAACGAATAAATAAAAAAAGGTGCCCAGATGCGGCACCTTTTTTATATGAATTCGATTTAATCAAACGTTTAATTAAATCTATTTATCAGGCTTGAACCCAATGTTATTAAGGCTTTCATAAAAAAGCTGACTCAAGATTATCGTCTTTCAACGAATTTTAGAGTCAGCTTTTTTTAGAAGATTACTTCTTCAAGTTATAAAAAGATTTCAAGCCAGCATATACCGCAAGATCACCAAGTTGATCTTCAATGCGAAGAAGTTGGTTGTATTTAGCGATACGGTCTGTACGAGACATAGATCCCGTTTTGATTTGCCCTGCATTTGTTGCAACAGAGATGTCAGCGATTGTGGCATCTTCTGTTTCACCTGAACGGTGGGAAACGACTGCAGTGTAACCAGCGCGTTTAGCCATTTCGATTGCTTCAAACGTTTCAGTCAGTGTACCAATTTGGTTCACTTTGATCAGGATGGAGTTACCGATGCCTTTTTCGATTCCTTCAGCCAATTTTTTCGTGTTGGTTACGAATAAATCGTCACCAACTAATTGAACTTTAGAACCAATGCGTTCTGTTAGAAGTTTGTGGCCTTCCCAGTCATTTTCGTCCAAGCCGTCTTCGATGGAAAGAATCGGGAATTCATTCACTAGCTCTTCATAGAAAGCAACCATTTCTTCGGATGTAACACCATTGCGGCCTTCGCCTGCAAGATCGTATTTGCCTGTTTCTTTGTTATAGAATTCAGATGAAGCTACGTCCATACCAAGGTAGATATCTTCGCCTGCTTTGTAGCCTGCTTTTTCAATTGCCTCGATGATGACTTGTAGTGCTTCACGGTTTGAACCAAGATTTGGCGCAAATCCACCTTCATCGCCAACAGCCGTATTCAAGCCTTTAGCAGAAAGAACGGATTTCAATGCATGGAATACCTCAGCACCCATACGAACTGCTTCTTTGAAGCTAGGAGCACCAACAGGAAGAATCATGAATTCCTGGAAGTCAACATTGTTATCGGCATGTGATCCACCGTTAATGATGTTCATCATTGGAGTTGGAAGTTGTTTCGCATTGAACCCTCCAAGGTAACGATACAATGGTAAACCAGAAAATTCTGCAGCGGCGTGGGCAGCAGCCATTGATACACCAAGGATTGCATTTGCTCCCAGGTTTCCTTTGTTTTCAGTACCATCCAGTTCGATCATTGTAAGGTCGAGGCCAGCTTGGTTCGTTACATCCAAACCAATGACAGCTTCAGCAATGATTTCATTTACATTATCAACTGCTTTTTGTACCCCTTTACCCAGGTAACGAGATTTATCTCCGTCACGAAGCTCAACTGCTTCGTGTTCTCCTGTGGAAGCACCTGATGGTACGATTGCACGCCCGAAGTATCCGGACTCTGTTTGGATTTCTACTTCTACTGTTGGATTACCACGAGAATCTAGCACTTCGCGTGCATATACATGTTCGATGTACGGCATTATAAATCTCTCCTTTTCCAATTCACAATTTTATTTAGATAATAGGGATTTCCCTGTCATTTCAACAGGTTTTTCGACTCCAAGCAAATCAAGCATCGTTGGAGCTAAATCACCTAGGATACCACCTGTTCTTAATGTTACCTGATTTTTGGTGATAATGACAGGCACAGGATTTGTTGTATGGGCTGTCATGGGGTTGCCTTCAAGCGTGACAACTTCATCAGCATTCCCATGGTCAGCGGTTATGATTGCTGTTCCGCCTTTTGAGACGATTAGGTCAACAATTTTACCTAGGCATTCATCCACGGTTTCAATCGCTTTAATAGTCGGCTCCAGCATCCCTGAATGGCCGACCATATCCGGGTTGGCAAAATTCAAAAGAATAGCATCAAAGCGGTCCGCCTCAATTTGTTCCAACAACGCATCCGTTACTTCATAAGCACTCATTTCTGGTTGTAAATCATATGTAGCAACTTTCGGAGAATTAATTAAAATTCTTTCTTCTCCAGGAAACTTCTCTTCACGCCCGCCGCTCATGAAAAATGTCACATGAGGATACTTTTCCGTTTCAGCAATGCGAAGCTGAGTTAGTTGATTTTGAGAAAGTACTTCCCCTAATGTATTATCAAGATTTGTCGGCTTAAAAGCAACATATCCTTCAACTGTTTCTGAAAAATGTGTCAAGCATACAAAATGGAGGTGCTTCGGAAAACCAGGACCGCGGTCAAATGAGCGAAAGTCCTCATTCGTGAATGTATTTGAAATCTGAATTGC
This sequence comes from Peribacillus sp. NPDC096540, assembly GCF_050278525.1. Taxonomy (NCBI): domain Bacteria; kingdom Bacillati; phylum Bacillota; class Bacilli; order Caryophanales; family Bacillaceae; genus Peribacillus; species Peribacillus sp. NPDC096540. Next base: position 210,817 of record NZ_JBNNTG010000001.1, on the reverse strand, counting down.
CCGGTCTGGACGGAAGTTATAAAAGATAACTGCATCATCATCTTTAATCGTTGCCACCGGTTTACCGTCCTCCGAAGTTATGACTGAAGGTATCACGAACTCGTCAAAAATACCATGTTTGTAAGAATCCTCGACACATTCCATAGCAGAAGAGTAAGCAGGTCCATCACCATACACCATTGAACGGTAGGATTTCTCCACACGTTCCCAGCGTTTATCACGGTCCATCGAATAATATCTTCCGGAAATGGTCGCAAACTGACCAACACCGATTTCCTTCATTTTCGCTTCCGCTTCCTTAATATAACCTTGCGCCGTTTTCGGTCCGACATCACGTCCATCTAAAAATGCATGTACATATACATTTTTAACTCCTTCTTTAGCGGCCAATTTCAGCAGGGCGTACATATGTTCAATATGACTGTGCACGCCGCCATCTGAAAGAAGGCCGAAAAGATGAAGGTCCGTGCCTTTTTTCTTGGTATGGCTCATCGCATCGACCAAAGTTGGATTTTCTGCAAACTCACCTTCACGGATTGCCAGGTTCACACGAGTAAGACTTTGATAAACGATCCGTCCTGCCCCAATATTCAAATGTCCCACTTCGGAGTTCCCCATTTGACCGGCAGGCAAGCCGACAGCTTCCCCGCTTGCAGTTAAATGGGAATGCGGATACTGGTCCCAATAACGATCAAAGTTCGGTTTTTTTGCATGAAAAACAGCATTTCCTTCTTCTTCATTGCGGCAACCAAAACCGTCTAAGATGATAAGTGCCACAGGCGACTTACTCATAGTGACCAGCCTCCAGCAATTGTAAAAAGGAATCGGTTTTCAAGCTTGCCCCACCAACCAGTGCACCGTCAATATCAGGCTGAGCCATGTACTCTTTGATATTCTCAGGTTTCACACTGCCGCCGTACTGAATGCGGATGGCTGCCGCTGCTTCGTTAGAAAACTTTTCTGCAACAACTGAGCGGATATGTGCACAAACTTCATTTGCATCCTGAGCAGATGATGATTTTCCTGTTCCAATCGCCCAAATCGGCTCATAAGCAATAACAGCTTGTTTTAATTGTTCATCAGATAGCCCTGCAAGGCCTTTTTCTATCTGGCTACCAACGAAATCATTCGTTTCGCCAGCTTCCCTCTGCTCCAGTGTTTCACCACAACAAATGATAGGCGTTAACTGATTTGCAAAAGCAGCATGAGCTTTTTTATTTACGGCTTCATCCGTTTCATTGAACATTTCACGGCGTTCCGAATGACCAAGAATGACATATGATACACCAAGATCCGCCAAAGCAATTGGACTGATTTCTCCTGTGAAGGCACCACTTTCTTCAAAGTGCATGTTTTGCGCCCCGATTTTCACATCGGTTCCTTTTGCTGATTGAACAAGTTGATCCAAAAATAAAGCTGGAGCACATACAACTGAATCGATTAAATCTTGCTTCGGAATCAAATTGCTCACTTCTTCTAAAAAGGCAGTCGCTTCAGATAGTGTTTTATTCATTTTCCAGTTTCCTGCAATAATCGGTTTTCGCATTTGGTTTTTCATCCCTTCTAAAGTTGATAATTTAACGGTTCACCCTTATTTATCGTTCAAGGCTACAACGCCCGGCAGCTCTTTGCCTTCCATGAACTCAAGCGATGCACCGCCACCAGTTGATATATGGGACATCTTTTCTGCTAAGCCAAACTTTTCAGCAGCTGCAGCAGAATCCCCTCCGCCTACAATGCTGTACGTATCTTTTGCTTCCGCCAATGCTTCCGCAACAATTCTCGTTCCATTCGCGAATTTATCGAATTCAAATACACCCATTGGTCCATTCCAAATTACTAGCTTAGAGCCCTTGATTACATCTGCAAATAACTCACTCGTTTTAGGTCCAATATCAAGCGCCATTTTATCATTTGGGATAGCATCAATATCGACATTCTGGGCTTCTGCATCAGGTGAAAATTCTGCTGCCACAACAGCATCAATTGGCAAATGAAGTTGTACGCCTTTTTCTTTCGCGCTCTCAATGAAAGATTTTGCCAGCTCAATTTTGTCTTCTTCTAATAAAGAATTACCGATTTCATGACCTTGTGCTTTAATAAATGTATAACCTAATCCACCACCAATAATCAAGTGATCGACATTTTCCAACAGGTTCTCGATAACACCTATTTTATCCTTTACTTTTGCCCCGCCAATTATAGCTGTAAAAGGACGATCTGGGTTGGATAGAGCTTTCCCTAATACCGCAAGCTCTTTTTCCATTAACAATCCTGCAACAGCTGGAAGATGATGGGCTATCCCTTCCGTTGAAGCATGTGCACGGTGAGCAGCTCCAAAAGCATCATTTACATAAACATCAGCCAATGCAGCAAATGACTTCGCTAATTCAGGATCGTTCTTCTCCTCGCCAGGATAGAAACGAACGTTTTCTAACAATAGAATCTCGCCATTTCCCATGTTATCAATCATTGATTGAACTGATTCCCCATAAGCTTCTTCAGCCTTTTGTACATCTTTGCCACTAAGTTCACTTAGTCTTTCCGCAACAGGAGCTAAACGCAATTCTTCAACAACTTGTCCCTTTGGACGACCAAGGTGGCTAGCTAAAATGACTTTAGCGCCTTGTTCTGTCAGATAGGAAATCGTCGGTAGTGCAGCCTTGATTCTCGTATCATCCGAAATCTTTCCGTCCTGCATCGGCACGTTGAAATCAACACGGCAAAATACGCGTTTCCCCTTTAATTCAATATCTCTAATCGACTTTTTATTCATAATCCAAGAACCCCCTTAGATATTGTTATCATATTTTTGATTCTTTTAGTCAAAAAGGGAGAGGGTAAATATCCCAACTCCCCTTTTCTCTTTTTCATTATAGTCGGTTTCCAAGAAATTATCCAAAAACAAGAAATGTAAACGCTTGACTGTTTAATGACTTACTAATAATATCATCTTCTGCCAAGTTTTTTTAGAGGTGTTATTAAAAAAACCTCACCTTGGTGAGGTTTTTTTATATTCTAATTACAATCCTTTTTTAGCCAAATAGTCGATTAAATCTACAACACGGCTAGAATATCCTGTTTCATTATCATACCAAGATAATACTTTTACCATGTTTCCTTCCATTACCATCGTGGAAAGAGCATCAATTGTAGAAGATGATGGGTTACCGTTATAGTCACCTGATACTAGAGGAAGTTCGCTGTACTCAAGAATTCCTTTTAGTTCTCCTTCTGATGCTTTTTTAAATGCTGCATTTACTTCTTCAGCTGTTACATCTTTTTCAAGTTCTGCAACAAGGTCAACTACAGATACGTTTGGAGTAGGTACACGCATTGCCATACCATTCAATTTCCCTTTAAGTTCAGGAAGAACAAGCGCAACAGCTTTTGCTGCCCCAGTTGTTGTAGGAATGATATTTTCAGCTGCTGCACGTGCCCGACGATAATCTTTATGAGGCAAATCAAGGATTTGCTGATCATTTGTATAAGAGTGAACAGTAGTCATCATACCGCGTTTTATTCCGAATTGTTCTTGAAGTACTTTAGCAAATGGAGCTAAGCAGTTCGTTGTACAAGATGCATTGGAAATTACGTGGTGGTTTGCTGCATCATATTTTTCTTCGTTTACGCCCATAACGATTGTGATGTCTTCATCAGATGCAGGAGCCGAGATAATGACTTTTTTCGCGCCAGCTTCCAAATGTTTAGCTGCATCGGCACGTTTTGTGAAACGTCCTGTAGATTCAACAACTACTTCTACTCCTAATTCACCCCATGCTAACTGTGCAGGATCACGTTCAGCCAAAACTTTAACTTTATGGCCATCAACAACCAGGTAATCTCCATCCACTGTTACTTTTTCATTAAGAGAACCATGAATTGAATCATATTGCAGAAGGTGCGCTAACATATTAGCATCTGTTAAATCGTTAATAGCTACAATATCTACCTCAGGATTATTCAATGCTGCCCGAAATACATTACGTCCAATACGTCCAAAACCATTAATTCCAACTTTTACTACCATGAAAAATTCCTCCTTTTAAGTTCGCAAATATATTAAGGGGTATAGTTCCCCTGAATTAACTCTTGTGCTGCCGCTTCATCCGTGATTAAAACCGTCGATGAAGGTGCGCCTTTCATATATGAACGGATTGCCTTTGCTTTAGTTTTCCCACCTGCTACAGTTATCACTCGCTTTTCAGGGCTAAGATCATCTAATTGAATGCCGACAGTCAAAACTTTATGAACAACTTTTCCGTTTTCATCGTAATAGTAACCGAATGCTTCTCCTACAGCATTTCCATCAATCAGCTTCTTTAACATTTCTGGTGAAGAATTTCTTCTCTTTGCCATTGCCAAAGCATCACCAATTCCATGGATAATCATATCAGCTGACTTGATTTGGGAAATGACTTCTTTAATTGTAGGTTCTTTCATAAAGGAAGCATATACCTCACCGCTTAATTGATCAGGTACATATAACACTCTGTACGAGGCATGCGCATTATATGCCATTTTCTCTACAATGGTATTAGCTTGATTCTGTACTGCTTCACCAATTCCGCCGCGAGCAGGGACAAACGTCAATTTCCTTGAAGCTTCATCAGGTGACAAAGAATTAGCCACTTCGGCCATTGTTGATCCACCGGTAACAGCAATGGTATTCTTTGAGGTCCATTCTTGTTTCATACGGTTTGCACAAGCTTTCCCCAATTCTTTTTTCACCCATGGAATTTCATCACAATTTCCAGAGACTATGATGACTTCATCCACTTGTAATATGTCCTGCAACTTCCGTTCCATTATGTCTATACCCATTACTTCACGCATTATTCCTTCTAACTTATCCAGGATTTCCATCCCTTCATCAGTCAGCGTCATTCCAGAACTGAATATATTTATCAGGTTCTGACTTTTCAGAAAATCCACCTCACCTCTAAGCGTCCGCTCCGTCAAATTAAGGCTAACTGCCAGACTTCGCCTTCCAACTGGCTGCATCATTTTGATATAACGCAGGATATCATATCTTTTTTGCATAGCCATAAGGAAATCAGGTAATAATTTTCTTTGTACCTCGAGTAATGTGCGCATGTTTAAAACTCCTAAAAGTTAAGTTGGACACTTTGTGTCCCACCTAGTCATTTTGTGTCCCACTTGAAATAAAAAAATATTCCTGCTACATATTTTATTCTAGCAGGAACGGAATGTTTCTTCAAATGATTTGAAAAATTATTTTTCCACAAGCCTATTTAAAGCTGATTTATCAACATTTCCGAATTGAATTATATTACCTTTCCATTCAATAACAGGGATCATAAGCCCGAACTTTTCAAGTAAAGCGTCATCAGAATAGATATCAATTTCCGTATATACTATACCTGATTCCACTTTCATCTCTTCAAGAATCTTTTTGGCTTTTTCACATAATGGACATTTTTCCCTGCTATATAATACAAACACATTTGATTCCAAATCACTCATCCTTTTCAATCATATCTTTTTCGTTTAGATGAAGATGGAATCCCTAATTGTTCCCGATATTTGGCGACAGTTCGACGTGCCAGAATAATTCCATGTTCCTCTTTTAATCGTTCAGCCAAGTCCTGGTCCGAAAGCGGCTTTTGTTTATTTTCACCATCGATGGCTGCTTGAAGGCTTTTTTTTGCTTGCATGCCCGACATATCTTCATCAAGGCCGACAGATTGTAAAGAAGTAGTGAAAAATATCCTCATCTCTATCGTACCAAATGGTGTCTGCACGTATTTCCCTTTAACAGCCCGGCTTACTGTGGACTCATGTATTCCAAGCTCGTCGGCGATTTCTTTCATGGTCATCGGTTTTAAATAATTTAAACCGTGATGAAAGCACGCGGGCTGTTTTTCGACTATACATTGAATAACCTTCAATATAGTCTCTTTTCTCTGTTGAATCCCTCTTGAGATCCATTGGTATTCTTGCCACTTATCCTGGATAAAGCGTTGCACTCCCTGGTCCTTATGGCTCTTCATTCTGTTTAAATACCCTTTATCCACATTAAGATTTGGGGTGTTACCATCATAATTCCCGACAAGCAGGATTCCGTCACGAACTTCCACGACCACATCCGGCACAATATAGGATGGTTTTTCCTGAAAAAAGAGTGAAGCAGGACGCGGGTTCAATGTCTGGACATAATCAAAAACTTCTTGAATCTCCTTCATTGTAACGCCAATTTTCTTACTTAAGTCTTTCCACCGCTTTTCAGCAAAATCGAGGAAATGGTTTTCTATGATCGATTCTGCCAGCAGATTCACACCTTCTGCTTTTACCTGAAGTAAAAGACATTCTTGAAGATTTCTCGCTGCAAGCCCATGCGGCTCGAGTTGCTGTAAAAGTAGTAGACTCTCTTCCAAAACGACTGAAGATATTCCCGGAACACATATATCTTCCAGCTGGATTCGCAAGTAACCGTTTTCATCAAGGTTATGAATTAAGAGCAACATCGCCTTCTGCTGCTCACCAGAAAGGTGCTGGTGATTCACTTGCGACATGACATGCTGTTCAAGTGAAAAGGTATCTTCACTGATTTGTTCAATCCAATAATTAGCATCATACGTATTATTAAGAGTTCGTTTACCTTTTTTCCGGTCAAAGGTTGGCTGAAACAAAGCAGATGTAGGCTGATCTAGGGACAGTAATGGATTTTCCACCATTTTATTTTCTAAGAATGCGGAAAGCTCTTGTGCGGAGTACTGCAACAATGTAATAGCTTGCATCAGCTCCTGGGTCATTGCCATCTTTAATGTTTGCTGTTGAAAAAGTCCTGCTTTCATATTCATACTCATCGATTCATCCCTCCCCCATTCCATTTTACATTATCAGGAGAAAATTCTACACAAAAACCCATGAAAACGCTTACGTTTTTTTCTAAATAGTATGTTTATTTTAAATACTATATGTCAGGAAAGCGATTTTCACAACTACTTTTATTGAGAAATCAACATTTTCCAGAGGTGGCGGCGTATATTTTCCAAATTGAGGGTAATATTACAGGATTCGATAGAAATTTACGGAAATCGAGTAAATTCATCAAAAATCGGTTGGACCCATCGGATGCCTTCGCTTAAAAATGACAAATAAAAAATCCCCCACTTTATTAAGCAGGAGATTGGTAATGCCCTCGGCAGGAATCGAACCTGCATTTCAAGCTTCGGAGGCTTGCGTTCTATCCGTTGCACTACGAGGGCGAAATAAAAGATTAGTTACTATATTTTTTCGACAGACTTCATTATATGATAGAATGCCTTCCTTTGCAAGGGCTATCAGGTTTAAAACTTCGGATTTTGGGTATTATGGGTAATGTGGAAATTCATCCCTGTGCGGCATAATTATTAATAAATATAAACAGGAAGGAGACTTAGTCAGAAAATTGTCGAACAAATTATCAATAATAGGGTTTGTTTTGTTTGACCTAAATTGACCAAAAAGTGTATCATACATACATAAAGAATTTATATGATTCTCTTAATCGAAGGAGGAAATGAACATGAATTTAATTCCTACAGTTATTGAACAAACAAGTCGTGGGGAGCGTGCCTACGATATTTATTCCCGTTTATTAAAAGACCGGATCATTATGCTTGGAAGCGCAATTGATGACAATGTTTCCAATTCTATTGTTGCTCAACTACTATTTTTAGAAGCAGAAAATCCTGAAAAAGATATTACTTTATACATTAACAGCCCAGGTGGAAGCATCACATCTGGTATGGCTATCTACGATACAATGCAATATATTAAACCTAACGTATCAACTGTATGTATTGGCATGGCTGCTTCTATGGGTGCATTCCTATTGGCTGCTGGTGAAAAGGGCAAACGTTATGCTCTGCCAAACAGTGAAGTCATGATTCACCAACCACTTGGAGGAGCTCAAGGTCAAGCAACGGAAATTGAAATTGCAGCACGCCGTATCCTTCATTTGAAAGACAAATTGAACCAAATCCTTGCAGAACGTACTGGTCAACCTATAGAAGTCCTTCAAAGAGATACAGAACGTGATAACTTCATGACCTCTGAAAGAGCTCTTGAATATGGCTTAATTGACAAAGTAATCACTCGTAGCAATCTTGAAGATAAAAAAGACTCTAAATAATAAAACAAAAGGACTCGAAAGTTGCATTAAGCGACTTTTGAGTCCTTTTTCTTTTATGTGAAAACTATAAAAAAAATAAGAGGATGCTTGTCGGCATCCTCTTATTTTATCCTTCTTGCTGTACGAATTCTTCTAATGCCTCTATTGCTTCTTTTTCATCACGGCCTTCAACGATAAGCTTTACGGACACGCCAGAGCTAATGGCAAGACTCATTAGTCCCATAATACTTTTTGCATTCACCTTTTTGCCTTCTTTTTCAAGGAAAACATCTGAATGAAAGCGGTTAGCTTCTTGAACAAAAAGAGCCGCTGGTCGCGCTTGTAAACCTGTTTTTAGTCGTACTTCTACTTGTTTTTCCACCATCTTGATCTCCCCTGTTAGCTTTATTTTTTCGCAGCAATAGCTTCTCCTCCACGGAGTCTATCAGCTATTTCATCAATTTTTCGCAAACGATGATTAATCCCCGACTTACTTATGTTTCCTCCTGATACCATTTCTCCAAGTTCCTTTAAGGTTATATCCTGAAATGCTATCCTTAGCTCCGCAATTTCCCGAAGCTTATCTGGTAAAATATTCAACCCTACCGTATCCTCAATGTAATGGATATTTTCAACCTGACGCAATGAGGCCCCAATCGTTTTGTTCAAATTAGCTGTTTCACAATTCACAAGGCGATTCACGGAATTTCGCATATCACGGACAATTCTTACATCCTCAAACCTTAATAAAGCTGCATGAGCTCCCACAATACTTAAAAACTCAGCAATTTTTTCGGCTTCTTTTAAATAAATGATATACCCTTTTTTACGTTCTAGCGTCTTAGCCTTTAAGCCAAACTTATTCATTAGCTCACAAAGCGCATCATTGTGTTCTTTATAAAGCGAGAAAATCTCAAGATGATAGGAAGACGTTTCCGGATTATTAACCGAGCCTCCGGCAAGAAATGCACCTCTTAGATATGAACGCTTACAACATTTCTTCCCAACAATAGTATCGGATATGGCATGGAGAATTTCAAAGCCTTCACCTAAAATTTCTAAATCGGTTAAAATCCGCTGCCCTCCAGATGACATCCTGACAATATAAACATTATTCTTTTTAAGCTTCATCTTTTTACGAACCAGCAGCTCGACCTGGACCTCATAACTTTTTTTCAACAGCGTGTAAATCCGTCTGGCAATCGCTGCATTTTCAGTTTGAATATCCACAACAAGCTTCCGATTAGAAAATGAAAGGGATCCATTCATCCGGATAAGCGCACACAATTCTGCTTTTCCGCAGCAATCCTTTCCTTCCAATGTAGTAAGCTCTTTTTTTGTTTCTGAAGCAAAAGACATCCATTTCACCTCCAATCGAACGCAGGTAATCTCTTTTTATTAGTCAAAAAGCAGTCTCCACTTATATCTACGGAACTATATGACTTTTCGTTTCATTTATAAGCATATTATAAAGTAAATCTGCCACTTTTTTGGTGTCATGGCGTATTACATTACCTTCATAGTTGAAAATGCGTTCTTGTATGATTTCTAGACCCATTCTTTTTAGACTTTCCACATCGTACACAACCGGTTTGGCATATTCAGCTTTATAGCGTTGCTGAATTTCAAACGGTATTTCCTCATTATTAACAAGTATCCTGTCAATATATGCATTTCCCATATGATCATATATAGCTTTTATATGATCGCTTGCACTATAATCCAGCGTCTCGCCTGCTTGTGTCATTAAATTGCAAATGTACACTTTCTTCGCTTTAGAGCGGCCTACTTCTTCACCAAGGCCTGGGACAAGTAAATTAGGCAGAATGCTAGTATATAAGCTTCCTGGACCAATTACGATAAGATCTGCCTGCTTGATTTCTTGGAGAGTTTCACTTAGCGGCTTTATATGTTGAGGCGACAGAAACACTTTTTTTATTTTCTTTCCTGAATAGGGGATTTTGGATTCTCCAGTAACAATCGATCCATCATCCATTTCCGCATGGAGAACCACACTTTGGTTGGCAGCTGGCAGTACTTTACCCCGGACATTCAGGAATTTACTCATTTCCTGGATTGCATGGACAAAATCTCCCGTCAATGAGGTCATAGCAGCGAGAATCAGATTCCCCAACGAATGCCCGGACAACTCATTTTTACTCTTAAAGCGATGCTGAAACATTTGCTCAACAAGTGGCTCTACATCTGACAATGCAGCAAGCACGTTACGAATATCACCAGGTGCAGGGATATCCATGTCCTCACGAAGGCGCCCTGAACTTCCACCATCATCAGCTACCGTAACGATTGCTGTTATATCCACTGGATGCTTCTTTAATCCTCTTAATAAAACTGGAAGGCCTGTCCCTCCTCCAATGATCACAACTCTAGGCTGTTTCTTTTTATTTAGCATCTTTTACTTTCCCCTTACTTTTTTCGATATCTCGATGAGACACCTGAACCCTGTAATCCTTTTGGAAGTAGTTCGAAATATACTCGGTCAATGCTACAGAACGGTGCTGACCTCCTGTACATCCAATCGCAATAACAAGTTGTGCTTTCCCTTCACGCTTATAATACGGAAGCATAAAGGTAAGCAAATCTGTTACCTTTTCTAAAAACTTTTGTGTCTCACTCCATTTTAAAACGTAACTAGATACTTCTTGCTCCAATCCCGTCTTTGGCCTCATGTGGTCAATATAGTACGGATTGGGTAGAAAACGTACATCAAACACAAGGTCTGCATCTATAGGTAGACCATGCTTGAACCCGAAAGACATGACATTGACTGTAAATCCTACACTTTTATCCGTTGAAAATTCTGAAGCAATTTTTTCCCTTAATTCACGTGGCTTCAGCTGTGAAGTATTAAAAATCAACTGAGCCCTTCCCTTTAGTTCATCCAAGAGTTCCCGTTCCATTTTAATGCCTTCTAATGGCCGGCCTAATGGAGCTAATGGATGGGTCCTTCTCGTTTCCTTGTATCGACGGACCAAGGAATCATCATCAGCTTCAAGAAAAAGAATTCTTGGTGAGACCGATGATGTTTCAGTTAATTTGTCCAAAGCTAGAAATAAGGAATCAAAAAATTCTCTCCCCCGTAAATCCATAACTAGTGCTACTTTATTCATCTTATTCCCAGAGTCCTTCATTAACTCCAAAAACTTTGGTAATAAAGTGGGCGGCAAATTATCGACGCAAAAAAAGCCGAGGTCTTCAAAACTTTGAACCGCCACTGTCTTTCCTGCTCCTGACATTCCAGTTATGATGACCAATTGCGTTTCATTCATCTGCCCTGTACTCATTATTTCTCCGCCCCCATGTATAGCAATCTTTTTTATAAGCAAATATTAACCTGGATCTAGTCGATAAGAAAGCAACTTAAATTCAGGTGTATAGGTAAACGTTCCGTAAATAATTCCACTTCCATGAACCATATAGTCTAGAATGTGAAAATCCCCTTCAGCCATTTTCAGCTTTTTAACACCTTCTATAGGGTGCCAGTAAAGCTCCCCTTCTTCACATACATCTACATTGACGCCATCAGAGTCTGTAGCAAAGAAAGTAAACATCATCCATTCTGACAACACCTTATCCCCATCCTTCATAATGAAGGTGAAAATGCCTTTGATGGTAGGGTTTTTTAAATAAACGCCTGTTTCTTCGCGATATTCTCTTATACAGGCATCACGTATGGATTCTCCGGGCTCCATCTTGCCACCAGGAGCGACCCACCATCCGCGTCTTGGTTTTTTTAATAATAGGATTTGATTATCTTTAATCAATACACAGTTTGTGACACGTTGCACGTTCTTCACCTCAAATTGGCCTCTGCTCGACTATAGAAACCTTCACTCTTGCATTCCAGAGATTCAGTTTATATCCTTAAACCGCCGCTAGACATCCATTTGGCGATTTACAAATGCTTATAGTTCAAACAAGCTGTATTTTAAATCTTACCCCTTATGTGATATATGTTTAGTATATCTTATCATTATACTATTTTTGAAATAAGCTAACAATAAAGTAACCTTCCTGCATTGGGGGAATATTCATCCTGTGGAATCACAGAGAAATTTTTTTCTCTAGCTTACCTCCTATTCTTCTCCACTTTCTCTCCCTGGATGCAGATGGATGTCTCACTTCTATTACAACATATTGACTGCCCCTAAAAAATGGTAGGAAAGGTATAGTCTTAAAGCAGGAAGCAGGAAACAAAAAAAAGGACACAGATTCTTAATCTGAGTCCTCAACGTTTTATAATAAAAGGGGGTCAACTTCTACTCTAACTATACCCAATCATTATTTCACTTGTGTTACAACATAATTAAAACAGAATTACGATGTGTTAATTTTTGTATATAAATAATAATACTTAAGCTTTTGGTTGCAACTTTTCTTGAAGTTCTTCCACAAAATGCTGAACAGATTGAGCAGCAATACTTCCATCACCTGTTGCTGTAACGATTTGGCGTAATGTTTTTTCACGAACATCTCCAGCAGCAAAAATACCTGGGACCCGTGTTTCCATCCGATCATTCGTTTCGATGTAGCCTGCAGCATTCAAGATGCCTAAGTTTTCAAATGGTTTAGTTAGTGGCAGCATTCCGATATATATGAATACACCGTCTGCGTCCAGTACTTTCTCTTCTCCATTTACTGTGGAAACAAGAGTGACACCACCAACTTTACCGCCTTCTTCATTAATTTGCTTCAAAGTATGATTCCAGATGAAGTTAATTTTTTCATTGGCAAACGCACGATCCTGAAGGATTTTCTGTGCACGAAGCTCTTCACGTCTGTGAACGATCGTTACTTTCGAAGCAAAACGAGTTAGGTACACACCCTCTTCAACTGCAGAGTCCCCTCCGCCGATAACGAACAGTTCTTTTTCTTTGAAGAATGCTCCATCACAAACAGCACAATACGATACACCACGTCCGCCTAATTCTTTTTCGCCAGGAACGCCGATTTTCTTGTATTCGGCACCTGAAGAAATAATGATCGAACGTGCTTTAAATTCTTTAGAACCGGCAACAATTGTTTTATACTCTTCCCCATCGATTATTTCCTTAACATCTCCATAGGCATATTCCGCACCAAATTTCTTGGCATGGTCAAACATTTTTGTTGAAAGTTCAGGTCCGAGGATTGTGTCGAATCCTGGATAGTTTTCAACTTCCTCTGTGTTGGCCATTTGGCCGCCTGGTACTCCGCGTTCTAACATCAATGTTGAAAGGTTCGCACGTGATGTATAGACTGCAGCCGTCATCCCAGCAGGACCAGCTCCGATAATAACAACGTCATAAATTTTTTCAGACATGTTCTCACTCCTCCATATTCCATAACAAATGGAACCTTCACTAAGGTTAGTGTTCCCTACCTATTATCCTATATAACAAATAATTTTTCGTCCAAATATCTGCTCACTCTAGGAGCGTTTGAACCAATTTTACATACTTCGATAAGGTCGACACCGATATGAAATGTTTGTCTGCTATTGCCTGCTTGCTCATCTTTTCATTTTTAAGCTGATTCCACACGTATTCGACTGCAGATGCCCAGCCTGCTGGATTATTAAGCTTTTGCTCTGATTTAACCGCTTCGATGAAGACAGAAAACCACATTAAATAAAGCCCAGCTTCATCTAATTGAATCGGTTGAAAATGCTGATATAATAATTCAGCCGTTCGATCGGCAAAATCAATGGGTGTCAGTTGACGATTTTTTGCAGGAGATTGCACAAGGTCTGCATAATCCCTTTCCAAGTCAGTAAAGTTCTGGTTTAGGTTGAGGACCTGGTTTTTCAATAGCTTTTGCTTATGAACCGAATGTTTCAAAAGGAAAATAGCAAATAATCTTTCTTCAATAAATTCGCTTTCAAGCCGTTTAATAATGGAAGGAAAATGATGTTCAAACCCATCAGAAGTTGCATTCATATCCCCCCAAGGCTCCATGCCTTCTTTTTCAGGATTCATTTCTACAACCTTTTTCCAAGCTTTTCTAGCTGCCTGTTCATGTCCTAAGTGGAAGGCCGATATGGTAAGCCAATAGTAGAAGGTTCCATCTCCTTCAAACCCTTGTTTCTGCAATATTTTTAGCCATTTATATGCGGATGCATAGTTCCCGATTAACGCGAAAGTTGCACCAAGCTTGAAGCGATGTTCAGATAACATCGGCCGAATTTTTTCGAGCATTTGTATGAGCTCTTCCACCTTATCCTCATCCTGTTGATAATGATGGAAAACCACCAGGTTACAAAGCGCATGCAAGTTTCCTGGACTTTTTTCAAGTACCTCATCCAACGTTTCAAAGGCTTCATCTACCTGGCCAAGGTAAAAATAAGCAAGTGCTAGATTATTATAAGCCGACCAATAATCCTGGTATTCGGCAATCGTTTCTTTTAGTACTTCAATTGCCTTAGGGAAATTCCCCGATTCCAAATACTCGCGAGCCTTTTCCTGCTTGGAAATAAGTCCATCATGCTTAAAGAGATTTTCTTCGGGTTCATCCGACTCGAAGGTGATTAGTTCCAGAAGATCCTCTGCATCATCACTGAACTCTCCGTCTTCTTCTTTATCCAGGTATGCACTCGCGTGACGGTAAGCCTCTTTGAACATGCCTAAATGAGCATAATTATTCGCCAGGAAGTAATGGCATTCCGACATATATGGATCCATAACATCCAAGATATTTTCCAAGAGGTTGTTTGAATAATTATATTCCCCGATCTCTGAGCAGGTGATTGCCAATTGACAGGCTATCATCGGTTCTGCAGGTTCAAGTTCCAGCGCACGTTCCAAGTATTTTTTTGATTTAGGTAGTTCTCGTCTATGATATGCTTTTAGACCCTTGGTGAAATAATACTCACCTGTCGGGTGAAAGGTTAGAATTTTTGCCTGTTGGCCAAATTTAGAGTCTTTACTCATGTAATCCTCCATCTACAAGTTGATTAACCATAGTATTATAACATATTGAAGAATATTTGCCGAACAATTCAAGAAAATGGAAAATGGATTTATGATTCTTTTATTTAGAAATTATCAGGCAAAATCAAACAGGTTTTTAATCATCATTTTCTCATAATTGTTTCCCTTCACAGGTGTAAAAAAGATTCAACCTGATCTTGGATTTTTTTATATTTAACGATTTAGAACGGATATTGGCAAGCTGTAGTTTATTTCGAAATTCATTTAGTAACGGTGAATTCTTCTACCACCCATGGATTACCGAAACGTCCCATTCCGCTCATTTTATTTCCTCCGAAAGCAACATTCGACCATTATTTACGGTTTGGTCATCGATATATGTCATCCCAGTCGTAAACACACAGAAAAATACCCTCCGTATTATGGAGGGCATCTGATTATTTATTCATTTTCTTTAGGTTCGTCTTTATCAGAATGTCTATCCTTCAATACATCAAGCACTGCTTGGAAAGGCAATTCTTGTTCTTGAAGAAGAACGAATAAGTGATAAAGAAGGTCTGCACTTTCCATAGAAAGTTCTTCAGCATCTCGGTTTTTAGCAGCAATGATCACTTCAGCAGCTTCTTCTCCGACTTTTTTCAAGATTTTATCAACACCCTTATCAAATAAGTAGGTTGTATAAGATCCTTCAGGCATTTCTGTTTTTCTTTTTTTAATCAATTTCTCTAATTCCGTCAAGAAAGTCACATTTGTCTGTACCGCTTTTAGCGCTTCTTTATTTTGATAAATCGTTTCGCTGAAACAGCTTGTTGCGCCTGTATGGCATGCCGGCCCTGCAGGAACAACACGAACGACTATAGCATCCTGATCGCAGTCATACTTCATTTCAGTGATTTTCTGTGTATTCCCGCTCGTTTCTCCTTTATGCCATAACTCTTTGCGTGAACGGCTGAAGAACACGGTTTCTCCTTTTTCTATGGATAATTGCAAGGATTCTTTATTCATATAAGCAAGTGTCAGCACTTCGCCAGTTCCTGCATCTTGGACAATCGCCGGAACCAGACCTTTTTCGTCATATTTAATAGTTTCGAGATTCATCGTACAACCACTCCTTGTTGTTTGAGAAACGTTTTGACTTCTTTGACAGAGGTTTCTTTATAATGAAAAATCGAAGCTGCTAACGCTGCGTCCGCTTTTCCTTCTTCAAATGCTTCCTGGAAATGTTCCGCATTGCCCGCACCGCCTGAGGCAATAACAGGAACCGAAACTGCTTCTGATACCGCTTTTGTTAATTCGATATTAAAGCCCTGTTTTTCTCCGTCACAATCCATGCTTGTCAATAAAATTTCACCAGCACCCCTTGTGACCGCTTCCTTCGCCCAATCAATAACTTCCCATTCAGTAGGTTTTCGACCGCCATGGGTATAAACACGCCATGAACCAAGCTCTTCATCATATCGCGCATCAATAGCAATTACGATGCATTGAGCACCAAAATAATCGGAACCTTCATTAATTAAGTCAGGACGTAAAACAGCTGCGGTATTTAAGGATACTTTGTCTGCACCAGCGCGTAAAATCTTCTTCATATCCGCTAGCGAATTAATACCGCCGCCAACTGTAAACGGAATTGCTAGACTGCCTGCTACCGCTTGAACAACGTCAATAATCGTTTCCCTACCTTCATGTGAAGCAGAAATATCAAGGAAGACAAGTTCGTCAGCACCTTCTTGGTCGTAAAAG
Organism: Peribacillus sp. NPDC096540; assembly: GCF_050278525.1. Taxonomy (NCBI): domain Bacteria; kingdom Bacillati; phylum Bacillota; class Bacilli; order Caryophanales; family Bacillaceae; genus Peribacillus; species Peribacillus sp. NPDC096540. The sequence continues at coordinate 194,026 of NZ_JBNNTG010000001.1, read as the reverse complement.
GCAGCAAGCTCAACTGGATCCCCGGCATCCCTCAAGGAAACAAATTGTATCCCCTTAACTACACGTCCTTCTTTTACATCCAGACAAGGAATAATTCGTTTGGTCAGCATTTAACCACGCACCTTTTCTACCGCTTCTTTTACAGTAAAGCGATTAGTATACAGGGCCTTGCCAATAATCGCCCCTGAAACACCTTGAGCTTCATACTCTTTGAGAGTAACTAGATCTTCGAGTGAACTAATGCCGCCAGAAGCAATTACATTTTTCCCAGTTGCCTTCGCCATTGCTACAATCCCGTGTTTATTTGGTCCTGAAAGCATGCCGTCTGTCGCGATATCTGTTACGATAAATGTTTCTGCGCCAGCATCAGCTAGTAGTTTCCCAAGCTCTATGGCCAGCGTTTCTGACGTTTGAAGCCAGCCATGCGTGGCAACCTTACCATCCTTCGCATCAATGCCAATCGCGATATGGTTTCCATATTTTCTGATCATATCTTTAGTAAATTCCGGGTCTGAAACGGCGGAGCTGCCTAGAATTACACGCTCTACACCATTATCAAGATAATGAGCAATGTCCTGCTCCGTCCGAATGCCTCCACCAATTTGAACGCGGGCCCCTAACTCTTTAGCTGCTTTAATTACGTAGGAATCGTTGATACGAACGCCTTCTTTAGCTCCATCCAGATCGACCATATGTATCCAATCGGCTCCTTGGTCCGCAAAACTTTTAGCCATATCAAAGGGGGAATCGCCATAAACCGTTTCCTGATTGTAGTCTCCTTGGATTAAGCGAACGCATTTGCCTCCACGCATATCAATCGCTGGGTAAATCGTAAAGTTGCTCATGCTTTTTCCTCCCCTTCTACTAATGACAAATAATTTTTCAAGAGTGACATGCCCATCTGGCCGCTTTTTTCCGGATGAAACTGCATCCCAAATACATTTCCTTTGCCAACAATCGCCGGTACTTCCACATCATACGTTGCTGAAGCGGTAATATATGACTCATCAGTATCAGCATAATAAGAATGGACGAAATAAACGTGTTCCTCTTCAAGGCCTTCGATCACTGGCGATAAATGTTTAAATTCAAGACGATTCCAGCCCATGTGCGGCACCTTATAAGTCTGCTCATTGGCATCCACCCCCGTAAAACGAACGACTTTACCTGGGATGAGGGATAATCCTTTTGCCGGTCCATTTTCCTCGCTTTCATCAAAGAGAAGCTGCATACCCAAGCAGATGCCTAATAAATAACCTCCACCGGCTACATATTTTTTCAGGAATTCATCAAGCTTTTGTTTTTCCAAAAGACTCATAGCATCTCTGAAAGAACCGACACCGGGAAGAATAATTCCTGTCGCTTTAGAAAGTTCTTCTGGATTATCGGAAATGAATGAGTCAGCTCCAAGTCGTTCCAGCCCTTTACTGACAGAGAATAAATTCCCCATTCCGTAATCGACGATTCCTATCATTTACAACATTCCTTTCGTTGAAGGAATACCTTTAACCCGAGGATCAATGGTAGTAGCTTCGTCCAATGCACGCCCAAGCGCTTTAAATATCGCCTCAATCATATGATGCGTGTTGTGACCGTAATGAACGACAACATGGAGATTCATCCGGGCTTCAAGGGCAAACTTCCAAAGGAACTCGTGCACTAATTCAGTATCGAAGGTACCAACCTTTTGTGAAGGAAATTCAGCACGAAACTCAAGATGCGGACGATTACTTAAATCGATGACAACCTGCGCAAGTGCTTCATCCATAGGCACGAAAGCATTTCCGTAACGCTTTATACCTCGCTTGTCTCCAAGAGCTTCCAATAATGTTTGTCCTAAGCAAATACCAATATCTTCAGTTGTATGATGATCATCTACTTCTGTATCGCCCTCCGCATCAACGGTCAAATCAAACTTCCCGTGCTTCGTGAATAAATCAAGCATATGCGTCATAAACGGAACACCCGTTTTAATTGAGGAATTCCCTTCCCCATCCACACCAAACTTCAGGCTAATATCAGTCTCATTCGTCTTCCGCTCCACACTAGCAAAACGCTCCATTACAACTCCTCCTCATTGGGGTCAGACCCCATTTCCCATGATGCAAAATGCATTACAAATACTTTTATATCAATGTTTTCCACATTATTTTCAGGGGTCAGACCCTATTTCCCAAGTTTATTCCCACCGCGAGATTCGATGGCGCGGGCATGGGCTTCAAGGCCTTCCATGCGGGCAAAGGCAGCGATTTTCTCCGCATTTTGACGGAAGGCGGTTTCGCTGTACATGATGATGCTGGATTTCTTTTGGAAATCATCCACATTCAGCGGGCTGGAAAAGCGGGCTGTCCCATTAGTAGGCAACACATGGTTTGGGCCTGCAAAATAATCACCGACTGGCTCCGAACTAAAGCGACCAATAAAGATAGCCCCTGCATGGCGAATTTTAGCCATTACTTCGAGTGAATTATGGGTCACAATTTCTAAATGCTCAGGTGCCAGTTCATTGATGGCCCCAACAGCTTCCACCATATTCTCGCATACAACAATTCGTCCATAATCCTTAATGGATGCAGCTGCAATATCACGGCGTGGAAGTAACGCTACCTGCTTGTTCACTTCCGCTAATACTTCTTCAGCCAGCTCCATTGAAGTCGTCACCAGAACACTGCAAGCACGGGCATCATGCTCTGCCTGTGATAGCAAATCCGCTGCCACTTCAGAAGCAATTGCGGAATCGTCAGCTAACACAGCTATCTCACTAGGCCCGGCAATCATATCGATGGCAACGTCCCCGAATACTTCCCGTTTGGCTAACGCAACATAAATATTTCCTGGACCTACTATTTTATCAACTTTCACAATTGTTTCTGTTCCATAAGCAAGAGCCGCTATAGCCTGAGCGCCTCCAACCTTATAAATTTCTGTCACTCCTGCAATTTTCGCAGCCGCTAAAACCGCTGGCGTTAATTTGCCGTCTTTTCCTGGAGGAGATACCATAACAATTCGTTCCACTCCTGCAGCTTTAGCAGGCATTGTGTTCATCAGTACAGATGAAGGGTATGCAGCTGTGCCACCTGGAACATACACCCCAACCGCATCAAGAGGTGTTAATTTTTGTCCAAGCATTGTTCCTGTATCATCAGTGGTAATCCATGAATTCCTAATTTGTTTCTCGTGAAACAATCGAATATTATCTGCAGCTTCTTGGATTATTGCAAGCTGCTCTACTGTTAAGGCTGCTGTTGCTTCTTCAATTTCCTGTTCGGAAACGAGTAACTCCTCAAGACTTACACCATCAAAACGCTCAGTATAATTATGTAAAGCAACGTTTCCGCTTTTTCTTACATCATAAATAATATCCTGAACCGCTTTTCGTTGATCAGCCGTACCTGCATCAACCGAGCGCTTCAGTGAAATTCCTTCTGCTAACCGTTCAATTTTCATACGCTCACCTCATTAGCGATTCTTTTACTATTCTATAATTTCTGCTAAGCGATCTACTATTTCAGTAATCCGTGCTTCTTTTATACGGTAGCTGACAGGGTTTGCCACCAACCTTGAAGTCACATCGGCAATTTTGGCATATTCAACAAGACCGTTTTCCTTCAATGTCTGTCCCGTTGAAACGATATCCACAATTCGTTCAGCTAAGCCTATTAAAGGAGCTAACTCAATAGATCCGTTCAATTTAATAATTTCGACTTGCTCACCTTGTTCACGGAAATAACTAGAGGCCACATTTGGATATTTACTAGCTATTTTTGGCGCGATGTCGCTGATTTTCGTACCAGGTAGACCAGCAACAGCTAAGTAGCAGGCACTAATTTTCAAATCAAGTAACTCATATACATCTCGCTCTTCCTCTAACATAACATCTTTACCTGCAATTCCAATGTCCGCTACCCCGTGTTCCACATATGTCACAACATCCATCGGTTTAGCTAAAATGAAACGTAGATTCTCCTCTTCTACTTCAAGAATTAATTTCCGGGAATCATCAAACTCAGGAGGTAGACGAAAACCGGCCTTTCTTAATAGCTCTGCCGCTTCTTCAAAGATTCTCCCTTTAGGCATCGCAATTGTTAAAAAGCTATTATTCATCTTTTCCATTCCCTCCAATTCCCACAAATAAATGCACTTCCGAAAATGTTCTTGTAAACGCATCAACATTTTGAACGACCGTGATATCTTGAATCGTCATCCGTTTTCCTTCAGATCGTTTTGATTTTGCAAAATCCAGTGCTTCCATTCGGCGTTCGGGAGTGAATAAAATACATTCCGGCGCAACAGGCTGCATAGGTTCCCCAAGTGCTTCAGCAAGACGATCCACACGAATGGCAAAACCCGTAGCAGAAGCATTCCAGCCGAACTTTTCAAGTAGGTTATCGTAGCGGCCACCATTACCGATTGGTGAACCTACTTGATCTGCATACACTTCAAATAAAGTTCCGGTGTAGTAGCTCATATGGCTGACTAATGTTAAATCAAAGCTCACATATTGATCCACGCCAAATTCTTTCAACTGAGCAGATAACTCCTTCAGTTCACCTAGAGAATCTTGTCCCTTGTTGTTTTCAACCAAATCCAACGCTTTTTTCAGCGTGTCTTCACTACCTCTTAATGAAGTAAACTCGATGAGCCGTTGTTTATCGATAGATGAAAGCGGCAGTGATTTTACATGCTCCCGAAAACCTACATAATTCTTCTCATATAAAAACTTCCTTAATACAGAAGCTCTTTTTTCCGTACCTAGAATGCTCAAGAAAAATTCCTGTAAAAATCCAATATGACCAATGGAAATCTTAAATTCCTGAAGTCCGGCTGCCTTTAAAACATCGGCCAGTAACGCAATCATTTCAGCGTCGGCACTGATTGATTTATTCCCGATACATTCAATACCAATCTGTTCGAATTCTGCTGGCCGTCCGCCTTCACGCTGCTGAGCGCGATACACATTCGCTGTATAGGCAAGACGAAGCGGTATTTGCTGTTTTAACAGTTTGGATGCTGCAACTCGTGCAATAGGGGCTGTCATATCCGGTCGAAGTACAAGCGTATGGCCCTGGGAATCAAGCAGTTTAAACAACTGCTGATCCAAAATAGCTGAAGCTTCACCAATTGTTTCATAATATTCCAAAGTAGGCGTTTCAATAAATTGATAACCCCACTTCTTGATTTCATCACTCATTTTATTTCGGACCGAGGCTTTCGTTTCATACAGCACCGGCAGTGTATCTCTCATGCCTAACGGTTTCTCAAACATAAATGGCTTAGTCACGACTGCACATCCTTTTGAATAATGGTTACTTTATATATATTTCCAATTGGTCCGCCTTTAAGCAAAAACCAATGTCGTTACAAGTATTCTTTTTTTGTATATACAATTATCTTTCCATATTAAACTCTTAAAACCACCTGGGCTAACATATAAAATAGTATCAAAAAAAATAACATAATCATATAAATACTCGCAATTATCTATTAAATTACTTTAGTTCGCTAATATGGTAACAAGATGAAGTTGTTAATAGTTTACCCCTGCCCCCATCTCCCGTCAAGAAAAAGGTGCATGACCCTATTTCCATAAACAAATAACGGTTACTGATACTTACAGCAGCAAGGTTTTGGAATAAAAAGTAAAGGGCCAGAACCTATTTCCCAGATCCATATACCTATCTTTAGCCAATCTTTGTTATTGATGTATACCTTTTGTTTAGGCTGTCTTATACTTTTTAGGAGATTGGTATTATTTTATTTTAGGGGGAAATGAGATTGAAGAGAATTTTTTCGTTTTTTGTTGCATGTGTCGTTCTTTTTTCGCTTGGTTTTAGCGGAACAAAGAGCTTTGCCGCAACTATGATTAACCAGGATGAGCTGAATGCATATCTGACTGAAATAAGAATGACACAAGTTGAACTGGAAGATTATTTAGCTTACTACGATTTGACATTAGATGAGTTCGAATCGGTAGCAGAGCTACGTGATACATTGGGACCGACTGTCACTCCTAAGACTTTACAGAATCTTCTTAATGAATATGAAATGACCGAAGAAGAACTTACAGACTTATTAATTGATTACGGCGAACTTGAAGAGGGAGAGTCCATTATTGATACCTTCCACTTCATTTATGACATTGAAGATCTTATTATTTTAGAAATGGATTATGATGAGGAAGACATGGAGTATGATGATGAAGAGATGCTCGATTTAATGGATGGACTCTTTACTGAGATCGGTCTTACAGACGAAGAGCTCGACAGATTCATGAATCACCTTTTACCCATCGTCGAGGATCCAGCTTTTGAAGATCGTCTAATGGCGATTTCCGATAGGATGAACCAATTCGAATATTTTGAAACAATTGATGAATTGTCTGCGAAACAAGTAGCGGAATTGCTTTCGATTTATGATGATTTGCAAAACTTGCTACAAATTCAATTCAAATTTGCTTTAATTCAGGACGGTGTCACCACAAACCTATCCCTTGAAGCATTATTCAAGCTTAAGGAATTAACGAATGCTAGTTTACTAGTTTCAATCTATGATTTAAGCGGCAACTTTTTACTAGATTTTAAATTGACAGGTGAAATGATTGGTTCCAATTTAGTGAAAGAAACTGGTAATGACCTTAAACAGTCTACAGAGGTCATATCTAAAGTGGTTGATGTAAAAAAAACAAAGAAGAAACCCGCACATAAAACAATAAAAGGCGGAGAGAAGAAACCCACACATAAAACTATAAAAGGCGGAGTGTTGCCTAACACAGCAGGTAATTACCTATTCGGTTCATTAATCGGTTTAGTCATGATAGCCTTTGGATTTGGATTATTTAGAAAAGCGAGACTCGTTAAGTAAAATGAGCGACAATAGGCATTCCAAGAAAAAGAAATGGTTACTTGTCACTGCGACTTGCTTTTTAATCATGGGTTTTTATTTTACAACGACGAACGCTTATACACTGTTAAAAGGATATGCCATATATAAATGGAATAAGTTTGAAACAACTGAGGCAACAACCAAACACCCAGAAACAAAAGCGGATAATACTCCGGACGAAGATGAACTATATGATACACGACCGGAAACAGGTGATTTAATGGGTGAGCTTTATATTCCAAAGCTTGAGGCAACACTTCCGATCTACCATGGAACGAACGAGGATGAACTTGAAAAGGGTGTCGGTCATTACGCTGAGTCGGTTCTACCGGGTGAAAAGGATAATTCCGTTTTATCCGGACATCGGGATACCATCTTCAGGAAGCTTGGTGAGGTTGGAAAGGGCGACCTGCTAATCACCAAAACAGAAGCTGGTACGTTTACCTATAAAGTGAGGAAAGTCCGTATCGTCGATGCTGATGACCGCACCGTGATCGTTCCCAAGCCTAAAGCTACGCTTACTGTAACAACCTGCTATCCATTTTCATATATTGGTAGTGCACCCGAAAGGTATGTTTTGGTGGCCGATTTACTGAAATCTGAACTAGACAATTAAAAATGAGGGCTGCATCCTTTTGCAGCCCTCTCTCCATATAAAGAGACTAGGAGGACAAGCACAAAATGGATAAAGAAACTCAGGAAAAGTTTTTTCAAGTATTAAAAAATACGTATGAAGTAGCGACAAACGAAGAGATGGTATCGATTGACCAAGTTATCCATCAGATAAAGAGTGAATTGGCTCCGCTATACCCCAAATTACAGTAAAAAGGACTTGACACATTAAATGAGCAAGTCCTTCTTTTTTATAAGGAAGTTTGCTGTTCCCGCTTCAGCATTTCCTCTTTCGTATAAATAATTTTCATTGGATTTCCTCCCACAAAAGCTCCTTCAGGAACATCTTTATGGACAAGAGTCCCGGCAGAAACGATTGATCCATTCCCAATTGTAAGTCCTGGGAGGATAGTCGAATTGGCTCCTATCAGCACTTCGTCTCCAATCACGACTTCTCCTAACCGATATTCATTAATTAAATATTCATGAGCAAGAATCGTTGTATTGTAGCCGATGACTGTATTTATCCCAACTGATATTTTTTCCGGAAACATCACATCCGGCATGACCATCAAGGCGAACGAAGTATGCTTTCCAACTTTCATATGTAAAAAAGTCCTGTAAAGCCAATTCTTCATGCCTAAAAACGGTGTATAACGCGCTAACTGAATCACCACAAAGTTCTTCACGACTTTCCAAAATGGTACGGTCTTATACACATGCCAAAGTGAATTAGCCCCTTCTACCGGATAGCGGGTCGTGCGTCTCATTTTCTAACCTCTGTAAGCTTTTCGATCTCTATGATATTCAGTAAGTCAGCCATTTGCTCAAGCATATAGTCAGGATGATAGCTTTCTAAAAATTCACGGCCTCTAATCGACCACGCGACACCCGCTGTTTTTGTACCCGTATTTTTCCCGCCAAGAATATCATGATAACTGTCTCCAACCATGATCGCCTCATCAGGAACCGAACCAAGTTGGTTTAACGCTTTTACCAGCGGCTCTGGATCCGGCTTGGCTTTTTCCACATCATCCAAAGTGACCACGACTTCAAAGAATTGATCAAGTTTGCTTAAACGCAGACCTTTTTCGACGACATCACGTTTCTTCGTCGTAACGACTGCCAATTTATAGCCACTCTGCTTCAAAGTTTGAATTGTTTCAAACACACCGTCATACTGTGTCACAAGTAAATCATGATTCTTCCAATTATGCTCCCGATAGAAAGCGATCATTTCATCTACACGTTCCGGATCGATAGACGAAAACGTATCAACCAATGTCGGGCCGATAAATGGAATAATATCCTCTCGCTTGAACTGTCCCGGACAATAATGCTCTAAAGTTTCTGTAAAAGAGTTGATAATCAATTCGTTAGTATTGATTAACGTTCCATCAAGGTCAAATAATAATGTATTTATGTTACTGTTCATATACGGCTTCCTTCCTCTGCACACTGTCAGTCCGATTCCAAATATAAGCGACCACCATCGTAAGTACAATAGCGGTGATTAATCTGATAAGTAATAACGGCAAAACCGGAATCCCCAGTGGAATAAAAATAAGTGTATCCTCAATAACAGCATGACAAGCAACTAAAAAGATAAATGCAATCGTCATATCCTTCTTCGAGACATTATCCTCTTTCGCTGCTTGAATCATTACACCTGCCCCATATGCAAGACCCAGTGTCAACCCTGTTACAAATGGCATAGAGGCATTTGGCTTCATCCCTAAAACTTTCATAAAAGGAGCAAGAGCTTTTGAGAAGACTTCCAGCCATTTTAAATCTTTCATGATTTGAACGGCGACCATAAGCGGGATTACGATAACTGCCAGCTGGGCAATTCCTGAAAGAGCTTGCATAACCCCATGTAAAAGGATGGCACTAGCTCCTGTAATCTCGGGTGTCTCCCGAATAGCAATTCCTTGTGCCATTTCCGATCCGCCCTGCCAAACAAGATTGATGACAACAGCAGACAAAAGCGCCAGTCCAATCCGCACAGTTAAAATGATCCACAGCTTGACACCGGTTTTCATCGCCACACCTGATTCAATTAATAAATTGTGTGAAAAAGAGAGCATCATTGCGATAATAAATACTTCTTTTACAGTCAGGTCTAGCGTTAATATACCTGCAATCGCTGCATATAAGTTCAAGAAATTCCCTAGTACGAGAGGGATTGCCGCGTCACCCGGAAGGCCGATGAGATTCATCAATGGTGCTATCAAGTTTATGATCCATGGCAATACAGGTGTATATTGAAGCACGGTAACAATCAAAGTAACTGGAAAAATCACTTTTCCCAATGACCAAGTTGTATTCAAGCCAGAAAGGAACCCCTTTTTAACCGAATCTACTATCACTATGCCCTCTCCCTTTACACATATTCTCTATGCATCTAAATATCTTTTCTCGGCATATCCACGGACCCTTCTAAAGATCATTAATGCAATAGCAACGACGACCAACACAATGGAAATCACTTGTGCGATACGAAGTGACTCCGTTAACATCAAGCTATCTGTCCTTAGCCCTTCAATGTAATAACGACCAATGGAATACCATAATACATATGTTAAAAATAGCTCGCCCCTACGCAGGTTCACTTTGCGTAAACTTAGAAGAATAATTACACCGATAATATTCCAAACCGATTCGTACAAAAAAGTTGGATGATAGTAAGTTCCATTTATGTACATTTGGTTAATAATGAATTCAGGCAGATGCATATTTTCCAAGAACGATCTTGTTACTTCTCCTCCATGCGCTTCCTGATTCATAAAATTACCCCAACGGCCAATTGCCTGTCCCAACAATAAGCTTGGTGCAGCAATATCCGCCAGCTTCCAAAATGAGATTTTCTTGACCTTGGCAAAAATTATGGCAGTCAACACTGATCCAATCAATGCACCGTGTATGGCTATGCCGCCATGCCATGTTTTGATGATTTCCCCCGGGTTTTGTGAATAGTACTCCCACTGGAAGATGACAAAATAAATACGTGCACAAATAATCGCAATTGGAACAGCAAACAATATCAAATCTGTAAATATTTCTTTATCAAGACCTCTGCGCTCACATTCCCTTAAAGCAATAATTAGACCTAGTAATACGCCGAAACCGATAATTAGACCATACCAATGTATCTGAATTGGCCCGAGATCAATTGCAATCGGATTCAGCGGCTGTATAGCTTGTTCCATTTCGTCCCCTCTTTTCTATATTCCTATTCATTAAAATTCATCATGATCCGGTTCTGCAATCGCATGATTCAAACGATCTGAAAATTGTTCTGCAGCATTTACTCCCATCCGTTTTAGACGATAGTTCATGGCTGCCACTTCAATAATTACAGCTAAATTTCGTCCAGGGCGGACAGGTACGGTTATTTTCGTAACTTCCGTATCAATAATTTTCATTTTTTCTTCATCAAGTCCAACCCGGTCATATTGCTTATTTTTTTCCCATAGTTCAAGACTAATGACTATCGAGATTTTTTTATTGCTCCGGACAGCACCGGCCCCAAATAGCGTCATTACATTAATGATTCCTAGCCCTCGTATTTCAAGAAGATGTTCAATCAAATCAGGAGCATTCCCGACTAACGTATCCTGATCTTCCTGACGGATTTCTACGCAGTCATCTGCAACAAGGCGATGGCCCCGTTTCACTAATTCAAGCGCTGTCTCACTTTTACCGACTCCGCTTTTTCCAGTAATCAATACACCTAAGCCATAGATATCTACTAATACACCATGAACAGCTGTAGTCGGTGCTAGTCTGCTTTCAAGGAAGTTGGTCAGACGGCTGTATAACCTTGTAGTCTTCATATTAGATCTCATCACAGGAACGGACTCCCGCTCTGATGCTTCAATCAACTCTATTGGCACTTCCTGACCACGCGTAATGATAATGCCTGGTGTATAGTCCCTACATAGTTCTTCCATCCTCTGTATTCGATCCGGCTCATTCAGTCGATTAAAAAATGACATCTCCGTCATACCTAAGAGCTGTACTCGATCCGCTGGATAATAATCAAAAAAACCAGCTATTTCGAGACCTGGACGAGATAAATCACTAGTCACAATTGGGCGATTAATTCCTTCTTCTCCGCTGATAAGTTCTAGACCGAATGCTTCAACTATATCCTTTGTACGGACTTTTGCCATATATCTTTCCTCCTTTTGGAGCAATACTATTTTTAGAGATACTTTGTCTATTTTAGCATTTTTCTGTTAATAACCAAACAAAGCATTATCGATTTATTCTTTTTTTCTGATGAACATGCTACTTTTTATTCCACTCGATTGATTATAATAATGGATAAAGTATTTTTGGAAAGGAAAGAATTCCATGAAAATCATTATTGATGCAGGGCATGGCTATAATACCCCCGGTAAACAATCTCCTGAGGGTATGAAGGAATACGAATTCAATCGGGAAACGGCTGAATTTACGAAGTTTTATTTAGAAAAATCAAAAGCAGTCACCGTTCATTTTGTTCATGAAGACGGTCGAGATGTTCCACTTAAGGAACGTATAAACAGAGCCATTTCGCTCGGAGCTGACTTATATATCTCCATTCATGCAAATGCCTTTGGTTCTGGAAGTTGGCATGAGGCAAATGGAATTGAAACGTTCATTTATGTCTCGAGACCGAAAGAGTCACTTTCCCTAGCTGAAAAGACCCAAAGCGAACTTGTTAAAGCCACTCAGTTAAAAAATAGAGGGGTAAAAACATCCAATTTCCAAGTTTTACGCGAAACAAAATGTCCGGCCATTTTAGTCGAATGCGGGTTTATGACCAATCAAAAAGAAGCATCTCTTTTAAAAACTACAGCGTATCGGCAAAAATGCGGAGAATCTATTGCTAAAAGCATCTTCGCCTACTATAACCTCCAAGCTGATGTAAACCCCATTTTGTATAAAGTTCAAATAGGTGCCTTTACAGAAAAGAAAAATGCAGAGGCTCTTATCAAAAGGTTAGCCAAAGACGGATACAAAGCAATCATTACCGTACAAAAATAAATGAAAGCCCGCCATTTGACTGGTGGGCTTTCATTTTCTAGGAAACTGTTATCGCTGCAGTCTTGGTTTCTGCAAATACATGAAGCACAGGAACTTCCTCTTTAGCAGTCTTAAACTTAAGTACCTTTTGAACCACATCACTCTTTTCCTCGATGATGGTCATACCTTCCAAGCTTACGTTAAAACTTCCTAAATTAGATTTCAATTCTCCCTCGATTGCCTTTCCAGGCGGCAGGACCATCTGGACTTTTCCGGTAATCGATTTAGCATGTATAGAGTCGCAATCTAGCTCGGAGTTTTTGCAGACGATTTCACCATTAAAAGTTTGCACATCTATTTTTTTGAAATAACCATCCGCATTAATAGCACCGTTTAAGGTTTCAGCTTCCAAGTCATTATAATTTGTATCTGAAATGGTGATCGTTCCATTACCTGTTTCGAGCTCGCACGACTCACCATTACCCTTTAAAATATGAATCGCACCATTAGCTGTTTTTGCTTTGAGTATATTGGATTGCAATGATTCGGCGGTTATAGCACCGTTAAACAACCTTACCTGAATGTCCTCATATTCCTTCCGTGGAATGTACAAAACTGCATCGACTTTAATGGATTTTTCGCGAACCTTAAACATCATTTTCCCTTCTTCAATCGAGAAGTGAACATCCTCTAAAAAGTTTTTTCTCGCTTCTTCGATATCCTCTACCCTGTAAACCTTTGCCTGACATTCAACCCGTACATCCTTATGATCCCAAGTAGCAATTTTTATTTTCCCATTCGCTATATCTATATCAACTCCATTCAGAACCTCATAATCATGCTGGAAAATATGACTGACATCAACTGATTTTCCAAAATTGAAATCAAGATCGGTTTCTTTAATCTTCTTAAAAGCACTTTCAACAAAATCAATAATCTTTTCCTTTGATGACTGAATATTTTTCTTAAACGTGTCTTGAGGATTATCCTCGCTTTTCTTTTCCACGACTACGGTTGATAATTCATTTTGTAGTTTCTGCTCTTTCGCTTCACTTTCCTGACTAGCTTTTTCTAAGTCTTCCAAAAGGCTCATTGCTTCTACCGCTGTCAACTTTCCATCTTGAATCATCTCTAAAATTTTCTTTCTTTCTTCCTGCATGAACATTCCTCGCCTTCTTATATCACTTTATTCATACATACGCCTAGAAATCTAAAAAGTTTCATAAATACACTAATTCCCATTTCTCGACAAGGTGCTGCGACAATTTCCGAAAAGAGCAAAGCGGAATTTCCCCGGAAATATCTAGCATTCATAGATTTTAATCAAATGATTAATTAAAATGCCGCTGTCATAATTCCACAAAAAAACAAGCCAACTGGCTTGTTTTTTTAAGCATGTTCGTGCGCTTGTTCTTTTTCTTCAATCAAATTTTCCATTCTAATTTGGTCACGGGTCAGAACAGGCTTTAAGTATTTCCCTGTGTATGATTCGGAAACTTCACATATTTCTTCAGGCGTACCGTAAGTGACAATCATTCCGCCCTTATCCCCGCCTTCTGGACCTAGGTCAATAATATGGTCCGCCGCTTTGATGACATCAAGATTATGTTCTATTACTAAAACAGTATCCCCATTGTCTACCAGCCGTTGCAAGACTTCGAGCAACCTCGCTATATCATGGACATGAAGTCCGGTAGTCGGTTCATCCAAAATATAAAAAGAGCGGCCAGTTGAACGGCGATGCAATTCAGAAGCGAGTTTCACCCTTTGTGCTTCACCGCCCGATAAAGTGGTTGCCGGCTGTCCAAGCTTGATATAGCTCAGACCAACATCATAAATCGTTTGTAACTTCCGCTTGATTTTCGGGATGTTTTCAAAGAAATTAACCCCTTCCTCAACAGTCATATCGAGAATATCAGAAATGTTTTTACCTTTATATTTCACTTCAAGCGTTTCTCGGTTATAACGTTTACCATGACAGATTTCACACGGAACGTAGACATCAGGAAGAAAATGCATTTCAATTTTGATAATTCCGTCACCACGGCAGGCTTCACAACGACCGCCCTTCACATTGAAACTGAATCGTCCTTTTTTATAGCCACGGATTTTCGCTTCATTCGTTGAAGCAAAAACGTCACGAATATCATCAAATACACCTGTATAGGTCGCTGGATTAGAGCGTGGCGTTCTACCAATAGGTGATTGGTCAATATCAATGACCTTATCTAAATGCTCGATTCCCTTAATTTCACGAAACTCCCCTGGTCTAGCTTTGGCGCGGTTTAGCTTTTGAGCTAATGACTTATGAAGAATCTCATTCACTAATGTACTTTTCCCCGAACCTGAAACTCCTGTGACAGCTGTAAAAACTCCAAGCGGGAATTTAACATTAACGTTTTTTAGGTTATTTTGTTTGGCCCCTTTAATTTCAATAACACGACCGTCATTTTTCCGGCGTTCCAATGGCAGCGGGATAAATTTCTTCCCTGATAAATATTGGCCGGTTAATGATTTAGGGTTATTCATGACCTCTTCCGGGGTTCCAGCTGCCACGATTTCTCCACCATGAGCACCTGCACCTGGTCCGACATCAATCAAATAATCCGCAGCAAGCATCGTATCTTCATCATGCTCAACAACAATCAGCGTGTTTCCAATTTCTCGCATATTCTTTAATGTTTCAATTAATCGATCATTATCTCGCTGATGCAATCCTATAGACGGTTCATCCAAAATGTACAAAACACCAGTCAAACGGGAACCAATCTGTGTTGCCAATCGAATACGCTGTGCTTCACCGCCTGATAATGTTCCTGCTGCCCGGCTTAACGTTAAATATTCCAAACCGACATTGGCTAGGAAACCGAGCCGCTCCCGGATTTCACGTAAAATCAATCTCGCAATTGCAGCTTCCTTTTCGGTCAAATCAAGCTCGTCAAAAAATACTAATGCTTCTTCTACCGATAAAGCGGTAGTCTCACTTATATGGACCCCTTGAATAAGCACAGAAAGACTCTCTTTTTTCAGCCGATGTCCCTTACATGTTGGACAGTGGTGCTCTGACATATACTTCTGCATTTGTTCACGAATATAGTCAGAGTTCGTCTCCTTAAAACGCCGCTCGATGTTTCTGATGACCCCTTCAAATAGAATATGTCCTTCTTGCACTCTTCCAAAATCATTTTTATAACGGAAATAAATTTTATCTTTACCTGAACCGTATAAAATTTTCTCCAATTTATCATCCGGTATATCTTTAACTGGCACATCCATATCTATGTCATAATGGGTGGCAACTGCTTCAAGAAGCTGAGGATAATATTGAGAACTCGTTGGCTCCCATGGGGCAATCGCATGTTGACGCAGGCTTAATTCCTTATTCGGGACGACCAAATCACGGTCCACTTCAAGTCTCGCTCCCAAGCCATCACAATCTGGACAGGCCCCGAACGGGCTATTGAAGGAAAACATTCTCGGCTCTAGCTCTTCGATGGAAAAGCCGCAGTATGGGCAGGCATGGTGTTCGCTGAACAGAAGTTCTTCTTCACCCATAACGTCAATTATGACTTTTCCTTCACCAAGCTTCAAAGCACTTTCTAGTGAATCCGCAAGCCGTGACATGACTCCCTCTTTAATAACAATTCGGTCTATAATGACTTCTATAGAATGCTTTTTATTCTTTTCAAGAGTGATTTCTTCACTAAGATCGTGCATCTTTCCATCCACCCGAACGCGGACATACCCTTGTTTTTTTACTTCTTCTAAAACTTTTACATGCGTTCCTTTTCTACCTGAAACAATCGGTGCCAATACTTGAAGCTTGGTTCTCTCAGGGTAATCAAGGATGCGATCTACCATTTGCTCAATCGTTTGAGAGGTAATTTCTATATGATGAATCGGACAGGTTGGCCTGCCGACTCGAGCATATAGCAATCTTAAATAATCATAAATCTCCGTGACAGTCCCCACAGTTGAACGAGGATTCCGGCTCGTCGTTTTCTGATCTATAGAAATCGCCGGTGACAACCCTTCAATCGCATCGACATCCGGTTTATCCACTTGGCCTAAAAACTGACGGGCATAAGCGGACAGTGATTCTACATAACGTCTTTGACCTTCTGCATAAATCGTATCAAAAGCCAAGGAAGACTTTCCAGAACCGGATAACCCTGTTATCACGACGAGTTTATCTCTAGGTATCGTGACATCAATATTCTTTAAATTGTTGGCCCTTGCGCCTTTTATCACAATTTTCTCCATTGCCATGTTTCGTCACCCTTCCGCTTTTAACTCTAGTAATAAGTCACGCAGCTCGGCAGCCCGTTCGAAGTCCAGTGCCTTTGCTGCTTCCTTCATTTCTTTTTCCATACTTACCATCACTTTTTCGCGCTCTTTTTTAGGCAGCTTCGCGAGGCTTGGAGCAAGGTCTTCTTTATACTCTTCTCCTTCTTCGGCTACATGAGTAGCCCGGATGGAGTCACGAATGTCCTTTTGAATGGTTTGCGGTGTAATTTCATGCTCCTTATTGTATCTTTCCTGAATTTCACGGCGCCGCTTCGTTTCATTAATAGCAAGTTCCATCGAATTCGTAATACGGTCGGCATACATAATAACGTGGCCGCTGGCATTACGAGCAGCCCGGCCCATCGTTTGAATGAGTGAACGCTCTGAGCGAAGGAAGCCTTCTTTATCAGCATCGAGAATCGTAACCAACGACACTTCCGGAATATCCAAACCTTCACGCAAAAGATTGATTCCAACTAGCACATCGTATTTGCCCATTCGTAATTCTCGGATGATTTCTATCCTATCTAATGTTTTTACCTCTGAATGCAGGTATTGAACTTTGATTCCAATTTCCTTTAAATAATCAGTTAAGTCTTCAGACATCTTTTTCGTTAAGGTCGTAATTAGTACCCGTTCATTCTTTTTAACCCGCTCCTGTATTTCACCTATTAGGTCATCTATCTGGCCTTCAATTGGTCGTACTTCAATCGTAGGATCTAGCAAGCCAGTAGGACGGATTATCTGCTGAACCATTTCCGGTGTGTGTTCGAGTTCAAATGGTCCCGGAGTTGCCGAGACGAATATAGATTGATGAACCTTTTCTTCAAATTCCTCAAATCGGAGTGGACGGTTATCTTTTGCAGAAGGCAGGCGGAAGCCATGATCAACGAGCACTTGCTTACGAGCCTGATCTCCATTGAACATGCCCCTGATTTGTGAAAGGGTTACGTGTGATTCATCCACAACTAATAGAAAGTCTTCTGGAAAGTAATCCATCAAGGTGTATGGTGTTGCACCTGAGGGACGGAGGGTTAAATGGCGTGAATAGTTCTCGATACCCGAACAAAAACCCATTTCCCGCATCATTTCTAAATCATAACGGGTCCGCTGCTCCAAGCGCTGAGCTTCAAGCAGTTTTTCATCCTCCCGCAATTCCTTCAATCGTACTTCCAGCTCTTCTTCGATATTTTGAACGGCGATCTTCATTTTCTCTTCACGAGTTACGAAATGGGAAGCTGGAAAAATGGCGATATGTTCCCGTTCACCAGTAATCTCACCGGTTAGGGCATCGACTTCACGAATACGATCAATCTCATCCCCGAAAAACTCGACCCGTACACAATGTTCATCGCGGGAGGCCGGGAAAATTTCGACCACGTCACCACGAACCCGGAAAGTCCCCCGTTGAAATGCAATATCATTCCGCTCATATTGAATGTCCACAAGTCTGTGCAACAATGCATTTCTATCTATCTCCATGCCTGTGCGGAGAGATACCACCATCTCCCGATACTCTTCTGGAGAACCCAATCCATAAATACAAGAAACACTGGCAATGATGATCACATCTTTTCGTTCGAACAAAGAGGATGTCGCCGAGTGACGTAGTTTATCAATCTCATCATTGATACTTGCATCTTTTTCAATGAATGTATCAGTGGAAGGCACATAGGCTTCTGGCTGGTAGTAATCGTAATAGCTAACAAAGTATTCAACAGCATTATTAGGAAAAAACTCTTTGAACTCACTATAAAGCTGCCCTGCCAGCGTTTTATTGTGGGCAATGACAAGCGTCGGTTTATTGATTTGTTGAATTACATTAGAAACGGTAAATGTTTTCCCTGTACCCGTTGCTCCCAACAATGTCTGCATTTTCTTTCCTTCTTTTACACCATCGACAAGCTTTTCTATTGCCGCAGGTTGATCTCCTTGAGGAGAGTATTTTGAGACTAACTCAAACTTATCCTTCACCAAGCATAGCCTCCTACTGAAATATTTTTATATAAAATAAGGGATATACTATATCCCTTCTATTTATTCCGGTTTAAGTAAGTATATATACACATTCTACCACAATAGCCTCAAAACAAACCAGCAAAAAGCGAACGTCCATTCTATTTTTAGTTTTTATATTCTTTAGATGCCAAGAGTGATAACAAGAAGAAGTACAAAAAAAGCACCTTTATGTCAGGCGCTCTTTGATGTTCGTTTCATCATTCTTTTTGACAACCAAAATCCCACTGTCAGTGACAGTGCGTCAACGATGATTAATAAATTTGTATGCGTATAACCTTTATATGCAGAAGCTGTAATCAACGCAACTGTTAAAACAAGACCCACGATATAATTATAGGTGACCCTTGAAAAAAGCATAACAAGTAGACAAGGAAAGAAAAGGGCAGAAAGGAATTTAATCATTTTTTCATCTCCTTTATAAGAGAAAAATAGAATAGTTTCAGTTTAAATGATTCTGAAGTTTTTTGCCAATCTATTTCCTACTATATTTAATAATTGTTCGAAAGGTTGCTCCACCACGTTTACAAATGTTTTTCTAATAAGAAAAGAGACAAACCCCTTCTAAGAAGGAAGTTTGCCTCTTTTCCACCTGTTAATACGGATCTGAGTCATGTCCTTTTCTAGCTCCTTCCTCTGGTTTATCCGTCCCTCCCATAGGTTTTGAAGACTCTGTATGTTTTGAAACTGAATCTAAACCTTCTTTCAGTCTGCGACCGTATTCTTCATCAGCCTCCTCTGCAAGAGCAACCATTTTTTCCTGAATGCGTGGATCTGCAGGAGCTAATGCTGACACAAGATTGGAGATTAATTCATCTCTTTCCCAATCTTCAAATTCACGGAATGTTTCACCAGCCTGTTTCGTATTGCTTTGGCGATCAATTGTTTCTCGAACAAGTTTTCCTTCTATAAAAGGTGTATACTCTTTGCCGGTTTGCTTGGCTTCTTTTAAACCGCCTACAGTTGATGGTTCGTAGTTGATATGAGGACTTTGATCTCCTCTGCCAACTTCATATTGCATTTGTCCACCAGTTTGATTGGTTGCTGTTGGTTTTTTCGGTGCATTAATCGGTAATTGAAGATAATTTGCTCCTACACGGTGACGTTGTGTATCAGAATACGAGAACGTACGCCCTTGTAACATCTTGTCATCCGAGAAGTCTAGTCCATCTACTAGGACGCCCGTACCGAATGCAGCCTGCTCCACTTCAGTGAAATAGTCCTCCGGATTTTTATTCAATACCATCGTACCAACATGCAGCCATGGGAATTCATCTTTTGGCCAAATCTTTGTATCATCTAGCGGGTCGAAATCCAATTCAGGGTGATCATCATCACTCATAATCTGTACGTTGAGATCCCATTCCGGATATTCCTCACGTTCGATTGCTTCATATAAATCCTGTGTGGCATGATTGAAGTTCGTAGACTGAATTTCATTAGCCTCTTTCTGTGTCAAGTTCTTGATCCCTTGTTTAGGTTCCCAGTGATACTTAACAAGGACTGCTTTGCCCTCTTCATTCACCCATTTATAGGTATTAACACCAGATCCCTGCATCATGCGGTAGTTAGCAGGAATGCCCCAAGGGGAGAACAAAAACGTAATCATATGAAATGTTTCTGGAGAGCTTGAGCAAAAATCAAAAATTCTTCTCCCGTCCTGTATATTCGTGACCGGGTCGGGCTTAAAAGCGTGAATCAAATCCGGAAATTTCATGGCATCACGGATAAAGAAAATTTTCAGGTTATTTCCGACAAGATCCCAGTTTCCATCTTCTGTATAAAATTTAACAGCAAATCCACGGGGGTCACGTAGGGTTTCTGGTGAAGTCCCTCCATGAATTACAGATGAAAACCTGACGAATACTGGTGTTTTTTTACCCTCTTCCTGAAATACCTTAGCTCTCGTATATTTTGAAATCGGCTCGTCCCCTGCTTTGCCAGTCGGAACAAAATAGCCATGGGCGCCTGCACCGCGGGCATGCACGACCCGCTCTGGAATCCGTTCTCTATCAAAGTGACTAATCTTCTCCAGGAAGTCGTAGTTCTCTAGTGTACTTGGGCCTCTGTTGCCGACCGTTCGGATACTCTGGTTATTAGTGATGGGGTGCCCTTGTCGGTTTGTTAACATTTTTTCAGACTTATCATTTGTTTTTTTTGATTTTCCAAACAAAATATTTCCTCCTTTACTAATAAAATCCACAATACACTTTACCTTCCCCTAATCCCCAAATCTTACTCTTCTTTCTTCAACATTATTCAGATAATGTAAGACCAAGTTCTTCAAGATTAAGGAAAAAAGTAGTGTTGGATCGGAGATAAATATAACAGCTTGTTTTCCTAAATAACCTGGAAATTTCCCGTTTTTGTACCGTGGTCTTTCAAGTTTGGGTGTTTCAGATTGTATACTTTGAGTTAAAATTTTTATAATCAATAAAAAGCTTTGAATGGAAATCTATTCTGG
This sequence comes from Peribacillus sp. NPDC096540, assembly GCF_050278525.1. Classification (NCBI taxonomy): domain Bacteria; kingdom Bacillati; phylum Bacillota; class Bacilli; order Caryophanales; family Bacillaceae; genus Peribacillus; species Peribacillus sp. NPDC096540. Next base: position 172,752 of record NZ_JBNNTG010000001.1, on the reverse strand, counting down.
ACTTACCCCTTTCAAGTAGACAACTAAAAAAGGCTATGCTGCCATCAGGCATGGTTAATGGACACGTTCATCGTTCGTCCATTCCTTGTTCCAGCGATTACCGCACTACTTGGGTGCCGTGCCTTCTGGCCAAGTAAAGTCGCTATTCATGAAGAAAAGAAAGAGCCCAATTAATAAAGACAGTTAGTTTTATTTTATAAAAAATAAAGTATTAAAAGGCCTGCGCCTCATAAAATTGGCACAGGTTTTTTGTGCGTTTTTCAAAATTCAGGAAAAATTCCAGTTGACACTAGTTAGCTAACCTTTTATAATTACATTACGTTCAAATATCTCAAATTAAAGATATATATATTCAAGATTCATATATTAGGAGGAAAAAACAATGACAAATACAAAATGGACAATTGATCCAACCCACAGTGCTATTGAATTTTCTGTAAAACATATGATGATCGCAAAAGTAAAAGGGAGTTTTAATAAATTCGAGGCAAACATTTCTGCAAATCCATCTGACTTAACAACAGCTGAAATAGATTTTACTGTAGATGTGGCAAGTATCGACACACGTAATGCAGACCGAGATAATCATTTGCTTTCAGCTGACTTTTTTGATGTAGAAAAAAACCCGACTTTAACGTTTAAGTCAACGAAAATTGTGAAAACAGGTGATGATGAGTACGATGTGACGGGTGATGTAACCCTTAATGGAATAACAAATGAAGAAACATTCGCTATTACGTTTGAAGGTCAAGGAAAAGATCCATGGGGAAATGAAAAAGCAGGATTTAGCGGAAAAGGGAAAGTCAAACGCAGCGATTATGGTTTAACCTATAATGCAGCATTAGAAACAGGCGGCGTTCTTATAGGCGACCAAATCACACTTACCATTGAAATCGAAGCAGCTAAAGAAGCCTAATAAAAGAAGCAGCTATCCGTTAGGATAGCTGCTTCTTTTATTTTTGATAACGAGATCAGGTATTATAAATATCCTGCCCTATTTCCTGCTCCCTCATATTTTAGCATTTATGAGTTCCTCGTTTTATAAAGTAAGTAAATAAAGTATGGAGCCCCAATACTTGCTGTAAAGACACCTGCAGGTATCTCTAGTGGTGAAAATAAGGTTCGTCCAATCAAATCTGCGATCATAACTAGTATACCGCCGAGCAAGGCTGAAGTCGGTAATAACACTCCAAAACTTGAACCTACCAATCTTCTAGCCATATGAGGAGCCATTAATCCAACAAAGCCAATACCTCCTGCAAAAGCAGTAGAACCACCAATCAAAGCCGTACTGATCATCAATAATGTAAATCGCTGTTTTTGAACTTGCCCTCCAAGCCCAGTTGCCAAGTCATCACCAAGCTCCTGTAAATTAATATTTCTTGCATAAAGAAAAGCTAGTAAAAGAAATAGGATGGTCCATGGTGCAAGCACGGCGATATTTTGCCAGCTAGAGTTAGACACTGATCCTGTAATCCAAAGGTTTGCCTGGCTTGCTTGATAGATTGGACCAAGAATCATCATCAAAGTAGTGAGGGCTTTCATTAAAGCCATGACTCCTATCCCAATCAATACAAGCCTTATTGGGGGAACTCCATTTTTCCATGCTAAGAAATAAACAAGTAATGCAACAACTGTGGCACCAATAAACGCAGCTAGAGGCATCCAATTAATACTCACTGTTAAAGAATGATTTTTGTCGCTAAAAATAGCCATGAAACCAACAACAGCTACAGTTGCTCCTCCAGTTATTCCTAAAATATCAGGTGAGGCAAGTGGATTTCGAATCATCCCCTGAAGAATCCCCCCTGCTACTGCAAGACCCATCCCTACCAAAAGTGCAACAATAATTCTTGGCAGGCGGAAAGACTGAATCACAAGGCGATCACCCTCAGTTCCTCCTCCAAGGAAGACCTGTAAGACACTCAAAGGGTGAATATTCATTTCACCTATCCCTGTACTGATCACAAACACTAACGCAGTAACCAAAAATAATACAAAAACAACAATAATAGCTTTTTTATCCATTAGGAATGATATTCTTTCATTAAACAAACGAAAGTTCTTATATGACTTCATCGACCGCTGAACCCCTTTCTGGCAATATAAATAAAGAATGGGGTCCCAATAATTGCTGTCATAACTCCGACCGGAACTTCCTGTGGCATCAAAATATACCTTGATATGATATCAGCTGCAAGCAAAAGCACCGCCCCTAAAAGTCCAGCAAAAGGAATCAACCAGCGATGGTCAATACCTACTATAAAACGGGTAAGGTGGGGAACAACAATTCCAATAAAGCCAATTGGACCAGCAACCGCTACTGATCCTCCCGCGAGTAGGATAACTACCAGTCCCAGCACAATTTTAAGAAAAACTATATTTAAGCCAAGGCCTTTTGCAACATCTTCACCCATAGATAACACATTCATTTTTCCAGATGTAATTAAGGCTAGGGCCCATCCAACTGCAAGATACGGAAACACTGCAGTTAAATTTTCCAAACTCCTACCGGAAACTGACCCTGCAAGCCAAAATAAAACTTGCTCTAAAAGTGCTTCATTTGAGACAAGAAGACCTTGTGTTAACGAAGATACCATGGCTGTCATTGCTGCACCAGCCAATGTCAGCTTCATCGGTGTTAACCCACCACGGCCCATGCTACCGATCATATATATACTTACCGCTGCTATAGCAGCTCCAATAAAAGACAGCCAAGTGAATACCTGGAGATTGCTTATTCCAAATATGGTGACACCAGTAACAACCGCCAAGCCAGCCCCAGCATTGACCCCAAATATATCAGGAGAAGCAAGTGGGTTCTTAGTTAGCGTTTGCATTAATACACCTGAGATAGCTAGGCTTGCACCAACTGCAGATGCGATAAGAGCGCGGGGAAATCTTACAGATTGAATAACAATATGTTCATTTGATCCATTGAAATGTGTAAATGCGTCAATGGCCATTTGCCAAGTTGTATTCGTATAACCGTATACAATGCTTGAGCACAGTAAAAAAAGCAGCAAAACAATGGTAATAAATAACCCCATCCATTTCTGCCATGTATTTTTTAATAACATATCCAATTACCTTCCCAATCACTTTTGTAATACTTATGATAATTAATTGTACTGGCGGTAAAGGGACTATGTCAATGATTTTGAGAATCATTTTCAATTATATATTGACAGAAAAGTATATTCATTTTATGATGATGCTGGTAAGTGCGAATGATTATCATTCGCTTTAAATTAGGAGGGATACATAAGATGTTTAAGATTAGATCACTTTTTACTATTATTACTTTATTTGCAGTCTTCCTTCTAGCAGCTTGCGGAAGTTCAAATGATCAAGCTGAAGGAAATAAGGTTGATGACAAAAAAGAAGAGAAAAGCTATACAATTGAACATGCAATGGGAACCACAAAATTAGAAAAACAACCTAAAAGAGTGGTCGTTCTTACAAATGAAGGTACAGAAGCATTACTTGCTTTAGGAGTTAAACCAGTTGGTGCTGTTCAATCTTGGCTTGGAGACCCTTGGTACGATCATATTAAAGAAGATATGGATGGCGTTGAAGTTGTTGGTGTTGAGCATGAAGTAAATTTAGAGAAAATTGCAGCACTAAAACCTGATTTAATTATCGGCAGTAAAATACGCCAGGAAGCTGTATATGATAAATTAAGTGCGATTGCTCCTACTGTTTTTTCAGAAACACTTAGAGGAGATTGGAAAGAAAACTTTAAATTATATGCAAAAGCTTTAAATCTTGAAGAAAAAGGTAACGATGTAATTGCTCAATTTGATGCCCATACTGAAGACTTAAAAGCTAAACTTGGTGATAAGGTAAATCAAGAAGTATCTATTGTTCGTTTCATGGCTGGAACAACTCGTATTTACTACACAGATTCATTCTCTGGAGTAATTTTCGATCAATTAGGATTTAAACGTGCAGAGCAGCAGAAAGAACTGTTTACTGCAGATAATAAACTTGGTAACCTTGCAATTGAGGTAGGAAAAGAAGTCATACCTAAAATGGATGGAGATATTCTTTTCTACTTCACATACGCACCTGAAGGTGACAAACAAGCCCTAAGTACAGCAAAAGAATGGACAAATGATCCTCTTTGGAAAAACCTAGATGCAGTGAAAAAAGGAAATACCTATGAGGTCAGCGACGCAACTTGGAATACAGCTGGCGGTGTTATTGCAGCTAACAAGATGCTAGATGATCTAGAAAAAATAATGCTTGAAAAGTAAAACTCAAACTAAGAAACGGCCTTTCTCGATAATCAAGAAAGGCCGTTTCATTTTTTCAAATTCATTTCAATTGAAGTTTTGTCTCTTTCATTGAAGTAAAAGGTAGTGATGTGGTCAAAGATCCATTCAAAATCGGCAACTATTTTCCTCTATATCGATCAACAACAAAAATAATACGTCACGCAAAATTATTAACGTGGAATTAGACACTATTCCACGTGATTATCGCAATTACCCTGCTTGCCCACTCTCTTTCAATTGATCGTCAACAAACAGAATGCCTAATTCATAATGCTCGCCGTCAAATAAAGCTCTTTGCACAAAACGAATTTGTTCATTATTACCGATGACCTCAAGCTTACAGTGAGCCCGATTTACCTGCAGCGCCCTGTATAACTCTTCTTCTTCCCTGACGACGATACCATTTATTTTCGAGATGATCTCGCCTTTAACTAACCCCATTTTATCCGCCGGGGACTGAGGGATAACGCCTAAAATCTGGACACCAAGCTTGCTTTTCGAAAAATAAAAAGGGAGCCTTGCGTCCGAAACCTTTTGTGAATAATGCAGAAACTCTCGTCCTAGAAGAGCTAAAACAGCTGTTATGATGGCCAATAGCGGGTACCAGTTACTAATAACCGCAAATGCTGTAATCACGAACCCTAATGCTCCTACCTTTTTACCTTGGGCCCTAATAGCCTGTTCCGGAAGCGTTCCATGAACTTTTTGCTTAAACCCAATTAAAAAGGGCACAACAATCGGTGACAGATACACTTCACCGATTGAAAAAACCGGATACCATTCGAAAGGCGCTGGAAGTTCACCTCCTGGAATCATAACGAACATCGGAATTAGCCATATTCGTTGAGAAACATACACACCTATTGGCTGTCCCCGCTTGGAAACCTCCAACTGAGGGGATATCCTTTTACTTCCATTACTAACAATCAGAAAGCCTTCAGCAATCAATAAAAACCCAATCAACAAAACGAGTGTTGGATAGACAGATTGATTCAACTGATTAAACGCATCCTGAAATATCGGCAGTTGAATATCTCTATCGTATAAAAAGAAAAGGATAAAGAAGGTGACTCCCATTGTATAAACGGGTGAAACAAATCTCCTGTTCACGGTCAGCACAGCTATAATCGTAACCACTGCCACAATGATTAACGCCGCCAGCGGAATGACAATTCCAGAAGCCAAGGTGAGGAAAGAAAGAATTAATCCCCAGATCAGTCCTTGCGGAAACAAAGCACGCAGCTCCATGGATTTTCTGTAAATCTTCGTATTAAAGTCATGGCGTTCTCGTTTAACGCGAAGATAACCTATGAATAAACAATATGCAATTGAAACATAAAGCAATGGATGAAGAAAGAGTTTTCCTAATCCTAGTAAGCATGCACTCAGCCAATCTGTTGTCAATTTCTTCCCACCATCCTTACAAGTAATCAACTGTATGTATAATTTCTCCTAATCAGTTACCTACTATTCTATCAAATATGTCAGCTCCCTGCCTATTAAGATGAAGAAAAAATAGCGTTTCCTTAAGTTTTCTCTGTTCATCGTATTTAAAATATCCAGCCCTCAAATTGAACCAATTCAAAAAGGCATCGCTACAAATGTGCGATGCCTTCTCCTTTACTTCACCACATAATTCAATGCCGTGCGCAACTGAATATCATTGTCTTCATCCTGAATTTCCCCCAGAATTGCGGTTTCTAGGTGTGCAGCGGTTTTAGTGTCCAGTTTACCTGTCACTTTCAAACCATACTGCTTTTGGAATGCTTTAACTGCTATCTCTGTACTCCAGTCATAATAGCCATCTTCACGTCCCGTTTCAAAACCAAGCCCTTTTAAAATTGTTTGGGCATATTGAATTTGTTCATCATTCATATCACGCTGCAATACCTTTTCAACGGACAGCTGATGGGCATCAAAGTAAACCGGCTGCTTTACTTCAATTGTCGGCTTAATCCCCTTTTTATGAATCCAGTTCCCAGATGGCGTCAGCCACTTGTAGAGCGTAAGCTTAATCTTGCTGCCATCTCCCATTGGTACAGCCTGCTGTACCGTGCCCTTGCCGAAGGTCTTCTCACCGATCAATGGGTAGCCCCCCGCCTCCTGCATCGCACCAGCTAAGATTTCTGAGGCTGAAGCACTTCCCTTATCCGTCAAGACAGCGATCGGATAATCCTTTTCTTTATTTAGGTTTGTAAAAAAGGATTGCGTTTCTCCCGTTCTTTCGGCAATTTGTAAATATGGTTTATCTTTTGTGATAAACTCTCCAAGTATCGTTTCCACACTCGATAGGAGGCCACCTGGATTGCCGCGTACGTCTATGACCAATCCTTTAATCCCTTTCTTTTCTAGCTCCTTCATCTGCTTTTTAAAATCAGATGCGGTATTTTCCGAGAAAGTGGTTAACTCAATATAGCCGATTTGCTCTCCCGCCACTTCTTTAATCGATGAAAAAACAGTATCAAGTGGAATTTCATCACGAACCATATTGAATTCAATTGGATTTGAAACCCCCGCACGCTTTATTTCCATTTTGACGGCTGACCCTTTTTCACCACGGATTTTTAAGCGTGTCTCATACAAATCCAAACCTTCGACATTTTCACCATTCACCTTAAGAATTTGGTCCTTTGGCTTTAACCCCGCTTTTTCAGCAGGGGAGTCTTTATAAGGAGACACAATAATGACCTTACCATCTTCCATCCCGATTTCCGTACCGATCCCTTCAAACGAGGAGTCTAACGTTTCATTAAATTGCTTTGCGGTTCCCTTGTCCATATATACGGAGTATGGATCTTTCAATGCTGACAGCATCCCTTGAATGGCACCTTCGACCAGGTGAGAACCGTCCACCTTGTCCACATACTGATTTACGATCAAACCATAAGCTTGTTCCACTTTTGCCCATTCCTTATCTTTTATTACCATTTGGTTTTCCTGTTTTGTCTCATTCTTAACTGGGAAGCTTGTCCAATATATGCCGCCCCCTGCCCCGATAATTAATGACATAATGATCGCTAGAGGAAGTACCCATTTTTTGACCATATTTATCCCCATTTCTGCCCTGATATGTATTTCACTATATGAGCAGCTAGGAGGAAATATGCTTGTAGAAAAAAAGTGAACACAACAAAAAACAGACTAGAATTTTATCCTAGTCTGTTTTTCTATTGATATATTGGGTATTAATTAGGTATGTAGTTTAATGGATTTACTGCATTTGACTTGCTATAATTCCATGCACCTTTATGTAGCTCAAAGTGTAAATGCTGACCGAATGAATGTCCTGTGTTCCCCATGATACCAATTTGTTGACCTTTGGCAACAACAGAACCAGTACTTGCTTGTCTAGAGCTTAAATGTGCATATACCGTTGTCCATTGCTGACCACCGATTGAATGAGTAACAAAGATAACATTACCGTATGTACTAGAGAAGTAAGAACGGCTTACAACTCCATCTGCTGCTGCTACAACAGGAACTGTTCCACTAGCAGCAATATCAATACCTGCATGCTGTTTATTCCAACGTTCACCCATTGTTGAAGATACATATCCTGCACTTGGTCTAGTAAAAGTACCCGATGAAACAGCTGGCACTTGACTTACATTAGCCGTAGATGGTGCCGATGGTGCTGATGATGAAGATGGTGATGAACTGCTGCTATTTGCACTAGAGCTGGAAGAAGAAGATTGTTTTTTTGATTCAGCTGCTTGAGATGCTGCTTGAGATGCTGCTTGTGCCACTGCTTGTGCCGCTGCTTGCTCTGCACGCTTTTTGGCTTCGGCTGCTGCTTTTTTACGAGCTGCTTCCAATTCAGCAAGACGGTTTCGTTCTAAGTTGATGGCCGATTTGATAGCCGTTTCTTGAGCAGCAAGGTTCGCTTTTTCTTCCTCTAAGCCCATTTTCTCATCTTCATGTTTTTTGGTTTGTTGCTTTAATTTCTTAACTAAAGCAGCCTTTTCTTGCTTCTGCTGTTTTTGTTGCTTTTGGATTTCTAAAAGTTCGGCTTTGGCTACTTCTAGACTAGCAAGCTTCTTTTCAACAGCTGTCTGCTTTTCTTCTAGATCCTTTTTATCCAACTCATGTTGCTTTAAAATATCCCGATCGGCTTCAGCAATTGTCGCTACAGCTCCGACACGGTCAATTAAATCACCGAAACTTGATGATCCGAATAACACTTCTAGGTAGTTCACGTCCCCACCAGTCTCTTGGAAAGAAAGCGCCCTTTCCTTCAAAACTTCATTACGTTTAGCAATCCGTTCTTTTAATACTTTAATCTCTTCTTTTAATTTTTCAATTTCTTTTTTCGTTTGTGTAATTTCAGCATTTTTAGCATCGATTTTTTTTGTCGATTCTGCAATTTTCGCTTCAATGGCTGCAATTTGTTCCTCTGCCGTCAATTGTTTATCCTGCAGGTTATCGATTTTTTTCACAGTATCGGAAATATTCGATTCAACATCCGAGCGTTTCTCCTGAATAGATTCTTTCTTTTGTTGCAAATCTGAAATTGATTCAGCATAAGCCGAAGGAGCAGCTAAAATGCTCCCCAGCCCAATCAATATTGAAGCATTCATTGCAATAATATTTTTTTTCAACGTTTCATTTCCCCTTTCAATCCCGTCACATCTAACGCCTTGTAACGTCTCTCTATTTGTACTAGGCTTCTTTTGACATTCGAGTGTAAAAGAAGGTGTGAGTTATATTTTTATACTTTTAAGAACTTCCTAACTGACATCAAGCTGCCCCATATTCCGATAACGGCGCCTATTGCAATAAGAATGGCCGAAACTTGATAAATAAACGGGCTTGCAGGTAGAAAATCTATGAATTTAAACGTAATCTGTGGTGCTGCATATTTATAAATATTGTAATAGAGTACAGAAACCAGACCAATTGGCACGATTGAACCGAGAATTCCCAACCAGAGTCCCTCTAAGAAAAATGGCCAACGGATGAAGTTATTCGTTGCTCCTACTAATCTCATAATCTCAATTTCTTTTCTTCTAGCTACAATTGTAATTTTAATAGTATTCGAAATAAGGAACATCGCAGTAAAAAGCAAACCTACAATAAGAACGATTCCTATGTTTCTGGCTATATTCACGAAACTGAATAGATTCTCGACATAGCCCTGTCCATATTTAACACTTTGAATATATTCAAAGCCTTCGATTTTTTTTGCCACCTTGATGACATCTTGCGGTGATTTCGTTTTGATAATATAAACGTCCCTTAATGGGTTGTCCTGTTCAAATGGTTTAAAGGCATCACCATTATCGCCTAAATCATCTATTAAATTGGTGAGCTCTTCATCTTTTGGAGAGAATATGACTGTTTCGATGCCGCTCATCTCTGTAATTTTCTTACCAATTGCTTTTATATCGTCATCATTCGCCGCATTATCAATATGTGCACGAACTTCGACATCCTTCTCCACATTTCCCGCGATATGATTTAAATTCATCATGAGCACTAAAAAAACGCCAACCAATGTTAGAGTGACTGTTACTGCACTGACTGATGCAAACGTCATCCATCCATTACGGCCAATATTTTTAAAACTTTCACGGAAGTGACGGAGTAATGTTCTAAATTTCATATCCGTAATCACCTCGATGTTCGTCACGAACTATTTTTCCACTTTCAATGGCAATGACACGTCGTTTAATATTGTTAACGATGTCCCTATTATGTGTGGCCATGATAAGTGTTGTTCCACGTTTATTAATTTCTTCAAATATGTTCATAATTTCCCATGATGTTTCAGGATCTAGATTCCCTGTAGGTTCATCGGCGATAACCACCTTAGGATCATTGACAATCGAACGGGCAATCGCAACCCTCTGCTGTTCGCCACCAGATAGCTCGGTAGGGAGCATTCTAGCTTTATGTTTAAGCCCTACTAGATCAAGAACTTCCATGACTCTCTTTTTAATTTCTTCTGGTTCTTTTTCGATAACTTCCATCGCAAATGCAACATTTTCATAAACTGTGAAGGTTTGAAGGAGTTTGAAATCTTGGAATACCATACCGATATTACGGCGGAATAGAGGAACTTTCGAATTGCGGATACTTGGAAGGCTGACACCATTAACCAAGATATTACCACTTGTCGGCTTTTCTTCCCGATACATCATTTTGATGAAGGTCGATTTGCCGGCACCGCTGGGTCCTACTACATAAACGAATTCGCCTGGTTTTATTTTTACATTGAGTCCATTAATGGCAGTTACGCCATTAGGATAGGTCTTTTTCACATCTATCATTTCTATCATTCTAAAACCACCTAATTTGCTTGTTTTTATATCTATGTAACTAAGCTTTTTCGACAATTTTCACTGGAATCTGACAGGAATCTTTCTTACTAGAGCACAGAAACATTATAACATCTAATTTTGTCAAATTAAGCATAAAAATATTACAGTTTCATTTCAGTGAGAAAGATTATCAACATCTACGTAATAATTCTAGGATTAGTTTTCTTGATTAGGGATTAGATGTGGGTTTTCTGTGGATTTAAAAGGAGAATAAATGAAACGCCCCGCTGTATGCAGAACGTTTCTATAGTCGTTATTTATGTTCAGCAAGCCATTCAGCAACTTTGCTCGCTTCGGTTCCCTGAATTATACCTTTTGGCATTGCTCCTTGACCTTTTGCAATGACTTGCTCGATTTCTGCTTTTGATAATCTCGAACCAACTTTCGTTAAATTCGGTCCTACGCCACCTTCAAGATTTACTGCATGACAGCTTGAACATTTGTTTTCATAAATTTTCGCTGCATCTCCGGCATCTACGGTTGTAGTTTCGCTTTTATCACTTGCTGGCTTATTATCTGCATTATCATCGTTTCCTCCGCATGCAGCCAAGGCGAGAGACGTGCCCATTACTAAGGCTAACCATTTCTTTTTCATAGAATTTACCCCCTCTGATTTTTACCAGTACAGAAACATTATACCAATTTTAATCTAGTTTAAAACCCTCCCCAAGTACTTCCGATGCATCCATCACGATCACAAACGCTTTAGGGTCAACAAGTTTAACCAATTGTTTCAATTTAGTGAATTCCGACTGGTCTATTACACACATCAAAATTGGACGAGTATCATCCGTATAGCCACCATACCCGGAAATTCGAGTTACTCCCCGGTCTAGCTCATGTAAGATAGCATCCCTTACTTCCATTTCATTATTCATGATAATTAATGCCATCTTAGAACGATTCAACCCAACCTGAACAAGATCAATCGTCTTGCTCGTCACATATAAACCTATTAACGCATAAAGACCTTTTTCAATATCAAAAACAATCGCAGCGCTTAAGACAATAATTCCATCAATGACAGCTACACATGTCCCTAATGACATATGGGCATACTTATGAATAATCTGTGCTGCTAAATCGGTTCCCCCGGTGGAACCCTTTCCGCGAAAAACAATTCCTAACCCAAAGCCTACCATAATTCCCCCACATATTGAACCAAGCAAAGCATCATTCGTCCATGGCTCCCAATCCTTTGTAAGGAATACCACAAGCGGTAAGAACAAGGTTCCAATCAGACTCTTGGCACCAAAATGCCGCCCAAGTATAATTAGTCCAGCAAGAAATAAAGGAATATTACACCCCCACAGTACATAGGCTGGTTCCCAACCGAGCGTAGAATCGAGAATCGTACTAATTCCGCTGACTCCGCCTGAAGCAATCTGGTTAGGAAGCAAGAATACATTAAAACCAATTGCAATTATAGCTGAACCGACAATTACCAACCCATACTCCATTAACTTTTGTATCAAGGGATGCTTCTGCTCCCGGTATCGTTTTCTCATTCTATATTTTCTCCTAAAAAACCATCATTTTTATCTAGTATTGGCCGAACGTTTTATTGCATCCCCTATAATATCCTGTAAAAGTCAGCCAAATGACTTTAAAGTGGTAGTGAATTGAACTTCCATGTATACGTAATCATAAAAAAAGCCGAACCAAAAATCCGGCCCGGCTTTTACTTCTTATAATTTTGAACGTAAATACGCATCAATGAACATATCGATATCTCCGTCCATGACAGCTCCCAAGTTCCCTGTCTCCGCACTAGTACGGTGGTCTTTTACCATGGAGTACGGATGGAAGACGTAAGAACGAATTTGGCTTCCCCAACCAATTTCCTTTTGTTCTCCGCGAATTTCATCCAAATCGGCTTGCTGTTGTTCAATTTCAAGTTGATATAATTTGGCTTTCAGCATATTCATGGCTTGAGCCTTATTTTTGATTTGCGATCTCTCGTTTTGGCACGTTACCACAGTATTCGTAGGTAAATGCGTTATCCTTACGGCTGAGTCAGTCGTATTGATATGCTGACCACCTGCCCCACTTGCCCGGTACGTGTCTACCTTCAGATCTTCCGTACGAATTTCTATATTAATCGTCTCGTCGAATTCCGGCATAACTTCGCAAGAAACGAATGAAGTATGACGGCGGCCTGATGAATCGAAAGGAGAAATCCGAACAAGACGGTGAACACCTTTTTCTGCTTTCAAATAACCATATGCGTTATGGCCTTTGAACAGCAACGTGACACTCTTGATTCCAGCTTCATCACCTGGAAGGTAATCAAGGGTTTCTACTTTAAAGCCCCTTTTTTCGCCCCATCTTGTATACATACGAAGCAACATTGAACCCCAATCTTGGGACTCAGTTCCGCCTGCACCAGGATGCAATTCCAGAATTGCATTTTTCGAATCATATTCTTCACTTAGTAAGAGCTGAAGTTCAAATTCATTCATCTTTTGTGAAAGAATTGTGATTTCTTCTACTAGTTCAGCCAGAAGTTCTTCATCACTTTCTTCTTTCACTAATTCATACGTCAAATCCAGATTTTCATACGCATCATTCAAATCGGACAATTGATTGACTTGATCTTTCAATGCATTCGTTTCATTAATAACAGTCTGTGCTTTTGACTGATCATTCCAAAAATCAGGGTGTGTCATCTCATTTTCTAGCTGTGCGATTCGTGCCTCTTTTTCATCTAAGTCAAAGAGACCCCCTAAAGTCCGTTAATCGTTGCGCGGTTCGTTCAAGTTCATTTCTAATTTCTGCTAATTCCATTTCTCTTCACCTCATTAAGTATGTTAAAAAAATCCCTTTACAGGGATGTGTTTCAGTACCAATAAACCTCTTCATACTATATGCAAATATTGCTTTACGCAAACTAAACATGAAAAGAGGCGGCAAGTTCTTACACCGTCTCTCATATCATTATACACCTAATTTTAGGCTAAATTACCATGGCAATTCTTATATTTTTTGCCGCTGCCGCATGGACATAAGGCATTTCGTCCGACTTCTTCCTTTTTACGGGCTGGAGCCTTCTTCACTTTCCCTCCATCTTCTTCCTTCGGATTGACCGCTTGTCCTTTTATGACTTCTTTTCGCTCTAAATTATTGCGAATTTCAGCTTTCATAATGTATTTAGCGACTTCATCTTCCATGGAGGCAATCATGGCTTCAAACATTGCGAAACCTTCCGATTGGTATTCACGAAGCGGGTCAATTTGACCATAAGCACGAAGGTGAATCCCTTGACGCAATTGTTCCATAGCATCGATATGGTCCATCCACTTGCTATCAACCGCACGAAGAACGATAACCTTTTCAAACTCCCGCATTTGATCTTCTGAGAGCTCTGCTTCTTTTTGATCATAGTCTTCTTTCACTTTACCTACGATAAATTCAACCAATTCCGATTCATTTTTTCCTTCTAAACCTTCTATAGTGATTGAACCTTCATTGAATAGGTTACCATTCAAGTAATCGACAAGACCTTGTAAGTTCCAGCCTTCTTCATCACCCATTGGAGCAAATGCAGCAACGTTACGCTGAATGGATGCCTCAATCATCGTCTCAACAATTTCACGTAAATTTTCACTTTCCATCACATCAAAACGCTGTTTATAGATGATTTCCCGTTGTTGACGTAGGACATCGTCATACTGAAGCAATTGTTTACGCGAATCAAAGTTATTACCTTCCACTCGTTTCTGAGCGGATTCAACGGCTCTCGTCACCATTTTACTTTGAATTGGCTGTGAATCATCCATTCCAAGACGTGCCATCATACTTTTCATATTATCCGAACCGAAGCGTCGCATCAGTTCATCTTCCATTGATAAATAGAATTGAGTAATCCCAGGATCTCCCTGACGACCGGAACGACCACGCAACTGGTTATCTATCCTTCGACTTTCATGACGCTCCGTACCGATAACAGCAAGGCCGCCAAGTTCTTTGACACCTTCGCCAAGCTTGATATCCGTACCACGGCCAGCCATATTAGTAGCGATTGTAACTGAACCTTGATTACCTGCATTCGCAATGATTTCTGCTTCACGCTCATGATTCTTTGCATTCAAAACATCATGAGGTATACCCTTTTTGGATAAATACGCAGAAATGACTTCAGACGTTTCAATGGCAACAGTACCAACGAGCACTGGCTGTCCTTTTGTATAACGCTCAGCGATGTCTTCCACAACAGCGCGGAATTTCCCATCCGTTGACGCGTAAATAAGATCGGCGCGGTCATCACGAACAATATTCCGGTTTGTTGGAATCGCAATAACATTCATATTGTAGATATTACGAAATTCCTCTTCCTCTGTCTTAGCTGTACCTGTCATACCAGAAAGTTTTTCGTACATCCGGAAATAGTTTTGGAACGTGATAGTCGCTAGAGTCATGCTTTCATTTTGAATTTCAAGGCCCTCTTTTGCTTCAATTGCCTGATGAAGACCTTCACTGTAACGGCGGCCCTTCATTAAACGGCCAGTGAATTGGTCGACGATAACAATCTCGCCTTCTTGAACAACATAATCCACATCCAAATGCATGGAAACATGCGCCTTCAAAGCCTGATTAATATGATGGTTTAAGGTAACATGGTTGATATCGAATAAGTTATCAATATTAAATGCTCTTTCAGCACGGTTCATACCTTCTTCGGTCAGCTGAACACCTTTTGTCTTTTCATCATACGTATAGTCCGTTTCTTTTTGTAACGTCCTCACAAAAGCATTTGCTTGGATGTAAAGCTGTGCTGATTTTTGCGCTGAACCAGAAATGATCAAAGGCGTTCTCGCTTCATCAATCAAAATTGAATCGACTTCATCGATGACAGCAAAATGCAACGGGCGCTGTACCATTTGTTCTTTATACAAAACCATATTGTCACGCAAGTAATCAAAGCCTAACTCATTATTCGTGCTATAAGTAATGTCAGCATTGTAGGCGGCTTGTTTTTCTTCTTTAGAATGACTGTTCAAATTCAACCCGACAGTCAAACCCAGGAAATCATACAATACACCCATCTCAGTTGCATCACGGTGCGCCAAGTATTCATTGACAGTCACGACATGCACACCTTTACCAGTAAGAGCGTTTAAATAAACCGGCATGGTTGATGTTAATGTTTTACCTTCACCCGTTTTCATCTCGGAGATGTTTCCATCATGAAGGGATGCCCCACCCATGATTTGAACACGGTAAGGATACAAACCAAGAGCTCGTTTTGCCCCTTCACGCGCAACTGCAAAAGCTTCAACAAGCAAATCATCCACGGTTTCCCCGTTTTGATAGCGCTCCTTAAACTCCTCTGTTTTGGCGCGCAACTGCTCATCCGATAACGCAGCTGTCTCATCAGCCAGCGCTTCGACCTGATCAGCGACTTTTTCCAGACGCTTAATTTCTCGCTTATTCGGATCAAAAACTTTATTTAATATATTAAGCATTCAATAACGCTCCTCTATTATGGTAATGATCATTCAATAACACATTCATATAAGTAAGAAGAAACACACCTTCTGTTAATACTAATCCAAGCTTAATTTTAACACTTCTATTCTAGAGGTACAACTTCATGTCACTCTATGTCTATGGACCTGAATTCAATTCTTACGAAAAACAATGGATAAAAGAGGGGTAGAGCTGTTAAAATAGAGGGAAGTATCAAAAGTACCTTACACATTCCCCCACTTTTCATATGAGTCTTTAACAAGACAAACGAAAATGCGGATTAAACACAACCTTCTATTAATAGATATTTTTGGTCCCTCTATACTGATAGTCAGTTGAAGTAATCTAGCTTTTCAGGCTTCCTATTCCTGTGATTTTATGTGGGTTTAAAACTTATAAATTGAAGATAAATAGAACATGTTTCGAGGTGGTATTGTTGATTGGTGAACGTGTAAAAAAACTGCGAGAAGAAAAGAAAATGTCAATGACTGAACTAGCCGATAAAGCCGGAGTAGCAAAGTCATACTTAAGTTCGCTCGAGCGGAACTTACAAACGAATCCTTCTATTCAATTTCTTGAAAAAATCTCCGCTGTACTTAACATTCCTGTAGATGCCCTTCTTTACGATGTACCAAATAAGGAATCCTTGGACACTGACTGGATGAAAATTGTTGAGGAAGCCATGAATTCTGGCGTTTCTAAACAACAATTCAGAGAGTTCATTGAGTTTAATAAATGGAGAAAAGATAAAGAAGAATAGATAAATTCTAAACTATCTACACAAACATAAATAGTACTGCTCTATCAAACTAGTCTTGATAGAATTTCACACAATAAAATAATCCCTATAGACAGCTATGTTGTAAATCAACTGTTTATAGGGATGTTTTTTTCAATCATTTTTTGATTCTTAGTTTTCATTGTTCTCCTCTATTGACACATTAAGATTCTCTTTTTGTAAAAAAGCACTAATTTCTTCTTTCTTAAAACCCAATTTCCTAGCTTCTGCAATCAACTTCACCCATTCTTGATCCACTTTCACTTAAACCACCTCTTTTATCCTCCTAAAATACTACTTGTATGTATTTTAAGCAGACCAGTCCATCTTAGTATCAAGCAACCTTAGACCTATGCCTTGCGACCTCACCTTTCGCTAAGTTTGCCTTTGTCAGGGTAATTATTACAAATACTATATTTAGTATCTTATTATAGCTAATATCGACTCCAAATATTGCTATTTTATGTCGCTAATTTACCACAATATACAACTTTTTATCGACAAAATATTACAAAATCAAGAAAATTAATGATAGTTTTTGTCTATTTTATGTACAAAGCAAGATGGTTCCAATGTTTCATGTTCGTTTTTTTACAAAATAATAAACATTGCCCTTCTTATTCAAACGATGGTGCATATTAATTCTTTCCATTGTAAGTGCATCAAAAGCTTTTTGCGCAGACAAGTCCTCACCACAGGTCGGACAAGTTGCCATATTCTGCACTTCTAAAAGACGCCCTATGGCATGTATAGCAATTTTCCTGATACAATAATCCACTCCCTATGCACTATAATCAAATGTTTTATTCAAATGAATTTTTGTTCTTTTTAAAGAACTTTAATTCAAGTGCAGTACAATAGGGGAGTATTCAAACGAGTATAAATACCCATTTATCTTATTAAAGAACAAAAGTGCCTTTTTAAAGAAAATATTATACTTTCCGTACTTCATTGTATTTTTTAGAGAACAATGAAATTCCCAGAGACCAACCAGTTAATCGATAATATTTGATACCTCGCTTTCAACAGAAGAATTTACTTATTATAAAGACACTTATCGAATTGCTAATTAGTCAGCTAAATAATCAGGAATGAAAAGGGAATGAAAAATAAACAATCATTGACCTCTTTGGTTGAAACTGATGGTTGTTTTTCCAGAACTATAGAACTCCTTAGTCTAAATGGACATGCAATGGATAGAAGTAAAATTTAAAAAGCACAACCCATAGTCTGGGTTGTGCTTTTGTTTATAGATTCATATTAACTAGGTTCAATTAATCCGTAGCGCCCATCTTTACGACGGTACACAACATTCGTTGTATTTGTATCCGCATTGGTGTAAACGAAGAAACTGTGACCAAGCATATTCATTTGCAGAATCGCTTCTTCACTATCCATTGGCTTCAAATCAAAGCGCTTATTGCGGACTACTTCAATATCAGTATCATCTTCAAATTCGTCCACCATTTCATCAGTTTCCGTATTAAAGGCGAACGCCTCAGGAGTTGTAGATAAGTTGTTACGGAATTTACGATTGACTTTCGTTTTATGTTTACGAATTTGGCGTTCAAGCTTGTCATTAATCAAGTCAATGGCAGCATACATATCCGCATTTTCCTCTTCAGCGCGAAGAACCAAATTCTGCATTGGAATCGTCACTTCGACCTTGGATGTATTATTGTTCACTTTCAAATTCACTAACACATTTGCATCTGGTGTATTGTTAAAATATCGTTCTAACTTGCCAATTTTCTTTTCGACGTATTCTCGAATTGCTGGAGTTACCTCAATGTTTTCACCGCGTACGTTGTAATTCATAAAGTGAGTCCTCCTTAAATTAAGACTATACAGTTAGATTCTACAATACCCCTCCGGTTTCCTTTAGAAACACATCACGAAATATGTCGAAATTATGAAACAATTGTCGGAAGGTTTGGAAAGGGTTGATGTCTGCCCTAGCTTTATTATAACAAATGTAACGCTATAAAGAAAAAATTAAGCCCTTAATATTTACAAAAAATTAAAAAATATTTAACATTAATACCGTTTGGAATTTAAACGGCTAATTAATATCTAATTTCTTTTATCGTAGAACATGCCATCTACTGATAGACTTTCATACGGGTTCGTGTATTTATTAGATGATTTTTTCTTCTTATTTATTTCCTGGATGTCCCGCTTTATCTCCAGCCTTTGAAGATTCAGCAAGCGATCGACCTGTTGGTTAAGCAACATTATTGCGCGGCCAAGCTGTTGCTCTTCACCAGTAAAAGGCGGTTTGATTTGAGAAAGAAGTTCATCTCGCTGATCAATCAGCTGTGTGACCCTTTCTATTTTATCATCACGTTCTGCAATCGTCCTATCTTCCAGAACGGCAATTAATTCAACAGTCAAATCATGAAAGGTTTGAATGATCATTACACTTGACCGCTTTGTGTAAACTGTTTTTTCCTGTTCATCTGAATTACTTCCTTCCAAGTATTACGGAAGTCAGTAACGAGTCCCTCCACCTCTTCCAAGGCAGCAACATCATTTTTCATATTCGCCTCTACCAGACGGCGATTCATGAAATCATACAGACTCATCATTTCTTTGGATACTTCGACATCCATATCCAGCGTCACCATCAATTCATGGACTATGTTTTGCGCCTTAATGATGTTCGTATTCTTCGCTTCGATATTACCAGCTTTAATGGCTTTCTTCCCAAGCATGATGAACTTTAGGCAGCCATTATACAGCATTAATGTAAGCTCTCCCGGAGATGCTGTATTGACTGAATTCTGTTGATACGAATGATATGGATTATTTATCGCCATATTTATCTCCCTTTCCGGCTTACCTTAACTAAAATAAGATGCTAACGATGCACTTTGGCTGTTTGCCCTTTGAATCGCTTTTTCCATAGCTGTGAACTGATTGTAGTAGCGCGATTCCAATTTCGTTAACTTTGCTTCAAATGTTGAAATCTTCTTATCCAGCCCATCAACCAATTTTCCGATTGTAAAATTGTTATTAACATATCCAGCTTTTCCGGCTTTTTCAGTAATCACCTTCATGGATGATTCTATATCATCCCGTAACCGGCGCGCGAGGCCTTTATCGCTTTTCTCCGTTCCATTGGCCATGAACATATCATAAATCGCATTTGGATCTTCACTAATGGCTGCCCGGAGCTTGTCCTCATCAATCGTTAATTTACCGCCCTCCAAATAATTCTTGGTCGTAGTGATTCCCAAACTGCTGAGATTGTTTTTACCTGTGATCCCATCCACCGAGGTGTATAGAGATGATCGCATTGTGGTTAGAAGACTTTTTAGTGTCGAGTCACTTTTTAACGTTCCGCTCTTCGCTTTCTCTTCCCACATCTTCACTTCATCTTCTGTCATTGCCTTCTTTTGCTCAGTGGTAAGCGGGGTAAAGGAGCGATATTTCGCTTCACCCGTTTTATCCTGAACCTTTTTAATGATTTCATTGTATTTATTCACAAACTGAGTGATTGTGTCCAAGATGGAATCCACATCAGCCGTTGATGAGAATGTGACGGTATCCATCGTTTTCTGCTTAACCGTTATTTCTGCTCCATTGATTTGAAACGTATTCGAAGGTCGGGAAATGTCCAGTCCATTATAAGTAATCGTTGCATTTTCCCCTATTGTGCCGCCAGTCCCTTCATTGTTACTGCTCATTTTTAACGCAGCAAAAAAATCTCCGGTACCCCCTAATTCAATTTCAGGGCGATCTTTTACATCACCGGTATTTTTAGCAGTGATGGAAAACTTCTGGGAGGTTTCATCAAAAAATAGAGTCACTCCCGAGTTAGCATTAATTTTATTAATAACACTCTCTAGCGTATCGTTTTCATTAAGAGTAAGCGTATACGGTTTGTCCATTGTTACTCCATCTTTTACTTCCGTATCAAAACCGCCATCTTTATTGATGGCCAGTATCGTAATATCTTGAGGTGTCGTGATACCCAATTCCGATAGTTTCTTTTTGGAGTCAGTAACAGCTGATTTCTCCGTACTTGTCATGGTTGCTGCTTTGGCAAGCCCGTTCACCTTGATATTTCCAGTAAAATCACTGGTCGAACTCACATTTTTCACCGATACTGCATCTGGATTCGATACCGATATTTTCTTTTTAATAAAGGATGACTGCTTCCCAACCCCATCACGAATGAGTCTATCCAATTCTGATAAAGATGTATTTATCGAGCGGTAATCATCCCGCTGCCACTCGGAATACTGCTTTTTCTGTGTTAATTTATCCAATGGCACCCGTTCCGCCTGCATCATACTCTTAACTAATTCATCAATGTCCATTCCACTCGCAAAACCACTGATTCGTACCACAATTGATCACCCGCCTATATTTTTTCATCCACCATAATCCCGACAAACTCTGTCATTGCCGCATAGAAATCCAGTAACTTCTTAGGAGGGATCTCCCTGATCGTCTCATCCGTAACGTCATCCACAACCTTGACATAATACTCATTCAGCTCCTCATGATACTCAAAACGAATGGCCGTATGTGTTGGATCCAGGAAGGCGTCCAAACTTTCCACTACTTCTTTCACCTTTTCTTTTGCAGGCTCATTATTAGATTCTACACTTTGTTCTGAATAGGCAAGCGTATTCATTTCACGTTGATAATATGAACTAATTCCGTCTGAGATTGCTGTTCTAAGTTGTGAGGAAAGAATATTCGTGGACAAACTCTCCAGCATCTAAATAGCCCCCAATATGATATCTTTACTTTTTATATCGGTTCTGAAATGAAACTTTACAGTGTACATACAAAGGATTTATCATTAAATAGAGAACAAACATTCTACCATTGGAGGGGATAACGTTATAGAATGGGACTAAGAAGAAGAGTATACACTCTTATATAAGGAGGTTTTCATGATTTATCTTACTGAAATCCAGAAAAATATATTATATGCCAGTATTATAAGTGACGGTTAAATTACGAAAATTTATAAAAATAGCAGGAGAAAGAACAATAGCTACCGGGAACACTACGGCACATCTCAGGAAGATTATCGAAAATGGAAAATTTCCTTTTTTGATGGATTATTGTATATCACTCCGGCTAGCCAATGTGTCCGTTCCGCTTCTTTGGAATTATTCACAAATTTATTTCCTCACTTTTACAGCAAAGATGGAACTAAACATCTCCCTTTCACATTAGTGAAAAATTGCCGTTTACCACATTTCCTAACTATTCTATACATGGATGATGGCTCATTAAGCATCTCATTTAGGATAAATCATAATAAGAGAATTATATACCTCACACCGCATATTTACCTTTACCTTCAATGCTATCCTAAAGACGAATTAGAGAAACTAAAGGAACTATATTTACCACATATCATTTATCCTTAAAGTTGAGTTCTCGTAAGGATGGTTATGGATATATTCTAAAAACTACTTCTGTTAAAGAAACTTTTCGTTTCCTCAAACTAATCGAACCTGTAGCAAAAACTTGTTCTTCTATGCTATATAAAACCTCTTGGGAATTCCGAAATCAAAAGGAAATACTCAGATGGAAATCTAAGTATCCTGATTACACGATTCTTACCAGCAGTTCAGATCGATCTAAACCCTATTCTCAAGATGAAATTAAATTACTAAGACAACTTAAAGAAAATGGTTATACAACAAATGAAATTGCAAAGATGCTAAAAAGAAGTTATTGGTCAGTTACTTACAAATGGCAAGACATCAAAAAACTAGACTAACTCCACCTCGTGATTGTATCGAGGTGCTAGACCCTATCAATAGTAATGCTTATCTAACCGAGTGCTTTATATAACTGTTGTTCCGGGTAACTGATTTCCTTCTTTCTTTAGGACATTCAGTTCACAATTTAGCCTCTCAATTTCATTTCGCATATTCTGCTATCCTTTTCATTTCATAACTTCACTTCCATCTCGTCCAAAATAAGAACCTGTTCCTTGGTCCATTTAAGCTGTGTTTGAGGAATTCCTTCTGATCTTGTTGGGCCTTATCCATCCTGATTCCACCCTAGTATTTTCATTCACCCTTAACTCTACTTTTTTTCCATGCTTCCTTCTATACAAAAGAGACCCTAGCAAAACTAGAGTCTCTTTCAAGTAATCTAAAATTAACGAAGAAGTTGTAAAACTCCTTGTGGTTGTTGGTTCGCTTGCTTCGCGACTATGTCTTTCGAACATAGAATAGACTATATCTTCACCCATATTATTCTATGGGGCTGGGCACTTCGAATGGCTTATGCCACCCTACGGATTTCATTGTCATAGCCTTCGCCTTAGACTGTATACCCTAGTCGTTGAACCTTCTCCAGAGTTTCCTCAAAGGAGCTTGGCTGCTGATTATCCATTGGATCATCTTCATCATTTTCAAACCTTCACGCTTACCGTTTCCAGTTACGTTGTGGTTGATGTAGCTTTAGGAAGTTCCAGCAATTCACCCAGTTATAATTTTATCCATTACTAGATAAAACGCCCTTCAAATTTACCTTAGAAGTTGTAAAACCCCTTGAGGTGCGGAATTTGCTTGAGCCAACATTGCTTGTGATGCTTGCGCCAGGATAGAGTTTTTAGTTTGCTCCATCATTGTTTTTGCCATATCTGTATCACGGATACGTGATTCAGCAGCAGTCAGGTTTTCAGAAGAAGTACCTAAGTTGTTGATAGTATGCTCTAAACGGTTTTGGTTAGCACCTAGTTTAGAACGTTCAGCTGATACTGTGTCAATTGCAGTTTGGATTTTTGTGATAGCCGCTGATGCGTTTTTAGCATTAGAAACATCCAGGCCAGATTCAACACCTTTAGAATCTGTACCATTGCTTACATTTGCATCAGTTGTGAACCCTGCACCAGAACCAGTCAACCCAAGAGCACTTGCACGCATGTCACCAATTTCAAGTGTCAGGCTTTGGTTTTCGTTTGCACCGATTTGGAATTGAAGACCTGAGCCAGCTTCAACAGCATCTTTAGCCTCTACAGCTGCTTTTCCTGCTGTATCTTCTGTGAATGTTGCACCTGTTGGTGCTGTTGCTGATTCAAAACCTGAATTCTGTGTTAATACTAGTTTACCACTTGCATCTTTACTCGCAGTGTACTTAGTTTTTAAATCTGTATCAGCATTTATTGCTGATACCAACTCATCTACATCTTTAAAATCTTTTGCTCCACCAGCATCATAAGCAAAGTCTTTCCCATCAATTGTAATATCCGCTGTTGGTCCAGCTATTGAATATACACCAGCTACTGCATCTTCTGCTGCAACAGCATCTTTAGCAAGAGTAGCCGTGTCTTTAGAACCATTCAATAATTTCTGTGTATTGAATTCAGTAGTATTACCGATACGGTTAATTTCAGATGTTAATGAATCCATTTCCTTTTGGATTTCTCCACGGTCACTAGTTGTATTAGTATCAGTTGATGCTTGTGTAGCAAGCTCACGCATACGTTGCAGAATGTCTGTAGTTTCGTTCAATGCGCCTTCGGCAGTTTGGATTAAAGAAATTCCATCTTGGGAGTTACGGGAAGCTTGGTCCAAACCGCGGATTTGTCCACGCATTTTTTCAGAGATTGCAAGACCGGCTGCGTCATCGCCTGCACGGTTGATACGCATACCTGATGCAAGTTTCTCCATTGATTTTGATTGTGCATTCGTTGCACTTGATAATTGACGGTGCGTGTTTAGAGCTGAGATATTGTGATTGATAATCATTTATGTTTCCTCCTTGAGTTTTAAGTTCCCACATCCATGTGGTTTTTTACGATGGATAGTGAATAAGACGCCCGTCTATATCACTACTCATCGTTGTATATGTATTATCGACATGCTCAGAAACATATTTAGAGATTTTAAGATTTTTTCTTGAAATGTTCATATAAATTTTCCAGAATACTGGTTTCTGTTTTAGTAGCTTCATTATTTTCTTGCTGAATAGATAGATAGATTTCTTTTCGATGAATCTCGACATTTTTTGGAGCATTGATACCAAGTTTGATCTGTTCGCCTTCTATAGCTAAGACCGTAATTTCAATATCATTACCTATCATGATCGATTCATTAGATTTTCTAGTTAGGACAAGCATTATTTTTCCTCCTGTTCTACTGAAGGTTCAATAAGAAGATGCTTAGTCATGTAGCCACTTCCATTCATGATAAACTGCTTTCCTGTTTTTTTAGAGCTATTTAAAATGATAGGAGCTTGAAGATTAGCGGTCGTTTTATTGAATGGTTCGTGGATCGTTAAAATCACGAACATAATGACTTCCTTTTCTGCTTCTATTCGCAAAGTAGATAGTACCTCATCAGTAAGATTCACTTCATAATCGTGAAAAATATCAAAAGGGTTCAACATGATAAAAGCAACCTCTTTTGTTGTTATAGATTGCAGAACGACAAATGGCGTTTCCCCCAAAGCTAGCAAGCAAAACTGTTTTTCTTCTAAAAATCCTGGTATCCCGCTTTCAAATACATAAATCTCTTTCTCTGCCAATTCGAGTTCGTTATGAAATTTTGTCTGTATAATCATATATGTTCTCACTCACCTATCTCATCTGGAAACAAATTAATGAAATCTATATCCAGTGAATTTTCTTGTAAAACTTCCACTTCTACATTACCTGGCGTGTATGTATGGTTTGGTTTATTAACCTGCACATCGATGATCGGTTTTTGAGGGGTTGCTTCAATTTCTACCTGGGCCGGTTGATAGTCCATCTGAACACTGAAATGAGAGGGAACCCAACCGAGATTGAATTGCTTTTCTGGCCCCTTGCTGTTTTGCCTGGCTTGATCAGCGAGTGCATTACCGCCTTTTTCAATATGCCTCAGCTCCGTGCCCTGCTGTGACCTTCTTGCCATACCTGCCAGCCAATCCTGATAGCCCCGCTGTGCAAATTCCTCAACTCGCTTGGATAGGCTTTTCAAATCCATATCTTCTCTCGCTTTTGTTTGATCAATCGTTAGCTTCCCTGGGGTTATCTGAATTTCTAAGATTGCTCTCGGCTGTTCAATTGATTGGTCCGCTGCCTTCTGTTCAATTTCCTGTACAGGTTGGTCTATATTCAATCCAATCTTCATTGAGACAGACTGCAATTGTATTTGTGGCATTTGCATCCTTACCACTCCTCTCCTTATAGAAAAAAAGCTACCCATTTAAGAATAGCTTAGCGAAGAAAATCTAGTAAACTCGGTTGAATGATTCTTGCTCCAATACTTAATGCGGCACTATGAATACTTTCCTGTGTCGTTAAATCCATTATCGCCTTTTCGATATCGACATCCTCATTTTTCGAAAGGATTTCCGTAGCAAAAACCTCCTGCTGCTTTAGGCGTTCCGTCATCAATTCAATTCGATTCTGCCTGGCACCAACCTGAGCTTGCATAGCTAAGAATGTATTGATAGTTTCGTCAATTCCTTCCAGTGTGCTACTCACGTCACCGCCGTTTTCAAGTGCATCTATCGTTTGATCAATGCTGCCGCCAATAGCAAGCGCATCTCCAAAAATCTTAGAACCGTCCGTATTGATTTTCAGGGAAATCCCGGAAAACACTTCAAGGTTTATGTCCCCTGTGCCATACACCGTATTCCCATTCCCATCTTTAACGGAAGACGGTCTCGCATTTGTATCCTGGCCGTTGAAAATATATTTCCCGCCTATCTGTGTGTCGCCAAGAGTTATGAGATGTTCTTTTAATTGCTTTATTTCCTCAGCAACATTTTTCAGTTGTTCGCCTTCATACGTACCATTGCTGGCCTGAACCGTCAACTCACGAATCCGCTGCATGGCGGAAACAGCTTCAGAAATGGCATCATCAGTACTGTCAATCCAGTTAGTTGCCTCCGAGATGTTACTGGTATACTGCTGGATTTGATTGAGATTTATCCGGTACCCCATTCCCATCATGGCTGCAACAGGATTATCAGATGGTTTAGAGAATTTTTTTTGAGAAGAGACTTGTTCCTGCAGCTTGCCCATCTTTTCGTAGCTGCTGCTTAAGTTTCTTAACATATTATTGGTTAGCATGGATTGCGTCACGCGCATAATTTCTCACTCCTATTATCGGCCTACCGTACCCATTCCGTTAATGATTTTATCGAGCATTTCATCCATCATCGTCATCATTCTTGCAGAAGCATTATAAGCTTGCTGGAATCTAATCATATCGGTCATCTCTTCATCCAAGGATACAGAACTGACAGAGTCTCTATTTTGGTTAACGGATGTAGCAAGCACTACAGAGTTGGAAAGATTCTTTTGAGCACTTTGTGAATCAACACCCAATTTCCCAATAATCCCGGAATAATAGGTGTCAAAGGTTCCAGTTAACTCCTTAGAATTTTGGTCTTTAGTTGAGTAATCACTAAAAGCTTTCTTTTTCAAATCAGCTAAGAGTTTAGCATTTTCATTATCCCCAGAAGCTCCTCCACTATTACCACCTGCGGCAATTAATGAAGGGTCCTTCAAAATCTCACTATTCACCTTGATGCTTTGAGCAGCACTCTTGCCTGGTTCAATTTCAAAAAAGTTTAGTGTTGATGTTTCACTAGCTCCTAACGCATATCCCTGTTTATGAATAGCATTAAACTCATTCACAAAAGCCGTTGTCATATTATCCAGCTTTTGCAGCATATCAGGATAGGTTCCTCCGATTGTACCATCACTCTTTTTATAACCAAAGCTGTTAATCAATCCGGATAGCTCTCCTGAAAACTTGTGCTCCGTTAATGTTTTCGAACCAAACTTTACTCCATCTACCATACCTGTCGATTTATCATAGCTAACTTCAACTTTTGAAGTTCCCAGCATCCCTGTTTGGTTAACACTGACCAGATTGATAGGCGGCGCAAAGGAAGAACCGTCTTCTTGCATTAATTCAATGTTGTATAGTCCTGTTGCTACATCACTGGCTTTGCCATAATCTGTTGGAATGACGTTTTTTACATTTATACTAACAAGCTGAGAGAGGCTGTCTACAAGTAAATCGCGTTTATCGTAAAGTTCATTGGGGATTATACCATGCGGCTCTACTTTACTAATCTGCTGGTTAAGTTGATCAATACTGCTAATAAGCATATTTATTTCGTTTGCTTTGACGTTAATTTGATTTCCGATATCAGTTTGAACGCTTTTTAGCGAATTGTAATAGTAGTTTAGGGTATCCGCGACCATAACACCTGTTGAGGCAACAACCTCACGAGCCCCTGAGTTTTCCGTATTGGCCGTTAACCCCTGCAGAGAATTCCAGAATTTTTCCATCATTGCTGACAATCCACTGTCGGTTGGTTCATTCATGATTCCTTCCATTTTAGACAATGATTCGCTCATCGCCCCGTAAAAACCGATTTTATTACTTTGAGTCCTGTATTGTGAGTCCAAAAAGCTGTCTCTGATTCGCTGTACCGTTTCTGCCGCCACCCCTGTCCCGAGTTGACCTGCTACACGGGGGCTGTTTAATCCGACCGTAGGAAACCCAGATGTCTGTACCAAGTTGACACGCTGCCTTGAATATCCTAATGTATTGGCATTTGCAACATTATTTCCTGTAGTATATAAAGCGCCTTGTGAGGTCGATAATCCACGTTTAGCTGTTTCAAGCCCCATAAAGGTTGAAATCATTTGCTCAAACCTCCATCTCTTTTCTGTTTCTTATGCTTTCGAATCAAATATGCCTATACCGCTTTTTGTTGGCTTTTTAACCGACTTCCCGTAGTTCATATCCTGATTTTGCGGTCTCAGCATATCTAAAGAGACATTAATGAATTGAAGTGACTGATAGATTAATTGCTGATTTAAAATGTTCCTCTCTTTCAGCTTAGCTACTTCATCGATTAGCTCTTTTTTTAGTCGTTTAAGTGCATCCGTTTCAATTGGCTCTGTTAATTCCATTACGGTGTCGATAGAAACCGTCTGTCTCACTGCTCCATTTGCTGTGAAAAATCCTTCGACAGCTGCTTCTCTTTCTTTATCCGTTTGACTGATTGCTTTAATATGCATTTGTTCTTCGATTAGCAGGGAGGTAATTGCCTCAGTGTCGCTAACTTTTAAAATGGTTGTTTTTCTTAACGCTAATTGATTGAAGCTTTTATGAAGCCTGATCAATTTTTCAAGCGATTCGATGATGTATTGTGCAGACATTCTTGCTCCCTCCTCTGCTCATGGATGATTGACGGAATATGATTCCGTTCACAATAATCTAACGTTTTATTAATAATCTATTTTCGGTAAAAATCAATAAGGCCTTTTGCTGTCGCCTGTGAATTCAATTTATAATTTCCATTTTCCACTTGGATTTTCAGTTCATCCACTTTCGCTTGTCTTGCAGCAGGAATTGGAGATAATTGCTGCATTTCTTTTGCCGCTGAAGAAATTTCAACTTTATCTACGGCATTGACCTTAGAATCTTTGACATTTCCTACTTTATTGGCTTGAAGATTATACGGGTTAATCCCTGTCATACCGACGTTATTGATTTTCATATTCCAGATCCTCTCCTTCGGCCGATTTTCTTTATCTAATCTAATATATAACCTCATTTTTCGATTCCTTTAACAGACCATGAGAATGACTCTTGGCTGTGTTTATTCTCCCTATCATTTTTATCGACAAGGACTTATTTTTTTTTATGGTTTCCTGTGATCTTTCCTTCGACAACCATTGTCGAACTTTGTTCTCAATACCGAATATTCTAACAAAATGCCAATCATGAAGCCAAGGATTATCCTTCGTGATTATCTTTAATATAATACGTATTTTTTTTATTAGGTACTTGTATTTTAGTTAGGCACTTTTCTTCATCTTCAAACGCCTGTAATTCAGAGCGAAGGGAATCGCTGCATTTGCTACATAATCTCCCACTCTGAATGTTGGTGCCGCATTTTTCACAAGGAATGCCTAGGTTAGGAAATTGAGAAATTCTCAGCTTTCCTGTTTTTACAAATTTAATAATTAAATCTTCTTCCACACCTGTGGCCTCCACCACTTGCATCATTAACGCCGTTCGATTACTTTTCTTGCGAATGTAGGCATACACTTTATCAAATTTAGCTTCTTCTTCTTTATAGCAAGCATCGCAAACATCACGGAATTTTGTTTTAACAAATAACGAATTACAATTTTGGCAGTTGAACAAATCCATTGAGGGCCCCCTCCTTTACTATCACAATGATTGTTCTTCAGTACTGTATATATCGAATATTAGCAGCGATACTTTAGAAGGTTTATCAAAAATATTCGGTTTTACCTAGCCAGAGTGATTGATGAAACTTCTGTGGCACCAGCGGTTTTCAAAGCCTTAGCCGCATGCCGGAGTGTTGAGCCTGTTGTGTAAATGTCATCCACGATTAAGATCGATTTGTGCTTTAATAAATCCGGTTTGGTAACCTGAAAAACTTGCGGCAATGATATCCGTTCCTCACGTGACTTTTTCGATTGTTTTTCCGTATGGAGGCGCGTTAATAGCTCAACCGTGTTAACGCCTAGCAGATCTGTCAAAGCTTGCGCCTGATTGAAACCTCTCTCCATCAGCCGTTCATTACTAAGAGGAATGAACGTTACCAAATCAAAATTCATGTCTTTTAGTTTGTCTTTTAAAAAGGGCACGAAGGCCTCAGCCAGTGCATAATCTCCTCGGTACTTATATTTCGCAATCATGTCTTTCAGAAATTCATTATAATGAAATAGTGATATGTTTATGGACAAATACCCGCCCCATTTCTTATCTTTTTCCCATCTCACACAATCCAAACAAAGATCCTCAATGCGGTAATTCTCATCAAGCTCTCGAGAACAAATCGAGCATGTCTCGCCGGCTAACTTTTTAAGTTTCCCTTCACATCTTTCACAAATTGTCATTGCCTCTTTCTTCAGTAATAGACTTTTCCATGTCATTACTTCTTTCATTTCCTCAACACAAAATAAACATCTACCCATCCAGCAGACCTCTCTTCCAGGCCTCTTTATTCATCATTTGTATATGGCGGATCGCCTCGACCATAGCTTTGCTTTTTCCGTAATGAAAAAAAGTGATAGTTCCGGAAGGATAAGTAAAGCTTCTGCCGACGCGGCCAGCAATCTGGACGAGAGCACTCTCAGAAAAGACCTCATGTTCGGCACCAATCACAGCTACTTCTAGTCGTTCAATCGTCACCCCGCGTTCTAAAATCGTCGTGGTCAATAACCCAGGGACCTCGCCATTCCGTAATGCCTGTACTCTTTCTTTTCGTTCAGGGTGCTGTGAGTGAACGGTCTCCAATTTAGGGGATAGTGTTTGAAACAACGGAACGACCTGCTCCATCACTTGAATACTTGGGAAAAATAATAATAGAGGAATCTTCTGCTGAAGACGTTCACTTACCCAACTGGCAATCATAGGTGGAATCTTTTTTTGGAGAAATTGTTTTTGCCAATTGCCGCTCCATTTCATTTCAGGAACAGGGATCGGCTTATGATGGTAACGGGCAGGGATTGTCACGGCTTGCAGTTTCCCGCAACGGTAAGATCGTTGCATTTGTTTAGAAGGAGTGGCTGTTAAGTAGATAGTTGTAGCAGAGGGCTTTTTGGATTTATTAACCGCATAATGTAGAGAATCATCAATAGAGTAGGGAAACGCATCGACTTCATCAATGATGACTACATCAAAGGCTTCAGAAAAACGAAAAAGCTGATGTGTGGTGGATACAGTTAGAGGCGACGCTTTGCTTCGGTCTTCGCTGCCCCCATAAAGAGCTGATACTTCAATGGCTGGAAAGGCTCTTTTTAACCGGGGTGACAGTTCGAGAACGACATCGGTCCGAGGTGTTGCCATACAGATTCGTTTTCCGGCAAGCAAGCCCGCCTCAATGCCAGCAAATAGGACCTCCGTTTTACCAGCGCCGCATACTGCCCATACCAGTAATTCACTTTTTCTTTTTACAGCCTCAACGACACAGTCCGAGGCCGTTTGCTGTCCTGCAGTTAGAGTACCATCCCAGCTCATTACTTTGTCAGGAACCTCAAACTTCAAATCAGGACCGATCCAGCCATATAATTTTGCACATTCACTGACCCGACCCATCATGATACAGGCCCGGCAGTAAGTACAATCTTGATTGCAAATCTTACACGGAAACGTATAAAACAAAGCAGAATTTTGGTTACCGCAGCGAACACAATTGTACTTACCATTCACACAATGCACTCCGCAAGTCACCGAGACATAGCCGTGCTTTATTTGGTCGGAAATGATTGCCGGGGAAAAAGGAATTTCGGAGGCCAATAACAACCTTCCTGTGAGGTGATTCTGAAGTTCTGGGGAAAAAGGGGGAGAGATAATCGTATTTTCCAAACTATAACCTTC
Source organism: Peribacillus sp. NPDC096540 (assembly GCF_050278525.1). NCBI lineage: Bacteria > Bacillati > Bacillota > Bacilli > Caryophanales > Bacillaceae > Peribacillus > Peribacillus sp. NPDC096540. The sequence continues at coordinate 140,549 of NZ_JBNNTG010000001.1, read as the reverse complement.
TTTCTTAGAATAGAATTTTACACTCGTAAATAGAATTCGCTTTTCACATTAGAATCCCTCTTACATCCATAAAAAAAACGCCTCCTCCTTTTTCAAGGAAAGGCGTTCCTCTGTTTATACTTTATACCAGCCCATCCCCATCGAGCCTTCGCCCAGATGCGTTCCGATCACAGGACCGAAGTAGCTGATGTCAAACTCGACATTTGGGAACCGCGCTTCAAGTTCCGTTTTCCAGTCTTTAGCTTCAGCTTCGCGCTTAGCATGAATAATGACCGCTTTATAGTTTTCACCGTTTGCGGCGTCTTCTCCAAGTAAATCAGCAATCCGTTTCATCGCCTTTTTTCTGGTACGGATTTTTTCGAACGGGACAATGACTTTGTCAACAAAATGGAGAACAGGCTTTACTTGTAGCAAACTCCCTATCAAGGCTTGGGCACTGCTTAGCCGCCCCCCACGTTGCAAATGGGATAAGTCATCCGCCATGAAATATGCCCGGACGGAAAGTTTCATTTCTTCGAGCCTGGCCATAATCTCTTCTGCATCCTTGCCGTCAAGTGCCATCTGAGCCGCTTCGAGAACATAAAACCCCTGGACTCTACAGCTAATTTCAGAATCAAAGGCGTGGACCCGAACTCCCTCTACCATTTCACCTGCCGAAATTGCACCTTGATACGTACCACTGATACCACTCGATAAATGAATCGAAATAACATCATCATATTCTTTTTTCAGCTCTTCGAACTTCTCAACAAACTGACCGATTGGCGGCTGTGACGTGGTCGGCAGCTTCTCTTGCCTTTTTACTTCTTCATAAAACTCATCTGCAGTAATATCGATTTCTTCCCGATAGGCTTCATTGGAGAAAATGACATTAAGCGGCATCATATGTATATGTAAACGATCACGCATATCCTTAGGTATATATGCAGTGCTATCTGTTACGACTGCGGTTTTCATAATGAGTACCATCCTTATACAAATTTACTCTATATATCTTAATATCTTATCTGAAAATGCCTTAATTTGCATTAAATAGCTTCTCTTTTTACCATAAATATGCAAAAAGAAAGTAGGTGCAGATTTATGCCGAATTCGGTATTTGACGAAAAAAGACCGGCTCTTCAGCACGCATTGCGAAAACTGAAGAGCCGGACTTATCCATAAGTTGAAATTATTTCACTTCTACCCAGCCGTTTTTAATAGCTAGAACAACAGCTTGGGTACGGTCGTTTACATTCATTTTTTGAAGAATGTTACTTACATGGTTTTTTACTGTTTTTTCACTGATATATAAAGTTTCGCCGATGGCACGATTGCTTTTTCCGTCTGCTAAAAGTTGAAGAACTTCACACTCGCGTCGAGTCAATAGGTGAAGCGGTCTTCTAATCTCTACAGCATGCACTGAATCACGATCAGCACCCTCTTCAGCAGCTAAACGGCGATATTCTTTAACTAGATTATGTGTCACCTTCGGATGAAGGTATGAGCCACCTTCTGCGACTACACGAACAGCGTCAATTAGCGCATCTGCGTCCATTTCTTTCAACAGGTAACCTTGTGCTCCTGTTTTCAATGCATGCTGTACATAGTTTTCATCATCATGAATCGATAAAATGATGACTTTCGTTTCAGGATAACGGTTTACAAGCATTTTAGTCGCTTCAACACCGTTCATATTCGGCATGTTGATATCCATGATAACAACATCTGGTTTGTGTGTTTCAACAAGATCCATAGCCTCGCTTCCGTCATCACCTTCGGCAACAACATCAAAGGATGATTCAAAATCTAATATACGCTTAACACCTTCACGGAAAAGCTGATGGTCATCTATAATGATGATACTAGTCTTCAACGGCCTCTTCCTCCTAATTTCTATTTAATTGCCTATTCTCTAAAAATTTATAAATGATAGGGAATTTGTATAAACACCAAAGTGCCCGCCCCTGGTTGTGAATCAATCGTCATTTCACCTTCAAGCAGCTCGACTCTTTCTCTCATGCCTACCAAGCCAAAAGAACCCTCTTTTTGAATGGAAGAATCAAACCCTTTTCCATCATCTTTGACGACAACCGTAACCATCTCTTTAGAAATGGAAAGCTTAACTTGAACTTGCTTTGGCTCTGCATGTTTCAGTGAATTTTGTACAGCCTCTTGGACCAGCCTAAATAAAGCAACCTCCATATCAGAGGGAAGCCTTTTGACCTGGCCGAGGTTAACGAAATTCAAATGCACACCAGTATTATAGTCTTCGGTCGTTTGCAGATACTTTCTGAGGGTAGGAACAAGGCCTAGATCGTCAAGGGCCATAGGGCGAAGATCATAGATGATTCTACGCACTTCATATAATGCATTCCGTACCATGACTTTTAAGCTACGGATTTCCACAAGAGCTTCATCAGGGCCTCTCTCTCGTTGTACACGCTCTATCAAATCCGAACGCATCATGACATTAGCAAGCATTTGCGCGGGGCCATCATGGATTTCCCGTGAGAGTTTTTTTCGTTCCTGCTCCTGAGCTTCTATTATTTTCAAGCCGAAGTCCTGCTTACGTTTCGCTTCTTGTAGAGCTTCTCCTACAAATTTCAAATCCTGTGTCAAATAGTTTTGTACAACAGAGATTTGCGAGACGAGATGTACAGCTTTATCAATCGTCTGCTGTAATCCCCTTAATCTAAGCTCAAGTTCATCCCGACGATTACGAAGCTCTTTCTCTAACTGGCGATTTATTTGTAAATCGACTTGCAGCTTATGTGCCCTTTCATACGCATCGCGAACCTGTTCTTCAGAAAAATGGTTGAAGTGCATACTGACCTCGGAAAGCCTTTTTCGAGCAAATCTGGCTTTTGTATCCAGTGCATCGCTGTCGGTTATTACAATGGCAACTCTGATTTTCACATCATCAAGCTCTTTTGTTAATGACTCAAAGTCTATGCGACATTGTTCTCCAATATCAAAGACTTCATCCTTACTTTCACTAACAGTGCTTACCATTGTTTCTAAGATCTTGTCCAATGCTTTAGCATCAACCTTTTTTATGGACATTAAGATCCCTCCACTTAAATCAACAGACTTAAACAATTTGTTGTCTTATAGACTATGTATATGGAAAAAAGCTCTATTTCCTTTTTCATGAATGGTTAATTATCAGGAAACTTGCAATGAAGTAACCTTCATGAACATATTGTACCAAAAAAAGAAGAAAAATACGTCAATTTCATTATAGGATTTTCACAAAATATACATATTTAGTATACATTTCATATTCCCAGCTTTTATGGATATTACGTTAGACCACCTATTAAAAGGTTACCTTATCAATGGAATATCCCACTCCATTGATTATCATACGAAACAGATACATTTATTAAATGGCAAAATCCCTGAAATGAGCGGACACGATATGGACAAGCCAGGTTTATGGTACAAAACTCATTGTTTTTCCTAAAATGATATTCTTTTAAGCATATAGACCAGCTATTAAACATTAGCAGGAAGTAGAATTAATTATAACACGTACAAATTTTTCTTATATTAAAGTTTCTTTACACTATACTGGAATAAACTATAATCTTCATTGCCACTTTTTGCACAAAGCCTTATAATGAATCAACTAATAGCGAGAGCGAAGGTGGAATAGTAATGCTCCCTCATTATTTAACGGTAAAAGGACGTGGTGAACATGAAATCGTGATTGAGAAATCTCGATTTATAGCCCACGTCGCCCGAGTAGAATCGGAAGAAGCTGCACAGGCCTTTATTCAAGAAATTAAGAAAAAGCACAAAGATGCTACACATAATTGTTCCGCCTATTTGATTGGAGAACAAAACCAAATTCAAAAAGCCCTTGATGATGGAGAGCCAAGCGGTACAGCAGGCGTCCCTATTCTCGAGGTTCTTAAGAAAAAAGACCTGAAGGATACGGCTGTTGTGGTTACACGGTATTTTGGAGGCATCAAACTTGGTGCAGGCGGCCTGATTCGTGCTTATAGTAAAGCGACTTCAGAAGGAATTAATACCACGGGTGTAGTCAATAGAAAATTAATGCGCGTAATTTCAACAAATGTCGACTATACATGGCTCGGAAAATTGGAAAACGAATTACGATCATCAATTTATCAAATAAAGGAAATTCAATACCATGAACAAGTCAATCTTCTGGTATATGTAGAGGAAGCCCAAAAACAGGCATATACCAACTGGATGACAGAGCTGACAAACGGTCAAGGTCGTATCACTGAGGGCGAAATGCTTTATTTAGAACAGGCAATCGTTTGATTTTCTCCTGCATATTTTTCCTTTTTTTTTGCTGTAATATAATTGAAAAGAAATATTTATTTTACGAAATTATTAAATCATTGTAAAATTAGGATTAATATATGACGAAATATAATCTGAAGGATTCGAAAAATGGCGATTTATGTTGCTATTTAAAAGGAGAAGAAAAAGATGTCTAATACTAGGCGTGTTTATAAAATTAAAAAAACAAAGAAAAAAAGGCGAAAGAAGCTTTGGTTATTGCTTGTTCCCCTGCTGGTACTTGGTCTAGGGGCCACTACCTATGCTGCAACTCTATATATGAAAGCCCAAAATGTATTTAATGATTCTTACGATCCCGTTGAGGCTTCAGCCAAGCGGAATGAAACGGTTGACCCGCTCAAGGATAATTTCTCGATTCTTTTTATAGGGATTGATGACAGCGATGAACGAGACTATAAAGGAAATTCACGCTCGGATGCTTTAATGCTGGCTACATTCAACAAAGATCAAAAATCCATTAAGCTTTTAAGCATTCCACGTGATTCTTATGTGTACGTGCCAGCCAAAGGCGTAACGACGAAGATCAACTCGGCTCATGCAGCTGGTGGACCAAAAGCAACAATGGATACTGTGGAAGAATTATTGGATATCCCTGTTGATTATTATGTCCGGATGAACTTTAATGCTTTCATCGACGTCGTGGACTCATTAGATGGAATTGAAGTTAATGTACCATATGAAATGAATGAAATGGATTCACATGACAAGAAGAATGCCATTCATCTAGAAGAAGGAGTACAAACTGTTGATGGTGAAGAAGCATTAGCCTTTGCACGTACACGAAAAAAGGACAGCGATATCCAACGTGGTGAGCGACAACAGGAAGTTATGAAAGCCATCATGGCCAAAGCAACCTCTGTTGGAGCACTTACGAAGTATGCAGGAGTTATGGAAGCTATTGGCGACAATATGACGACGAACCTACAATTCTCACAAATGAAGGGTTTCATAAAATATATGACTACCGATAAGGGACTTAATCTTGAAACCATCAAACTTGAAGGTCAGGATTCTACCATTAACGGAACCTATTATTATCAACTGAACGATACATCAGTAGCGAACACTAAGCTGCTACTTCAATCCCACTTGAACCTGGGACCAAAAGAAGGCAATCAAACTGAAGCCGTTCAATCGCAATTAGAATAAAAGAAAAAACCCCACTCATCTTAGGATGATATGGGGTTTTTTCTTTTACCGAATATTTTTGACTTCTCCTTTAGCCCCTAAGAAAGTCTCTTCTTTCATTAGCAAAGAAAACTACTTGATAAAAATATTAACCGTAGAAGGTGTACATAAACATAATAATACTGTTCTTTCTCCTTTTCCCTGGAATACCTTAACTTTCTTCCAATTATGAAACTCAAGTAATACGGTATTTTGCTTAGGATCAGTTTTCAAATAAGCTTCTGATTGGTAAAATTACGACTTGATATTTTATAATAAATATTACATAATTCCGTGCTAATAATAATTTTCGATATACACTTGTTATTTCATGGAAAGTTTCCCCTTAACGAAACTATAAAAAAACCTCCATACCTATTTGTAAATACGATATGGAGGCATTAAACATATTTATTTAATCTAACTTCCCTATTATAGGAGCTTTGCATCGCGAATAATAATCTAGTATTCTATGAGCAAAAGCAATTATGGTTTGTTTTTAAAATTAAGCATCTTCAGCAAAGGCTGATAATCCGAACTGACCAGTCCAATTTTTTCCACGAAAATTTCTATAATCAATAAGAGGCCAGTTACAAGAATCAAAGCTCCCCACATTGTTGCAAATGAAAAGATTATGGCAGCTAAACCGAAGCAAGCAGCTAAAGCGTAAATAAGAAGGACAGTCTGCTTATGAGTGAATCCTAGGTTTAACAAGCAGTGATGTAAATGTGATTTGTCAGCAGCTGATATCGGTTGTTTATTGACGAGCCTGCGGATAATCGCAAAAAATGTATCCGAAATAGGAACGCCCAAAATAATAATCGGTACAATTAAGGAAATCATCGTAACGTTTTTAAATCCAAGCAGAGAAAGAACCGCGATGATGTAACCTAGGAACAACGCACCTGTATCTCCCATGAAAATCTTTGCTGGATGGAAATTATATTTCAAAAAGCCCAGAGTACTTCCAATCACAACCAATGCAACCATCGCAACAAATAAATCCCCTTTAATAAGGGCCATCGTTGCAATCGTCACTAATGCAATTGTGGAGACTCCACCCGCAAGACCATCTAGGCCATCTATTAAATTAATGGCATTAATAATCGCAACGATCCACAAAATGGTAATAGGGATACTAAAGATACCAAACTGAAGTGTATCGGTAAAAAATGGTAAATTGATAAATTCAACTTCAAGACCGCCCCATAACACGATAATGAGAGCAGCTAAAATCTGACCCAAAAATTTTGGCGCAGCTCTTAATTCATATATATCATCCGCCATCCCAATTAATATGATGACAAGAGCACCTACTAGAAGAGGCAATTGCTGCCCCAAGTCATTCGTAAAAATTAAGAATGTAATGGAAAAACTCAAAAATATAGCTAAACCGCCCATGCGCGGCATAATTTTCATATGCACTTTTCTCTCATTTGGTTTATCAGTAGCTCCTAATTTAATGGCCAACTTTCCGACAAAAGGAGTCAAAAAAATGGACAATAAAAATGCTACCAACAAGGCCCCTATTAACATCAAGACCATCAAGAACCACCTCTATTCAACTAGAAATAACTAGAAATCTAATACCCTAAAAAATCTATAGGAAAACGTATATATAATTACTTATTTATTTTTCATCCTCAAATAAACATTATATACGTTTTCGGCTAAAATCTCTATAGAAAAGTTGTTTTTTGCAAATTTTTGTAAATTCGCCCCTAACCTTGTCAGGTTTCCGGATTTTTTTAATTCTATTGCTTTACAGATAGCCAATTTCAATTGGGTAACATGCCCAATCTCTGTTATCCAGCCAAATTTCTCATCCGGAATTAATTCTTTTACACCGCCAACATCACTTGTAATCGCAGGCAAACCTGCCCTTGCCCCTTCAAGTAAAACAAGCGGGAAACTCTCGCTTAAAGACGTTAACAATGTGACATCTGCCAATGGATAGAGCTTCTCTATATCTTTACGATACCCTAAAAAGAACACGTGATTAGTTAATTTTTTTTCCAAAACCATCTTTTCTAAAGTCTGTCTTCTGCTGCCTTCACCCACAAGTAACAGCTTTACAAAGGGCAACTCCGATATCACTTGACTTAACGCCTCTAAGGCACATTCATGGCCCTTTACCGGTTCAAGCCTAGCAGGCATGATGATAATAAAATCATCAGCCACAAAACCAAAGTCTTCTCTTTGAAAGGGCTCCTCTAAATCCTTTTCAAAGTTAATACCATTTAAAATCTTGGTGATCTTGGTTGAGGGAATCCCTTGACTAATTAAGTCTTGCTTAAATGGATCGGAAACCGCCAGTATATGATCAGAATGCTGAAATGACCTTAAATGCAAGCTCGTAAACAGTTTTCCTTTTACACCCATACCTAAAAAATCATGCTGAGGGGAACTGTGCACAGTAAGAACCCATGGGAGTTTTACGAGACGTTTTAGAAAAGCTCCATAAATATTCGCACGTGGACCATGAGTGTGGATGATCTCTATATTATTTAGACGGATAAAGTCACGTAAAGGTTTCAATATCGAAAGGTCATACTTAGAATGTTGCTTAAAAATTTCAGTTTGAATCCCAGATGCCACAGCCTGCCGGGATAGAGCTCCTTTTTCAAACACACCCAGCAGGCATTCTTCTTTATTTAGTTGGTTAAGTAAGGACAGAATATGAAACATACCGCCGCCAGTTTCATTACCAGCGTTTAAGTGCAAGATTTTCATCTAGTTCACTCCTTATGTTTAAGAACGCTGTAACCTTTTCCTTTTCCGTCTAACCTTTAATACAAACTTCGGCAGCACAAGCATCCGTTTCCATCGGGAAGGCTGTTGGATTAGTCGGTACAACCATTCAAGACGCACCTTCTGCCATAAGACAGGAGCGCGGTTCACCTTTCCTGCGAGAACATCAAAGCTCCCTCCGACTCCCATAAAAAACCCCTTTTTAAATAAGGGGTAGTGCATAGAAACCCACTTTTCCTGCCTAGGAAAGCCCAAGGCAGTCAAAATAATATCAGGTTCCAGTTCCACTATGGACTTTGCCAAACACTCGTCCTTGATATCAATGTAACCATGATTGTATCCTACAAGTTCGATACCCGGATATTGCTCTTGAACCTTTAAGGCAGCTGTTTCAATCACGGATTCTTCAGCTCCAAGCAGATATACCTTTAGAGCCTGCTCATCGGCAATCCGGAATAGTTCATTCATCAAATCGAACCCTGTAATCCGCTCCTGTAATGGTTGATTCAGCCATTTTGAGGCCATAATAATACCAACGCCATCCGGTGTAATGTAATCAGCCGATGTAATGATGTCCTTATAATCCTGATGTTCATTTGCATACTCAACAATTTCAGGATTTGCCGTAACAACAAACGTTTTTTCTTGATTCATTAATCTTGGGTAGATCATCTGATTTATAAATTCATCCATATTGCTATCAATAAATGGTATGGACAATATCTCCACATATTTCTCAGTCATATCTCTTCAGCCTTTCATATGTACTATACATCTATAGGGTCGGGTATTATTCAAGAAATTTTTTCATACACATCATATAACGTAATTTTGATTCAAAGGTGGTTGAACAATTGAAGCTTCTTGATAAACTTTCGTTACCCATTCTAATTGTGTGCCTACTCTTCTCATTAGCAGTACCACACCCTATCGTCGGCTACACTGTGACGGCGTTGATGCTTATTTTTATCGTTATAAATAAAAAAAACCTGCTATTAATTCTATTCATTTATTTCCCAGCCCGTCCCTTATTTACGGAACTGAATAGTGGCTTAACCTATACTGGAGACTTAATTATCCTTTTTCTATTTATTTCTTTGCTTATTGAAAAGTATAAGAAGAAAGAATGGTCAACTGCGAAGTATCATTTTACTTTACCGTTCTGGCTGTATTGTTTAGTTGGTGTTGTTGCCTCGGTCTTAACCGGGGTGGGGCTCATTCCAATTCTGTTTGAACTCCGAGCTATACTTGTAACCTTCTTACTTCTCTATATTATCGGTGAATTAAATCTAGAAAGAAAGGATATCTTTCGCTTTTTGAAGGTAACCCTACTATTTACAATCGTCCTTTGCCTTCACGGCTTATTGGAGAAAATCTTTTCTCGTTCCATCTTGCTGCCTCAAGCTTGGGAAATGTGGACTCTTTCCTCAACAAATCGAATGAGGATTTATGGTGCGGCTGCCAATCCTAATGTCTTTGCTTTATTTTTAAGCATCCAGTTGTTTTTTAGCTTCTTCCTCTTTCAAGCGTTAAAAAAATATAAGTTCTCGGTCTTTCTAGCAGCCATCTTAATGTTCGGAACTTTACTGCTCACCTATTCACGGGGGACGATGATCGCTTTCGGAATCGCAACGCTTGTCTTTATCATCTGGACTAAAAATATAACATTTTTTAAATTTGCTTTAGGGTCATTTGTTTGCGGTCTGCTTCTCATATATTACCCGGTTCTATTCACTTCAGGCAAAGTGGAGCTGTCAGCATCAGTTCCAATGGAAAATATGATAATTGGCAGTACTCCTATTTCCGAACATGAACATGCCCTCTCCAATCGTTTCTCAGACATGTTCTCTGATAAGACTCTTCATCAAAGTACTGAATGGGGCCGGTTATATGTCGTTTTTAAAGGGCTTGAAATTTTCAAAGATCATCCCATTGCTGGTACGGGGCTTGCTACATTCGGAGATTCAGCCACCCTTTCCTTCCCCTCACGGATATATCAGGAATACCAGATTGATGAAAGGATGTATACTGATAATCAATACATTCAGATTCTTGTCCAAACAGGGTTGCTCGGTTTTTTATCAGTTTTAGTATTTATTCTTTTAACCTTTCGTAAAATCATTAAAACAAGCAATGGCACTTCAGCAGTCTTCACAATCTGCTTGATGCTAGCAGCGCTAATAGCAGGACTTTTTTACAATATTCTTGAGGATAAAACGTTTACCCTTATTTTTTATAGTTGTTTAGGATTTTGTTTACAAAAGGACATCTTATTAAAGGATTGAACATATGCCTACTCTTTCACATGTTGTTAAATCGGTCGGGCTCGTCACTATCATTGCCGCAATTGGAAAAGTTCTTGGCTTTGGCAGGGAATCAATCATTGCCGCCTATTTCGGAGCATCATCAACGGCAGACATCTTTTTCGTGGCCAGCCTAATTCCCACCATTCTTTTTACAGCTCTCGGCAGCGGTCTTCAAGCCGGTGTCATTCCTATTTACCTGGAGAAAAAAGCAGAAAATCCAAGGGGAGCTGATGAATTCATCAGCGTTTTAGGTTCCTTTTTTATGATAGTAGCTGTCGTAATGACCATTGCCTGCCTGATTTTCACAAAGCCACTCGTAATGATGGTGGCCCCTGGATTCTCGGGTTCCGAACTAGCTTTAACAGAAGTTCTAACCAGAATCATGCTGCCGAGTCTACTTTTCTTCACGCTTGCATACATGGCGACAGGAGTCTTAAATGCGAATCAGCGTTTTCTGCTCCCAGCTTTTACTTCAACAGCCCAAAACACAGTCATTATACTAGCCACCGTATTGTTCGCTGCTCCCTTTGGGGTGAAAGGATTGGCCTGGGGATTTGTGTTTGGTGCCGCCAGCCAATTTATCATTCAATATCCATCATTAAAGAAATACAAGATTCGTCCGGTTTTTTCCTTTCGGGCTTACAAACAGCAAATTATTAATACGCTTATCACCTTTTATCCTATCATCATTGCGGCATTGGCCATCCAATTAAATAGTGTCGTCGACCGGATTATTGCCACCTCGCTCGAGACTGGAAGTGTATCAGCCCTGAACTATGCGAACCGGCTATTGTGGTTGCCGCTAAGCATTGTCCTCACACCGCTGATTACCGTTTTATATCCTTCTATTGTCGAACGCGCTATTGAAGGATATCAATCTTTCCTTAGTTTAACCTTAAAAGGATTGAAGTCCCTTTTATTCTTAGCCGTTCCTTTTATGATTGTCATGTTGATCAGTGGAAATAGTCTAATCGCTCTGGCTTTTCAACGAGGTGCCTTTGATGCGTCCGCTACTGAAACAACTTATACAGCATTTTTCTTTTATTCAGCTTGTCTCCCGTTTTTTGCACTAAGAGATTATTTGATGAACGCCTTTTACGCCTTAAAAAAAACAAAGGTGGCTATGTATTCCTGCCTGATTGCTGTTTTACTAAATGTCCTGCTCAGCTGGACACTTTCACGTTTTCTCGGTGTCGGAGGAATCGCCTTAGCCTCAGGTATTTCTATGTTCCTGCAATCTCTCTACCTATTCAGCTTCTTGTGGCTAAAAACCAAAAAAACGGACAAAGCTGTATTTACTGATGTTTTTCAAGAAAGTAGCAAGCTAATCATCATCGGAGCTCTCATCTATGGACTTGCTTTATGGATCCATCCTTTTACGCTAAAGTTCCCCATTTTTGTGGAATTAGTTATCGTCTCCCTTATGGTATTCGGGGTATATATCCTATTTTCTATGCTTTTTAAAGTAAGTAGTTTAGAAGCATTGAGGAAGATAAGATCAAAGTAGTCATTTAAAAGAACGGAGTGCGGATATGAATATTTTAATTACAACGATATTTTCCTACCCTCATGAAGGGGGTCTATCAAGTCATATCACCACGTTAAAAAAGGGATTGAAGTCACGAGGTCATAGTGTGGACATTTTGTCTTTCTCACAATTACCCTCATTCAAAAAAAAGTTGCTCGCCCAGGCTCCAGGTTTTTTATTAAATAGAGTAAAACATGGGAGCGGGCAGTTGTTTAATGATCGACAACGTCTGAGGTTATTGACCTCTTCTATTAAAAGCTTGAAAAAAAAGTATGATGTCATTAATGCACAGGATATTTTCGCAACACTCGCCTCCATTGAATCAGGAATCCCAACGGTAGAAACAGTCCATGGGTATTATTCATTTGAGGCGGTTAGCCGGGGGGCCATTTTTCCTGACAGTGCGGAGGATTTAATCATTCGCGATTTTGAAAGAAAAGCCTATCAATCTGTTGCAAAAGTCGTGACCGTCGATCACCGAATCAAAGACTATATTAACCATTTAGCACATATCGAAGCGGAAACAATTAAGAATTTCATTGACGTGGCTGCATTCAAACCCGATACCACCGACCGGAATGAAACTCGCCAAGCCTTTCAAATCCCCTTACATAAAAAGATGCTCTTTGTTCCTAGAAGACTGACTGAAAAAAACGGCGTTATTTATCCGATAATGGCTCTTCCTGAGGTACTGAAAAATCATCATGACACTGTATTAGTCTATGCCGGGACAGGAGAACAGCAAGCCCAACTTGAGGAAACGATAGCCAGGCTCAAATTAACAGATTCAGTACTACTCCTAGGTTCAGTGCCTTTCGAAAAAATGCAAAACCTGTATGGTGCTTCAGATATCGTACTCATCCCAAGCGTTCATTCTCATGGGGTAGAAGAAGCGACCTCCATATCTGCTTTAGAAGCGATGAGTTCCGGTTCACCTGTTATCGCAAGTGCAGTCGGAGGCCTCAAGGAAATTCTCTCTGATGGAGAAGATGGTTTGCTTGTGGAGGAGAAAAACATCAAAGCATTGTCTCAAGCCATCTCTACTCTGCTTAGTGACCCAGTACTTGCTGCAAAACTAGCCGAAAGGGCAAGATATAAAATTGAAAATGAGTATTCCCATTTAGCAGCTGCTGAGCGTTTTGAGAAGGCTTACCAAGATGTTCTGAACTCAAAAACAGGCAGACCCAATACTTGAGTCTGCCTGTCACTTTTATACCGTTGTAGAACTACGTTTGTTCATTTGATCCTCGCGGTATTTTTTCTGTTCTTTTTTAGACATTGCTTTATATTCTTTTAAGAATGCTTCATATTGCGGCATAACTTCCTTGATGGGACCGTATGCTTTTAATTCTCCATATTCAAGCCATAACGCCTTTTGACAGAATTGCTTCATCTGACCGATGGAATGGCTGACAAAGAACATCGTTTTGCCTCTTTCCTTAAATTCATTCATCTTCTCTAGACACTTTTCAGCAAAGCTTTTATCCCCGACTGATAAGGCTTCATCAATAATCAGGATATCTGGATCGATATGAACGGAAATGGCAAATCCAAGCCTTGACTTCATCCCGCTTGAATAAGATTTCACCGGTTGGTTAATGAACTTGCCAAGCTCTGAAAACTCAATGATTTCAGGCTCCAGTTCGCGAATCTGCTTTTTATCGAATCCGAGCATCAACATTTTCAATTCGATATTTTCTCTACCAGTCAATTGATTGTTAAGACCTGATGAAACAGCGATTAAAGCTGTTTTCCCGTTAGCTTGGACATTACCATCCGTGGGCGGGATAATACCAGCAATAATGTTGGACAATGTGGATTTTCCGGAACCATTGACCCCGACAAATCCGATTACATCTCCCTTTTCCGCTTCAAAGCTAACATTTCTAAGAGCATAATACTCTTCTCCATAGCTTTTAGGCAAAAGAAGATCCATCAATTTTTCTGAGCTTTTATTATATAATTTATATTTTTTCGTTACGTTTTTGACAACTACCGATTTTTCCATCTATTCTCACTTCCAGTTTACTTAAAGTCAACAAAGCGATCTCTAAATCTAACATGCAGCGAGGAACCTATCAAAAATAAGACGATTACGACTGCCCAGAAATAAAGCGTATATTCCCAATTCACTATTAGGTACCATGATTCCCCCAATAACGAAGCTCGATACCCCTCAACAATATAATATAGAGGATTTAGTTTCATGATATTAACGATTACTGGATGATCTTTAGCATCTAATACCCAAAGGATTGGTGTTAAATAAAACAAGACTTTCATTAATGACAGAATTATATTGTGAACATCACGAATAATGGTTGATAAGGTGGAAGAAATTAATCCAAATGAAAATAACAGAGCCACTGTCGCAACAATATAGTAAGGCAGTTGTATGATGTAAAACGTCGGGAGATAACCCGTAAACGCTAAAAGTATGATGATGATACCAAGTAGCATGAGATGTTGATACAACTTAGCAAAAATAACATAAGAAGGAATAACACTCATTGGAAAACTCATCTTGGACACCATATTCATCCGGGAATAGACAGATTTAGACGTCTGGGTTATAGTCGGATTCACAAAGAACCAAACAACGATCCCTGCCATCAGCCATGGAAGGAACCCCTCGCCACGATTAACCATTATAAACCCGAATACAAACCAATAAATCGCAATTTGAATCATCGGATTGATGATTTCCCACAGGATTCCTAGGTAGTTACTGCTGTTAGCGCTTTTCATCTCGTAAGCAGACAAACGTCTAATCAAATAAAAATTGTTGATTTGTTCTTTTAAAACGGTCAAAGCTGAACTCATATATTACACAGACCTTCCTAAAAACACTTTTTCTACGACACGGCGCGAAGCTTGGCCATCCTCGAGCGCACAAAACTTCTCATGAAATTGATTAGATCCTACAGCATTTTTAAAATCCAAAGCCTTGATGCTATCAATGACCGCATCAGACGTTTTTACTAACGTACCTGGTGCCATCGCTTCAAAATCAAAGTAAAACCCGCGAAGTCTGTCCCTGTAATTTTCAATATCATATACATAGAATAACATCGGACGCTTTAAATTTGCGTAATCAAAGAAAACTGAGGAATAATCAGTTATTAATAAATCTGAAATAAGATACAAATGATTGATATCTTCATAGCTGGATAAATTGTAGACAAAACCTTGATACGCCGATACATCCAAGTTCTCAGAAATTAAATAATGAAGACGGAGCAAAATAACATACTCATCCCCTAATTCCTGTTTCATTTGAGCCAAATCCAGTTTTATTTCAAACTTATATTTTCCTCTACTATAAAACTCATCGTCTCTCCACGTAGGGGCATATAATATAACCTTTTTCTCTAATGGTATACCCAACTTCCGTTTCAATGTGTCGATTGTATCACGATTATTCCCATTGTAAAGTATATCATTACGAGGATAACCGGTTTCCAGAATTTTAGAAGTATCGACATTGAAGGCACGGGCAAAAATTTCACTTGAATAAGCATTTGGAGAAATTAAATAATCCCATTTACTTGATTCCGCATGGAAATTTTCTTTATAACTTTCCGTTGTTGTTTCAGGCATATGAACTTCCTTCATATCTGACGCAAGTTTCTTCAAAGGAGTTCCATGCCACGTTTGCAAATAAACCGTGTGATTCGGCTTTGGAATCCAAAGCGGTAACCTGCTGTTCGTTACCCAGTAACGAGCACGTGTCATTTTAAGTAGCCAACTAAGTGAAAAACGTTTTAGATAAGGAATACCTGCCTCTTCAAATTGAGCGGTATACCTATTATCTACACTCCAGTACATTTTATATTCAGAATGATGACACTGCAAGTATTCATATATTGCACGAGGATTACAACTATATTGCTTCCCTAAAAAACTTTCAAAAATAACAAGCTTTTTATCGACTGGAAGCACTTTCGCTGCTATGCCAAAACTGAATTTATATCCACTTAAAAAAATGGTTTTAACCATATTTCTAAATACTGATAAAAAGGAAGGTTTACTTGGGATTTGTATTTTTTTATTTAACATATCTTATCTCCCTGTTTATTAAGTAGTAGTAGTAGTGGTTGAATGCTTACACTCAGAAAGTACAGAATCTCTCCTACTTCACAAAATACTTCGGACTAAAAGTAAGCTCGCCCAATATCAGGGAGAGCTTATTTAAACGGCTACTCCAAAGACATTATTGCTAGTCCCAAATTATTTGCCACTGATAAAACACATATTTCTTATTATATATCATCTTATTCTTTAGGTTTTTTTTGATATTCACAAGTTGATAATCAATATATCGTATAAACTCTGTAAATAACGATTTTTCCAATTGACCCCATTTCATTCAGCCTATTTCGAAGGTGTTAATACCCCTTAATAAATCAATATCAATTATCAAAGAATTTATCAACGATTCTCTTTGTTGCTTTACCATCCTCTATTCCACAATACTTCTCTCTAAATAAACTGTACCTTTTTTTGTATCGCATGTTTATTTCATCAATATTGGTAATAGACTCTATAATATCCTCAGTGGTTTTTAAAAATGGACCCGGTGCTTCTTTTTCAAAATCCATATAGAATCCACGAATATTATCTCTGTAATCTTCCAAATCATAAGTGTAATACAAAATAGGTCGACCTGTATTAGCAAAATCAAACATTACTGAAGAATAATCAGTAATCAATATATCACTTATCAGGTAAAGCTCCTGTATATCTGAATACTTGGATACATTCATAACGAAATCTTCGTACCCTTCGGGGATACTGAATTTATTACTAATAACAACATGCATCCTCAATAATAGGATATATTCATTTCCAAGAGCTTCTTTCATTCTCTCCAAATTTAAATTTAACTCAAAAATGAATTTATTGTTTTTAGATGTTTGATTATCCCGAAATGTTGGAGCATATAAAATAACTTTTTTTCCTTTTGGCAACTTTAATTTATCTGTTACAGAGTTTGCAATGACTGAAACATCTTCCCTATAAAAGAGATCATTCCTAGGATATCCCGTTTCTAATATTTCTCCTTCATAGCGGAATGCACTTTTGAAGGCCTTGGACGCATATGGACTTGGTGAAATTAAATAATCCCAATTTTTTGTTGCACTATGCACTCGATTTAAATATCCATCGTCTCTTCCTTGAATATTCTCTATATCAAATTGCATCTTTTTTAAAGGCGTACCATGCCACGTCTGAATATAAGTCGTCTCTTTTCTTTTACTTATATAGGTAGGAAAGTTTTGATTATTTATCCAATATCCTGCTTTAGCTAAATAATAATAGTATTCAGGACTTAAACGTTTTATCCGTTTAGTATTTTTATCCTTTATCGGTAAATTACTATTATAAACCCAAACTTTTTTATAGTTATTATCCCTTTTCACTAGTTCTTCATAAATATACTTGGGACTATCTGAAAATTGTTTTCCAATTCCACTTTCAAAAAGAATAAGGTTTCGGTCAATAGGTAGAACCCTAGACATAATTTTATATACTTTTTTCATTACAGGGAAATAAACTCCACTCTTCCTGAACCGATTCAATAAGAATTTAAACATTGCATGATTATAGATTTTCTCTAGTAACTTTTCTTCTTTTTTAACATTTTGAATCACTTCGAAAATTCTTGAATTAGAATGAACATCACGATATTTAATAAAACGGTTAGCTTTATCTATATATTTTTTCTCCATGGTAAAATCATTTTTGGCATACTTTTCAATAAAAACGATCAGTTCATCCAATTCATTAACGATATCACCTGGAAGATCATTATCTAAATCCAAATGTGACGGTCTTTTCCCTATGAAACGGTCTCTATCAAATTGATAGTAAATCACTGGCTTATGCAGGAAGCTAAAGTCAAAGGCCACACTTGAATAATCCGTTATCATCATCGCACTTTCCTTAATTAGCCTTTGAACATTCACCTCTCCCTGGCTAATTACCCTAACCGGAGCATCTTTAAAATAAGGGGTGAATTTTTGCATATTAGGGTGCAGGCAAAAAATGATTTCAAAACCGTAATTTTTAGAAAGATCATGTAAAGCCGAATGGTGCACTAATTTCTGATAACGCTCGAAATACTCACTTTCCAAAAATGCTTCATCAGATGTAATCCAATCTCTCCAAGTTGGAATAATCAACAATTGCCGCTTCATTAAAACATCATTCTTAAACAAGGAGTCAAACCTCGAGAGTCCTGTCGTAAACACTTCATTTTCGTTATACTCAAAATCAGTGACAATCATATTCTTTTCGAAATCTGAACTTACCAAAAAAACATCCGTATTAAAACCTGATGTTGCATGTTTCCCATAATTAGCTACCATATTCTTAGTACCCATAACTCCATGTTGAAGAAAAACTTTAACAGCCTTAACCTGCCTTTTAAAAGCAGATGTTCTTAATGGATACAAATAATCAGGATGATGTGATGAAATAACACGTGTCGATTCTAAGGTCTTTTTAATATGTTCCCTTGACTTGAAATAGAGTACATTACCTAGAGGCTCTACGTTCTTAGCTTCCACTGAATTTTCCTCGATCACATAATACACTTCTTTTTCAGGATGATTTTCCCTCATATATTTAAAAAAATGATATCCAGTATCCTGCGCTTTATAAGTTCTTTCGCCAATAATCCAGATATCTTTTTTCTTTTTAAATAAACCCGAGAATCTTCCCCAACGCATTTCCTTTCTTAAATATTGATACGTATCTACCGGGAAGTTAAACACTTCTAAAGATAAATTTGAGGCCTTAAAGGTATAGTATGGTTTGACTACAGCAACTGTATTATCTCGGTTAACACTGGTCTGTTTTGTAAATAATTTAGTTCTTGTTGTTGGTCTACCAACCCGTACCATTTTCGGCTCTTCCTGATCGTGCAAATGCAATTTCATATAAATATCAAATACATCATCTGCCAAACCTTCATCGACTAATTGTTCTAAATTTAAATTGATATTATATATATAACGATTCAGCCCATATTTCTTAATATTAACTTCCTGGTTATAAATAAAAGATATATTTGCTCGATATTCTTTTTCACTTTGTCTTCCTTTTACTATACCTTCACCTGAAAGAATCTTTGAATTCTTAGTGAAAATTTGCCCATTGATAAGCATTGATTTTGGCTCATAGGTCAATTTTTCAATTTGGGATTTTACTGAAGTGCCAGGTGTCTTATTGAAGTAAAGAGATAGATTACCTTTTTTAGTTAAAGAGAAAATACTTTGTTTATCTTCATATGTGAAAAAACTTAAATGATCAATGTAAGTTTCCTGAAAACGCCCTAGACGAAGTAAATATTCGATATATAACTCGTTGCCTATCTCCACATACTCGACTTTATGTTCAATTTTAAGCATTGTTTTTTCGCTCATGTTTTCAACAGGGACGGAAACCTTGATATAACAGTCATAAATCATTGGTTCCGACTCTTGTAAGTTTTGGATTAAATCTGTTAGATTTATTTTAAAATCAAAATTAGATGAAGTTTCAGCAATTTTTATCTTTTTAACTTCATTTTCCCTAGAATGAAGCCAAAGTTCTTTTGCGCAATAATATTCCTTTGAAAACTTTCCTTTTATCAACAGAGTATCTTTCTCTTGGACAATGGTCAGACTCTGTTTTAACTTAATTTTAGGAGATTTTTTCACTTTCCTTTTTCTAAGAAGCTTATTTATCATTGTAGACCACCTATAACTAATTATTTAAAATAAATCATTTGCAAATTTATACTCTAAAATCATAAACTTTTTTAACGTTTTTCTCAATGATTAATGAGGTATAGTATCTTTACATAACTTAGCAAAGTTGGAGTAATTATCTTTAGACTCGTTTCAATACGACTAGGTCAATGCTAGGGGATACATTATATAGAAGTATTATGCGCAATAATCTTGATATAACAGCAAAATAGATGATGTATTAACAAAATGCACAGAGATTTCCAAGTCATTTACTACTTGCACAGGAATATTCTTGAAGCTTGATGTGGGTATAGGTCCAACGATAAAGCTAGTTGTAAGTTTTTTAAAGATAGGTTTCCAAATTGTTCAGGCTACCATTTAAAAAGTAATTTAACATGAGTCTGTTCAGCTAGGTCTAAAGAATATTTCCCACTATGTAGACAAGCTATTTCGTGACCCTATATTCCGCTATAGAGCCTCCTGGCTGCTCTTTTTATCATATGTACCATTCAGGCCAATACTTGAAACAAGAATGTTATGGTTCCCCTACTGGATGTACTTATAACGTAAACCCTCTTTCTAAAATAGCTTTATCTGCAAACCTAACAGTATCCAAATAAAATAATAAATGAATATGGACTGACACGTTTTCGAGTACCAAAATAACTAAAAGATACTATTAATAAAAACTTAAAAATTTACAAAAAAATTATTTCTTAATATATCGACTTTGAATGTAATTTATTGGAATATCGTTTTTTCCTTGTGCTAATAGGTTCTAAAATTGTTAAACTCATGAATAGTTATCTAATAAACTAATTATTTATTAATATTGTAAAAATTTTGTGGTTTATTTGTAAAAAATTTGCGTTATAATTAGAAGTGCAGCATTAATAAAACACAAACACTTCATATTCATATATATAATGCGTCAAATTGTTCGCCTTTATGCTTCTCATAAAAAAGCCTAATTCGACTTTTCCTTATATAAATATAAATAAATATACTTGTACAGGAGGAATAAAGATGAAGAAAGTAATCACTTACGGAACCTTTGATTTGCTTCATTGGGGCCATATCAATCTATTAAAACGCGCTAAGGACCTAGGAGATTATCTAATCGTTGCTATTTCGACGGATGAATTTAATGCTCTAAAAGATAAAAAAGCTTATCATAGCTTTGAAAACAGAAAAATGATCCTTGAATCAATTCGCTACGTGGATGAAGTTATCCC
The DNA here is from genome assembly GCF_050278525.1 of Peribacillus sp. NPDC096540. Lineage (NCBI taxonomy): Bacteria > Bacillati > Bacillota > Bacilli > Caryophanales > Bacillaceae > Peribacillus > Peribacillus sp. NPDC096540. Next base: position 119,503 of record NZ_JBNNTG010000001.1, on the reverse strand, counting down.
GGAAGACAATTGGGCACAAAAAAGAGAAGATATCGTTCGTGAAGGTGTAGATATTTTTGTCATGGGAGATGACTGGAAAGGTCAATTTGATGAACTTGCTGAAGTTTGTGAAGTTGTGTACCTGCCAAGAACAATCGGTATCTCTACTTCTCAAATTAAAGATGACCTTTTACAAGTTACAAATGGCTAAAGAATTCGCGATAGGGATTTATCTATTTTGCTTCAAAGTGCTATTCTCTATCTTTAAATTATTTCCATTATCTAACAAAACAACGTTTATCACCTCCTTCGGGGACAATTGCCAGTACATTGCAGATGAAATGGACAAGCAGAACCTTACTGTTCAAAAAGTATTTTTAATGAAATCGAGCAGTCATATACAAGTGAAGGGCGATGGAAAAACCATCGTCCTTCCGTTTGAAACGAAAAATATAATCGCCATGATTCGGTCGATTTATCACCTAGCTACTTCTAAATGGGTTATCATTGATAATTACTTTGGTTTTCTTTCAACCATTACATTTAAAAGGACAGTGACTTGTGTTCAAGTATGGCATGCCGCCGGTGCCATTAAGCAATTTGGATCGAAGGATCCTTCGAATCAAAGTCGTTCTGCTGGTGCAAGAAAAAGATTTTTGGAAGTATATCAAAAATTTGATTATGTCACGACAGGCTCCGAAAAAATGGCAGAAATTTATCAGGAAAGTTTTCAGTTACCGAAATCCCATATTCTTAGGACCGGGATACCTCGGACCGATTTCTTCTTTAATGATGAATCTAAAAAAACTTCACGTAGAGCGTTGTTAGCCGAGTTTCCTGAGCTCGAGCATAAAAAAATCATATTATATGCTCCCACATTTCGAAATGATGGCTTAAACACCGGAGAAATTGCACTCAATTTAGAATTACTCTACAAAGAACTGCAAAGCAAAAATTACGCATTATTGCTGAAACTGCATCCGGCTGTAAAAGCTGAACATGATTTACAACATAAATTTCCCGGATTCGTATATCCAGTCAATAGTGATTTTCATGTGAACCAACTGCTAATTAGCACGGATCTTTTAATAACGGATTACTCTTCGATTCCATTTGAATTTTCTTATTTAGAAAAACCAATGATTTTCTTTGCTTATGACTTAGAAAAGTACGAGAAAGAGCGCGGGTTTTGGGAGGATTATTCCTCTTCCATGCCTGGACCGGTCGTATCTACCAATGAAGAGCTCCTTGAAAAAATCCGGAACGCTGATTATTCTATAGAAAAAATTGAGCCCTTTAAGAAAAAGTGGAATCAATACTCAACTGGAAATTCAAGTGAAAAGTTAGTAGATTTTCTCTTTCACAATTCAAAATAAGATGATCATTAGATATATTTGAATTTTCGTAGATAAATTTTGATTTTCGAGGATATAAATCAAATTTCGTAGATAAATTTTGATTTTCGATAAAAATAGAGCTGTGTAATTCATAAATTCAACCACTCCGTAAAATACGGAGTGGTTTTTTACGTAAATTCATACATTTTGTGGATGTTATGAAAATGGGAATATAAAATCCAAATTTCAGAATCAACCTCCATTTGGTATTCGCTTCTTCGTCCACCTACCCTTTTTTCGTTTTTATTTATAACGTAGAACATCATATCGCACAAATCTTCATTATCTGCAAAATGCGAAAAAAGACTCATAAAATAGAAAATATTGTAGATTATACTACTCATATCCCACCAATATAAACCAGTAAAATACTACTATATTCCCCTTGTAATAAAAATGTAATATAATTTTCACCATTTCATTTGATAGAATAGGGAAAAAGACATATTTGAGGTGTAAAATCGTGAAAAAGAGTGTAGTCGCATTTTCGACATTAGCTATTCTGTCATCGACGTTTGTTTCTCCTGCCCTTGCCAGTACCTATACAGTTAAAAGTGGCGATACCTTAAGCAAGATCGCTCAAACACATAAGACTACGGTGAAAGAATTAAAACTTCTTAATAACTTGAAAACGGACCTATTGAAGATTAATCAAAAATTAATTACACCCAACTCCAAAACAACAACAACCACAACAGCAAAGTCTACTTCAGTTTCCGTAGAAAAAAACAAGAAAACCACTTATACCATTGTTTCTGGTGATACTTTAACTAGAATAGCCAACAAACATAACCTTACACTTGCTGAGTTAAAGAAGTTAAATAACCTAAAATCCGATAGAATTTATGCAGGTGCTAAACTTATCGTATCTAGTTCCACTACTACAACTACCATTGATTTACCTAGCAGTTCCAAACCATCAAATGTTACATCGCCCCCAAAACTTTCGGGTACATACGTTGTAGTAAAAGGTGACACACTTTCAAAAATCTCCAAAAAGACTAACTTAACTGTCACTGAACTTAAATCAATAAACTCGTTAAAGTCCGATTTAATCAGAATAGGACAGAAACTAAAACTAGTTAAATCAGCCAATTCAGACTCTACAGATCAAAGCAATGAAAAAGTTGATGCACCACATTCCGGTAATAAGGTAGACACACTCGTTTCTGAAGCAAAAAAATTAATTGGTTCCCCTTATTCGTGGGCTGGCGCTTCCCCCTCTGGTTTCGACTGCAGTGGATTTATTTACTATACGTTTAAAAAGGCAGGTTATAAAGTTTCGAGGCTTTCCTCTTCCACTTATTATGATATGGGAAAAAAAGTTACTTCACCGAAATCTGGTGATCTTATCTTTTTTGCAACTGGTTCGAATAAATCTGTCGTTAGTCATATGGGTATTTATCTAGGAGATGGACAGTTCATTCATGCCTCTTCAAGTAAGGGGATAGAAATCAATACCGTTTCAAACTCATACTTCAAAAGTAGAATCATCGGTTATAGAAGTTTATAGTATTTATTACCAGACTCCATTTTGAGAGTCTGGTAATTTTATGTAAAAAAATGTATATTCTATATTAATCTATGGTTGTTATTATCTCGAAAAGGGGGGTACACCATGTTAATATTTCGTATATCTTTATTTTCTTTCGTCATCCTCTGCGGTTCTTTATCACTATTCACAGAATCTGCATTTGCACAATCATCAATTGTAAATCCGAATCAAACATACTCTACCACTAAGATGCTAAACGATATTAAGAAGCTCGAAAAAGCTTATCCTGGTTTCATCAAAAAAGTGGTTATTGGAAAATCTGGATACGGGCGGAATATATATGCTGTTTCTCTTGGAAAAGGGGATCCTACTGTTTTCATTAATGGGTCTCACCATGCCCGTGAGTGGATTACTACCAATCTCACGATGAATATGATAGACAAATATGCTGCTGCCTATAAAAGCGGCACCAAAATCAACAGCTATGATGTCAAAAAGCTCCTCAATAATACAACCATTTGGTTTATACCAATGGTCAATCCGGATGGAGTAACCTTGCAGCAATTTGGTCTAAAATACTTTCCTGCAAAAGACCATTCAAAAATCATTAAAATGAATAATGGCAGCAAAAACTTTAAACGTTGGAAAGCCAATGCAAAGGGAGTATATTTAAACAGACAATATGATGCAAATTGGAAGAATCTTGACAGCCCTAAAGCGCCCTCATATAAAGATTACAAGGGTGCTAAAGTAGCGACAGCGTCCGAAACTAAAGCCGTACCTTCTTTTTTTGAAAAAATCGATCCAGAAATGACGATTTCGTACCATTCAAGCGGGCAAATTATTTTCTGGAAGTATCAGCAAACAGGGAGCCGCTATACTCAGGATTATAAGTATGCCAGTAAATTAAGCAAAGTAACCGGCTACGGCCTTGTTAAACCAAGATCGACCGGAGGCGGTTTCGGTGATTGGTTTAACAAAGTAGAAAAGAAACCAGCCTTCACCATTGAAGTATCCCCAGCTGTTGGGGAAAATAATGTACCTCTTAGAAATTATTCTAAAATTTGGAGTCAAAACGCAAGCATTGGTCTATATACAGCACAAGAAGGCTACAAGCTATTTGATAAGCGCAATATTGCAGCCAGTGATAAAGTAACGAAGAATATTAAAACGTATAATAATACAGCAGCAAAGTTGAAAAACTATTACTCTCAAAACAAATTGACGGTCACAAGCCCCCATAAGGCACTGTATGACCAAACTGTTAAAGAGATAAAAAAACAAGAGAAAGCAATTGCCCAGCTTCCTGCGAAATATCGGACAAAACCAAATGCGGCATTAAAAACGACCAAAACCTATCGAGATAACTCCCTAGCCTACATGAATGGAATTAAGGCAGGTGACGATCTCGTCTCTGCTAACAAGAAGCTTACCGGTTATTTAAATGCAGGAACTTTAAACGATACAACACTTACTCTCTATAATAATTTGATATATCAGATAACAATAGTTGAAAGTAAAATCAAGAAAATGTACAGTAAAGATGTCCAAAAACTTGCCACAACCAAATATATCACCCCAGCTAAAACTAGCAAGAAAAATATCGGCTATGACTTAGCCAGATATGAACTACTATTAGAAATGGAAAATGATTTAAATAACGGATTTTATGATGAAGTCAAAGCTAATATCTCAAGTTATGAAAAATTAATTTCTACTTACTCTTACAAAAACACAGAGATTAGATTGGCGAACATGCTGCAAGCCATTAAAGATGAGCTTCTACAACTAGAACCAGAAGAGCCTGAACAACCCGAACCACCAATTGTAGAGTCAAGAGATTCAAATACAGATCCTGAAGCAATAGAGGGTGACTCAGCCGCTCAATAATATTCCAATAACAGGAAGTCGAGGGAATCTTGTTACTAGGACTCCTTCGATTTTTTGAATGGAAATAGGTAAAAATACACTGTAAGTACAAAAAGAAACTATTCTATTCTTAACAAAAAACAGGTATAGTTAAACATACCAACTAGGTACTTTTTCATACCTTTCCATTTTAGTGGAATGGTTCAGGGAGGAATAAAGATGAGATCCGAACATAAAAACAAGAAAAAGAAACGAAAAACGTTTAAAATAATAGGGTTTACCTTTCTTATACTTTTCATCTGTGGTGGCGCTTATGCGGCCTCTGTTTATCAATCCTTGGCAGGTGCGATTCATACTATGCAGGGCGCGGCGCATAAAACGGACAAACGTGTAGATGATATCAAGTTTAAAAGCCAGGACCCTTTTTCACTTCTTATACTTGGAGTAGATGAAAGAAAAAATGACAAAGGCCGTTCAGATACGATGATTGTTATGACCATTAACCCTAAACAAGAATCCATTGAATTATTGAGTTTGCCCCGTGATACACGTACAGAAATAATCGGTAAAGGTACGAATGATAAAATGAACCATGCCTATGCATATGGTGGCGTGAATATGTCGATAAATACAGTGGAAGCCTATTTAGATATTCCGATTGATTATTACGTCAAAATGAATATGGAGGGCTTTCAGGATATCGTAAATGCTGTGGGTGGCGTCACGGTAGATAATGATATGGACCTTGCCTATAAAGGATATAGCTTTAAAAAAGGCACTATAGACTTGGATGGTAAAGAGGCTTTAATTTATTCCCGAATCCGTAAAGAAGATCCCCGCGGTGATTATGGTCGTCAAATGAGGCAACGTCAAGTTATACAAGCCGTCATGAAAAAAGGAGCAAGCCTATCCACACTTACCAATTATGACGATATATTTGAAGCCCTCGGTAAGAACGTTGAAACTAATTTAACTTTCAATGAAATGTTAAGTATTCAAAAAAACTACAAATCGTCACTTAAAAAGATTGATCAATATACACTTGAAGGTGAAAATCAAAAAATCGATGGAATTTGGTATAACATTGTTTCCGAGGAAACAAAACTTGAAGCCCAAAACCGAATAAAAACACATCTTGGATTATAAAGAAAGGGGATGGCTTTTATCAGTCATCCTCTTTTTCTGATATCAAAAACGCTTTAAATCAGATTTTTTCTTTATTAATCAATCGTTTGATTAAAATAATCGGAACGGATGACTTGGTCACTCATATCCACATCTTTTTGGTCTTCTGGTAAAAACTCTTCTACTCTCCCCTTTCCATTTATTTTCATTTGGGTACCATAATCCCCTTTTAATATCAGAGCTTCTCCATCTTCCCCATTAAGCATGGTCTCTCCAAAGAAAGGAGAGCTTTTAATGCCAAGCAAATCATATAATGTTGGTAATATATCGACCTGCCCGGCCACCTTATCAATCGTACCCCCTTGAATATCCTCCTGATAAATAATCACTGGAATGGGCATATACTTTTCAATCCATTCTTCATCGCTAATTTTAATTCCGTAGTACTCTTCAACTTCATGTTTATCTTTTACAAATAGCCCATCATGATCTCCATAAATAACAATCACGCTGTCCTTCAATTTTCCATTTTTCTTCAAACTCTTTACAAATTTCTCTATGGCGGAGTCTGTATAATGTAACGCTTCATAATATTTCGTAAGATAACTTCCCACTTTTCCTACTTCAGGTTTCAATGTTATCTGATCTGCTGGTAGCGAAAACGGTACATGACTCGTCAATGTCACGAAAAAAGCGTAATAGGGATTTTGTTTATCTTTTAAATAATCATAGCCTTGTTTAAAAAAACTACGATCGCTCAAGCCCATCGAGATAATCTCATCCTGCTGCATATCCTCGATGGAGATATAGTCATCAAAACCTAGAGCAGGATATGCATACTGCCGGTTCCAAAAGTTTTCTTCATCACCATGGAAAGCATAGCTTTGGTAATCCCTCTTCTTTAATTCTTTAGCAAGACTCGGAAAATCGTTGTAAGGAAATCTGAAAAAGGTCGCCCCTTGCTTTAAAGGATATAAACCGGTATTCACAATCAGCTCACCGTCCGATGAGTTTCCAAACACCGTCTGTGGATATACATGAGGAAAGTATAAACCGGCTTTCGCTAGTTTATTCATAAATGGCGTGACTTCTTGTCCTGCGCTCTTTTGGAATATCGGAAAGGCCTGTAATGATTCTACTTGGATGATGATGACATTCTTACCTGCTAATGAGCCAGAATATGCACGATCCTGCTGGTTCTTTTTATCGAAGTAATCAGAAACGGTGCTCTTTTCTTCTGGAGACATTTCATACTTTCCCGAATCAACAAAGTAGGCATACGTATCCAATACATGATGACCAATTGGACCCCAACTTCGCAAAAAGGTATTCGCCTCATAACGTCGAGTTATATCCACCTGATCGATAAAAATATTTTTTACTGGCTTCAGCCCCGCTATCATCAGAAATAATACAGCCGGTACAAGTGCCATAGCTTTGAGCGGGTATATTTTCTTTGCAAATGATTCAGCAATTGGAACGCCCACCAGTAGAAAGACAGCGTCCTTCAATTCCACCATACTGAATATGCTTTCACCCAGTCCATTTAGATTGCTTTTTTGCATCCACATATAGGAAGTGATAGGTGTTGAATAGTAACGGTAAAACCATATATCACCAAGAAAAAAGGCCATAATTATAAGAAGTAAGATTGTAAAAATAGTACCCTTTATGAATCTTTTCGTTATCCATTCCTTAAGATAGACCAAAAATCCAGCGACGCCGAGAATAATCGTAAATATACCGATAGAAAGATTATTCCCCATCTTTTCATTTGTATAAATAAAAAGTATGGCAACGATGGATATAGATAAGACCTCAAATAGTCTCTCCTTCAATCGCCGGTTTAGGTTATGCTTCATGCTACCGCCACTTTCCTCTTCATATTAAGCTCTTTAAGAAACCCGCTTACATAAGATTACTTATAGATATTACTTATCGTTACCATTTATGAGAAAATACACACGTGTTATAGTTAGAATATTCGGAAACAAAAGCAAAGAAAATATCCTGTTTTTTTCTTAACTCCAATGAATAACTCCTAAACTTGATAATTTATAAACTCTTAAAATAATACTGACTTCATTTCCTCATATACAAAACCCCCTCATTACAATGAGGGGGTTTTCAGCATTACTATTTAGAACTTGGTGGGTACACTTTCCAACGTGTTAAATCGGGATTTTTCTTTGTTACTAGCTCACCTGGAAAAATGAACGTCCATGGCTTGCTTGTATTCGCCTTCACTTCAAAGTCTTCAAGAGAAAACCCACCCTGGCAAACTTGGTCTCCATCGGCATCCTCTACAATCAATGGTAGTTTTTCAATTTTAATCTGTTTGTCACTTCCATTACGAATCAAAACGGTGACTGCTAATTGATTATTTTCTTTCAAAGTAGCTTCTAGTCCCATAAAATTAACTTCCCCTTGATTGATCTTTGGCAGTCCGTCAACAAGCCGCTGAAAATTCTCTCGTTGAGTTTCGGAAAGCTGTTCTATCCAGATTGGTGCCAAATCCAACGCATGCTCCATAGATTCCTCATTCTTTAGTTCAAATGCCATCTTCCAACCTTTGTCTGGTATCGACTCCACTAGGATATCTTCCTCTTCAAACATGAAGCTCCACGGCATACATGAAAGGGCTGGTATTTCTCCCATTTCCGTCAAATCGAAGGACTTCTTCGCTAGAACCTGTCCATTTTCATCCAGCAACAATAAATCCACTAATTCAAAACTTACAGCCTTATCTAATGTATTACGGATAAAGGCCATAATTATTACATCTTCTTCAAACCTTGATAACCGAACTTCTGAGATAGAAATTTGATTCGGTTTTATCGAAGGCAACTGTTGATGATGAAACTGAAGTACATATCTTTCTTGTTTGGAAAAATCCGCTTCCTCATGAAAAACCAAGGAAGTATTAACTGCAGCATCAACAGGAGATACGGCATCTTCTGCTATTCCCGTGTTAATCTGCACTGCTTCTTTTACCTTCTGACCTCTACTAAATAGACCCATTACTTCTCAGCCTCCTTTTCAAGTTCTTCCTCTTCATCATCCAATTGGTTTTTAAAAAATTCCATAAAGTTTGTACTGATACTTGATTCAATGTCGACTAATAGCTGTTCAAATTGATCAAGCGCTTCTTTTTCGAACAACATATAAGGGTCCTGTTGGCCGTAGGCATTTAAACCAATGCCTTCCTTCACTCTATTCATTTCACCTAAATGGCTTATCCAGTTCATATCTATTTGTTGTAGCATAAATACACGAAGCTGGCTTACCCAATCATCATTGTCCTGAAATGTTAAGATCATGGGTTTTATCTCGTCAAATGCAGCCAGTGCTTTAGCTTTCACTTCAGACCCATCTAAATTTTTCAAGTCAATTTCCTGCCAATCTAATGCTAAAACAAAGGAGAGCTCTTCAATAAAAGCCTTTGAATTTGGTTGTTCCATATATTCTGGATAATATTTCAAAATGAGTTGACGGATGTATTTCTCAATATATTCAAAAGTAATGGTGAACAATTGGTCAGTATTGAGATTCAAGATTCTATCTCTCATCGAATAAATAATTTTACTTTGCTCATTTAATGCATGTTCTAATTTCAATAAGTGGTTACGGCTTGATTGATACATCTGCTGAATCGTTTCCTGCACCTTTTTTACAAATTTTTCTGGAGCGGGGCCTACAACCATACCATTTACATCCGTTTTGACTTTCTTAATATATCGTTCAATTTCTTCTTCATCATAGTAATCAAACAATTCATCTTCCAGGGAAATGATAAATTGTGTAGAACCTGGGTCCCCTTGTCGTCCGGACCGTCCACGAAGCTGCATATCAATCCGATTGCTTTCGTGACGCTCCGTCCCGATAATATGAAGACCACCTAATTCCTTAACTTCTTCATCAAGTAAAATATCCGTTCCTCTTCCAGCCATGTTCGTAGCAAGCATAACTTGATTTTTTTTCCCGGCATTGGCGATAATTCCCGCTTCGCCTTCTTCCGTTTTTGCATTAAGGATCTGATGTTGAATTCTTTCCCTCTCTAAATGAACGGACAGTGTTTCCGATTTTTCAATGGAAGTCGTACCTATTAGAATTGGTCTTCCTTCTCCATGAATTCGTTTTACTTCCGAAACAATTTTATTGATTTTACTTATTTCATCTTTAAAAATTAAATCCTGTTCATCAAAACGCCGAATAGGCATATTCGTTGGAATTTCGATAACAGGCAGCTGATACGTTTCCCAAAATTCTGACTTTGAAGGCATAGCGCTTCCAGTCATCCCTGAAAGAGAGTTATATAAACGGAAATAATTTTGGATTGTAATAGTAGCCTGTGTTTCATTCTCTTCGGAAATTTCCAAGCCTTCTTTTGCTTCAATGGCCTGTTGAAGCCCTTCACTAAAACTACGTCCTTCCATCACCCTGCCCGTGAATTTATCGATCAAAGAAATCTCCCCATCCTTGACGATATAGTCCACATCTAATTTCATAATGGCATGAGCTTTAAGTGCCTGTGACACATTATGCAATAACTCCTGATGCTCTATGTCATACAAATTATTGACTCCAAATGCTTTTTCAATCTTGGAAGCACCTTGGTCTGTTAAAAAGGTCGCTTTCGATTCGTTAGAAATCTCATAATCTTCATCCTCATTTAATGTCTTCATAATCTGCGCTGTAATGTGAAAAAGCTCCGCCCCATCACTTGATTTTCCAGCAATGATTAAAGGCGTTCTTGCTTCATCAATCAAAATGCTATCAATTTCATCGACAATCGCAAATTGGTGGCCCTTTTGCACCTTTTCCTCTTTTCGAAAAACCATATTATCACGCAGGTAATCAAAACCAAATTCCGTTCCCGTTCCATATGTAATATCTGCTGCATAGGCTTCACGCTTTGCTGAAGGCTGCATTTTAGAAATATTCAAACCAACCGACAAGCCAAGAAATTCATGAACCTGACCCATTAATTCTTTATCTCGGCGTGCCAGATACTCATTCGCCGTGATAATATGAACACCTTTTCCTCTCAATGAGTGTAAATAACTAGGTAAGGCAGCAACAAGTGTTTTTCCCTCACCTGTATTCATTTGAGCTATGGCTCCCTCATTTAAGACAAAACCACCTATAAGCTGAACATCATAGTGCCGAAGTCCCAATACACGTCTGGTTGCTTCCCGCACCACAGCAAAAGCATCAACTTGTATATCCATCAAGGTTTTACCAGAAGCAAGGAGACTTTTAAATGTATCCTTCATGCCTCTCAATTCATTATCCGAATATTTTTTATATTTAATCTCTAATTGATTCGCATTATCTACAAGCTTATAGATTCGTTTTAAGTCTTTTGAACTCTCATTAAATATCTTCCTCATACTAGTTAACATAGGATTTTCTCTCCTATAATATCAATTGTACAACTAGAAAAATTATATCATATATAGGTATATATTGAGCCTTTATCAATCATTACCCATTTGTAGCAACTGATAGTGTGAAAGGATTTTATCACTTTTTGTAAGATCCTAGTAATAGTGTTTTCGCTGTTCGCTGTTCTATCCTAGAGCTATAATTCCGGTTCAAATCTGGACGAAGTGCAATCCGTCCAAATATAGCCGCATATAAGATTAAACCCTTCCTGATATTAAGGAAGAGTTTTTTTATGGATTTCAACAAATAATAGAAAGACTTACATCAAATGGAGGAGTACATATGAATACGACAACTAGAAAATTCATTCATAAACTTGGACGGCCTTATCAAATTGGACTACTCGTTCTTTTCTGCCTTATTGGCTTAACATCTCCTATTCAGGCGGAATCGCAAAACACTCCGAAAAATGTCATTCTGTTAATTGGTGATGGCATGGGGTTAGGCGCAATAGACATTGCCAGGCAATTTGAATATGGAAAAACAGGAATTTTACATTTGGAAAAGTTAGAGCATGTCGCTCTGATGCGCACCTATTCCGCTAATAATTTTGTCACCGACTCGGCCGCTGGGGGTTCAGCGATTGCCACAGGTGTCAAAACCAACAATGAATCCATCGGTGTAGATTCAAATGGTTCTGAAGTAGACAGTATACTGGATGCCTTTCAAACAAGCGGAAAAAAAGTCGGGATTATCTCAACAAATATGGTTGTCGATGCCACCCCTGCTGCTTTCGGTGCCAGTGTTTCAAACCGCTGGACAGGTGGCGCACATATTGCGAGACAACTCTTTGATAATCGTATCGATGTTATTCTTGGCGGTGGGGCCAGTTATTTCGAAGCGGATAAGCAAAATGGTGTAGATTTAGTCGCTAAATTTAAAGAAGCAGGCTATAGGGTTACGGCTAATAAGCAAGAACTTGCTTCGGTTCAAAAATCTGAAAAACTTCTGGGACTGTTTCACCCTACCTATATGAATTTCAAGCTTGATAAAGAAGAATTTCATTCACATGAGCCATCACTACCCGAAATGACAACCAAAGCAATCGAAATTTTGTCTAAGGGTAATAATGGATTCTTTTTAATGACTGAAGGTGCACGCATTGACCATACTGAGCATGCTGCAGATATTACTGGAATTTGGAAGGAAACAATCGAATTTGATCAGACGGTAAAAGCAGTAGTAGACTGGGCTAAGAACAGAAACGATACCCTGATTGTAGTGCTTGCAGACCATGAAACGATGGGTACCTCTGCTTCTGAAACAATGGATATCGATGCATTGAAAAGAATCAATGTTTCTTCTGAATATATGTCCAAGCAACTTACTTTCGATAAAAATAATGAAATCAATCCAGAAAGTGTCGTTTCCGTATTTAAAAAGTATGCTCATATATCTCTTACAAATAAAGAGGTCCATCAATTCATTGATAACGTAAGAAAGAATAGAACCCTTGTCTATCCACAGCATAAAATAGATTGGGAAATCGGAAGCACAATTGCCAAGTATTATAAAGCAGGAGTAGCTGACCGTAGCGTACGGGCAGCCAGTTCCACAGGAGGACATACCGCCAATATGATTCCTGTTTTCGCAACAGGCCCAGGCAGCGAAGCCTTTGATGGAGTCATTGAAAATACAGATATATCGCAAATCATCACAAAAGCCGCCCGTGTACCATTTACACCTGGCCAACATCAAACAAAAGAGGAATGAATTTATTCATCCCTCTTTTCAGATATTCTACTGTGTCAAAAGATAGATTTTTTCTGAATTCAAGAGAAATTCGTGAGATTGCGGATAAACATTTCCGCTGTGCCTATTGCAACATTATTCATAAGATCTGTTTATATTGTGTTAAGAACCTAGTCCAAAATATTCCCAGACCATAAATTGAATGTTTCGGCCCACTTTTTGTAAGGTGATTTTTTTGAATGCCGGATTTGTCGCTCCACTGGTTAAACTCCCTGGGAACCGCCACTATAAAACCATCTTATTCAAAAAGACGCCAATATGACGTCTAAAGTAGTTACTTTTTGATATATATTTTTGACACATACCCGATTTGGCTTCCATTCTTTATTTTATACCAATCTCCTTGTTGGGACAGAATCGTCACGGTTTGGTTTTTCTTTAGCTTTCCGACGATTTTAGAGGATGTATTCGTTTTTTCTCTTATATTAAGCACACTTGCCGTCACTTTTCCTGTTGTCTTCTTGATAGAGATTTTCTTTGAAACCGTTCTTTGATTATTACTTGCATCCTTGGCTGTGATCGTCACAGTATACGTACCGTTGGACACACTTTTAAAGTTCCAGGTTGCCGATTGACTACCTTTCTTCAGCGATTTCGCATTGGTCGGGGTGGCTATTACTTTACCTTTGCTGTTCTTGACTTGTACCGTAACTTTAGCAGGTTCGCTTATGGTATAAGTAATGCTTGATTTTTCTGTACTGTAATTTCCCGATGTATCAATACTTGTGATATTCGGTGCCGTCGTATCCTTATTTACTTTAATCTCTTGTGTTACAGTACCATTATTTCCGGCTCTATCTGTTGCGGTAAATTCCGCTGTGTAGGTTCCATTACTTACGGCTTTCGTGTTCCAGGTAGCCGACTGAATTCCCTTTTTCATAGATTTCTTACTAATTAGGGTGGCTATCACCTTGCCATTTTTATCTTTAATCATGATGGATACAGTAGCATCCTCATCAATAGCATACGTGATGTTGACCTTATTATTTAGATAGTCTTCCTTCGCCTTCACGCTAGTTATTCTCGGTGCCGTTGTATCTTTATTCACAACAGGATCAGTTTCAGATCCAACCGCAGCGCCGCTGTATTCCCTCACTATATTAGTGTTCGGATAATAAAATTCTAAAATCCCCTGATAGGATTGACCAGCTTCTGCTCTGTGTTTTGCTCCATACTGACTTAGTCCGACTCCATGGCCGTATCCTAATCCATCAATTTTAATTTTGCCTGGATCCGTTGATGTTGAATTATCAACTAGATAACTCTTCATATTACCCAGTCCCACCATGGCCCGGATTTTTGAAGCCGCGACATTCGTTAGGGTGACATTTTGCTGTACTAATTTCCCCTTATCATCGGTAAGATCCTTCACATAAAAGTTCAGCTGGATCGAGCCTTTCGTAACCCGGCCTCCAGATGTTTTATCTGTTAAGGTTAGAACAGGAATTTCCGTTATTTTTATATCCTTTTTGGCATAGCCATTACTTTGCAGCCAAGTCTTCAGGTTAGGAACAATCGTTTTATCCTTTTCTTGTACGCTTGTCCACCAATCTTCCGGCTTTGATACATCGAATTTTGCTAAGTCGATTTGCTTTTTATCCAGCGCTATCGTCCATTTTAATTTCGGGTCATATGAATCTTCTTTAATAGACAAGTAAGCAAGAGGTTCTCCACTTGTCCAAGCATTAGAATTTAATTCAGTCATGCCTCCATTACTCGAAGAAAAGAGTGCTTCGATTAATTTCCCATCATGCTTGATTACCATACCCGTTGTCTGTTCCACGGCTAAATTAGAGTTGGAGTGACCGTCAGCCCCTCCATATACCTGGTAGGAAACCGTATCATTAATCACCTTAGATTGATAGCGAAGTGCATAAGTACGAGCCGCAATTGCCTGTGCTTTTACGGCTTCGCTATGCCATAATGCCGGCATTTCCCTTGGAACCACGCCCTTTAGATAATCTTCAATATAAACATGATTGATAGGTCGAATATACTTGCCCTCAACTGTAAACTCCAAGGAACCGGGATACGAACGGTTATTAATGGAAAGTAAAGAATCTTGTTTAACCGGATTTACCCTAATGGAAGTAAATATACCTGTCTTCTGGGAGTTTTTGTATACCACAAGTTTTCCTGATTCTACTTTCAAAGTCAGCTCTTCATCTGCCTTAATAAATACCTCTTTATCAGATGTTTGATAGTCCCCTGTTGCCGTTAGTGTGACACTTGTTTGGTTCCCTAAGTAATTTTCTAGTTTCACTTTCATAGATGTATGCTCTTCTGTTGCTGCTGCTTTATGAGCAGGAAATGTAGAAAAAATGATAAAGAAAGCAATAAAAATATACTTCAAACTTCTCATTTTTGTTCATCCTCATTTCTTTTCCAACATCTAGACTGATATTCAAAAGATTTCTTTATTAATATTGACCAATTCAAAGATAAACAGAAAACGGAAAATTGGTCACAACAAATTTTACTTTGGTAACAACTATGGTTTTTCGACATTCCAGAATATTCAGTGCAATAGCTATCAAAATATTCTTCTTCATTTTCTGCTTCTATTTGAATAGCAATCTCTATTTTTTTGATAAAATTCATCCTTATCCTAGGTCGGTACTTGACTAACTTTTTACCACTAAGAATTTGGAGCTTCTCTTTTAAATTCTGGATAAACTCTTCATTAACCTTTTTATATAAGGTAAGTTTCTTGAAAAGTCACATCCAGATCAGACTGACATGCAAAAACTAGCCCATTGATAGCTTCATTTTTAATTCCTTATTCTTATTGCACTAACGTTTAAAAAAAGTTTTTAATATCACTGAGTTCATACGTATAAAAAAACCTCACCGCATTGACGATGAGCTATACAAATATATATCAGCTTGCTTTTTTTATATCTTGTATTTTCTGAGCTTTCCAGATTTCGTTTGCCCATTCAGGATGGTCAACAAAAGGATTACGATTATGCTGCCATCTTTCATATATCACATCGTTTCGGCGGCGTTCAAAATCATCTACGGGGTCTAGTTCATTCCACTCTAAAAGAGTGGACAATTTGCCATGTAATGCTTTTGGATAGGTATTAACTGTATCTGACAGCTCTAAATCAATTTCTCCGTTATCTCCTTCATAGCGGACAGCCATATAGAATATCATTCTCGCAACATCACCTTTAACACTGTTAGGTGGTTCCCAAGAGTCAGTATCATAATAACATTCACATCCACTATATTTTTTGCCGCCATTATCAAAATCAAGATGTCCCCTAACACTATTTACAGTTACATCTTCGGGACGTAAATGATGAATATCTGTTCCTGGTCCTACA
The DNA here is from genome assembly GCF_050278525.1 of Peribacillus sp. NPDC096540. Taxonomy (NCBI): domain Bacteria; kingdom Bacillati; phylum Bacillota; class Bacilli; order Caryophanales; family Bacillaceae; genus Peribacillus; species Peribacillus sp. NPDC096540. The sequence goes on along the minus strand of NZ_JBNNTG010000001.1, from coordinate 103,106 downwards.
CTGGTACCAAAATCACCATGGGATTTTGCCCAGACATGCTCACGATTCCATTGACCGTTGCTCCCACCATTATTCGCTTTTGCCACCGACTTACCTGAGTAAAGTAAAATGACATTGTTAGGGTTCTTAGGATCTTCGTCCGTATCTTTAATTGCATCCCAAACCTTTGCGTATGTCAATTTTGTTTGTGACTTAATAATAGTATGTAATGACGTTTTTAATTCAGACCCGGTCTTACCTTCAGCTTTTTGATAATAGGGTTCAAGCTGATCGTCGGCAGTAACGTTTACTGAGAAAGTAGCAATTGTTTTCGATCCCCACTTGTCTCTTGCAGTGACAGCAACAATATAGGAACCTTTCGTACTAGTTGGAACTGTTAGTATGGACCCTGATACCGTGCCAATTGTTGTGGAATAAGTAAGTGCATCGCTATCTGGATCTGAAAAATGATTGTTTAAGTTTACACTTACCTCTTCTCCAATTTTCACGGAAAGATTATCGATAGTCTTTATTATTACCGGAGGACGATTTTCTTTTGGAATAAAAGGAGAAGCTATTGCTTCTCCTTTTGCATTATAGAATTTTATACCAGAAACATCCATACCTTCTGTAAAAATCCATTTTTGAACATTTTCTGCTCCCCTGATTTCTGTTACATTACTGTTATCAATCAACACTTCCTTGACTTCAGCACCTGAGAAATCAATGACAGTTTCCTTTTTTATTGGACTGATTATGATTTTCGTTTTCTTCAGACCTTCACCAGATAGAGTCGTATCTGTCTTTAGCCAGATTCCTTCTTTGATATTCGAAGTCGCATCAAGTTTGACCAATGAATTAGGTGTTTCAACTACCAATTTTTTTGTTGTGAATCCAACCAAGTCATATACTTTTTGTGGCTGTGGTGTTTGTGTTGGTTTTAATTCTGTTTGAATCAGGACTGGATCATGGTCACTCGCGCGGCCATCAGCTTCAGTAAAGGATGAATTAATATGGACGATATTCACCTTAGTTTCTGCTGCAATATTATTAGAAACAAGAATATGATCCAGAACTTGAGAATTGCCTTGGTACGTATAAGAATATCTTTCTTCAAAAGGAACCTTCTCAACCATGTTTGTTAATTCACTGCCTTTTAATGCAGTTAGTGTCTTAGAAAATTCAAAATCATTGAAATCTCCTAGTAAAACAACATTTGCATTAGCATCTTTTGATTTAATATCCTTAACAAAGCTGTTAACAATACTCGCAATCTTAAGACGCTGAACTTCACTTTTTAGTTCTGGCGGCTGGTTTTTCCCAAATAAAGGCTGATCTCCACCCTTCGAATTAAAGTGATTGGCAACAACAATAACACTTTCACCGTTGAATTCAAATTGGGCTGCTAACGGCTTCCTGCTTGAAGCAAATGCTGCATTAGTCGGATCGATTCGGCCTGGGTTTAATGTAAGCCTGCCATCGTTAAAGCCGACCGACTCTGTAGCTTTTCCCTTTGTTCCTTCAGTAAGCGAAACAGTACCTTTTTTATACAAGAAACCTACTCGGATATTTCCACCTGGTGCTCCACCATCTTGCTTATCTTCTGGAGCTATATCAGTGAATAGATACTCTGGTCCACCTTCTGCTTGAATCTTGGCAACCAGCTTCTTAAAGCTCTCCGTAGCATCTGTAGTACCACTATCAGTCTCACCATCATTATCCTGCATTTCTGTTAAACCGATAATATCTGGCATCTTCAGGTTCTGTACAATGGCTTTAGCTAATTTCGTTAGTTTTTCATTGTCTGTTTTAGTTGAAAAATTCTCCACATTATAAGAGGCAACTGTTAGCTTCTTCGCATCCGGTTCAATAGAAGTAACCTCACGCTTCGTTCCCCCATCTTGTAGATCAGGTAATTTGGCCTTATTTGTCAACACTTTAAAGTTACTATAACCGTAGCTTACGACTCCTGTAATACTTCCATTAAAACTATCGCCGGTTTTCGCTACATATTTATCGTCATCAAATTTCAGATGAATTCTTTCTGGGTGGGCATCTGTTTCGGTGAACTTGACTCCACCAGCAGAAGTAGAAGTTTCCATATTCTTAGGAATTACAACAACTTCCCCATACTCCTGTGGTGCCACAACCTTCGGACTCTCAAGTTGAACAAGCATACCCTCTAAACTTTCGTAAAAATCAATACCGTCAACTGCTGGATTAAAAACAGTCAATCCATCACTATCAATCTTCCCAGTTGGCGGGGTACGGTCTTTGCCAATTACAATTGGGTCAGGTAAAGCCTGTCCATTTAATTCAACCGTAATCGCGGATGCACTAATTTCTGTTACCGGAAGATCCGTTGTTGCTTTTTCGGAATATCCCTCCATCACATACTCTTTTACCGTTCCGCTTACTTTGACGACATCGCCAACCTTAACGCCATTGGCACTTTTATACACAAGAATTCCCTCTGAAGTGTTTATATCATTATCAGGTTTTTGATCCTGAATAAAGAAATTATTATTATCAATCGTGGATACGACAATACCCTCTATATCTGTTACATTTTGATTTAAATATGGAGAAGTATGTCCAGCTCCTTGAATATCATGAATTCGGACATCACCTTTTGAAATAGTGTAAGTAAATGTAGAGATGTTACCATCCGTTAAGCCACTTTTTACGGCAAAAGTTTTTAATGTCGTAGCTTCTTTGATTGTAATTGGTTTGGTATAGACAGCGCTGCTTTTCGTAGGCTCCTGTCCATCTGTTGTGTAATAGATTGTTGCGTCAGCTGTTCCTGAGGCCAGCGTGACAGTTTCACCTGCTTTAATAAATCCTGTACCAGGTGTCGCAACTACAGCTTGTACTTTATTTGCATCTTGAATAATATCAGATGCACTTCTTGGAATTAATTGATACACGCCTTTATATGATCCCAATACACCTGTAATTGAATCATATGTTGTACCGACTGAAAGAAGCGTTGCATCTTGAGGGCGTAATGTAAGGGACTCTCCCTCCCCATCTTTTCCAATAAAGGTTCCGTTTGAAACAGACTCAACTGTTACATCTTTCACCGTTACAAGCTTAGCTTCCTTACTCTCTTCAAATTGAGCCGCAGTCAATTTTTCTGCAACAGGAATACTTTCTTTTTTAAGAATAGTTACGTCCGCTTTTTGAACGTTTAACTCCAATAGTGTATTATAATCAGCCAGCGTTCCTTTGACGCTGATTTTATCTCCTGCCTCAACCGCTAGGTCTGAACCATAAATAACAATCCCAGCTGTGTCATCCTGGATATAGACTGTATTGTTAGTGCCTGATGTAAAAACGGCCGTAACGACTCCAGTAGTAAGGGCTGAACTGCCAATGGTCATTTTTCTTACCTCGGCTATTGATGTAATAGATATAATTTTATATTCAAACAATGCGATATCGCTATTAGCCAAACCTGATGCTATAGCAATTGCTTTAATTGTCATGTCTTTTGTAATAGTTATTGATTCTGTATATTGAGTGCTTGAACTCGTAGGAGTTGAACCATCAATTGTATAATAAATGGTTGCATTTTCAGTACCTGAGGAGAGTGATACTTTTGTACCATCTACTACCCCGCCAGCAGCTACACTGGCCTTGACAGCTTCTACTTTATTAGGAGAAGGTTCTTCAATAAAGCTCGCCGCAGATAAATCTTTTAGGCCCGATACTGAGAAATAGGCTGTGAGAGTTCCGGTAAAAAGCACCTTCTTACCCACATTACCCGGATTTGTCTTTAGTCCGTAAGTAGCCCGATAGGTACCGCTATTTTTCAATTCTACAGGTATTATTTTACTTGGATCTGTTTCGTCAGGAGAATCGGCAATTGCTAGATTTGTATCTCCTGCAAATTTTGCCGGGTCTTTAGTATATTTGTTTGTTCCTGTTGTATACCCCACGATATAACCCTGCACAGTTGCAGTGCCTGAGTTATTTGCAATCGCCTCTGCAACAGTAATTGGCTCAGCAGCTTTCGTAACGATAGAATTCATTGGTGCAAAAAAGCTTAATATCAATGTGAAAATTAGAATAAGGTTTATCTTTATTTTCCAATTCTTTCTTTTCATTGAACACTCTCCATAATTAATATATTTGCCAAAGGAAAGCCTCCAGCAAAGCTGCTAGAAGGCCTTCCATAAAACGATTAGTCTATGAAATATGTGTCACCAAGAACAGTTACATTTTTAAGAACTACCTTATCAGCGTCAGTACCCTTCAAGTGAAGATTTCCTGTGATTATAGCATTTTCGAGACTAGATACTCCTGTTATATCGACTACTACACTGCCTTTATGAGTTTTAGGGTTCTCTGCTGTCCCATTGAACTCACTTGCCTTCACTTCTGTTTTAGCTTCATCGATAATACGTCCTTCAAGAGCTGGGGCAATTTTTTGGTCTTTCTGTACTTTGATATAATCTTGCAACACTTCCCAATCAACAAAGCCCAGCTCACTTACACGTCCTTCGCTGTATGCTTTTGCGAACATTGTGTAACCATCACCGCCTTTAGCAGTGAAAATATTCGTAGCAACCTGATAATTTTCATCATCTTTTAATTCTTCAAACATTCCATCTTTATATACTTCCACACTTTGCACGCGAGATCCGGTGGCTTTTGTGTGGTCATATGCGAACCGTAGTCCGGCAACCTGCAGAAAACCGCCAAATGCAGCAGGAGCATCCTTCACGCTGAATTCAAGGGCAGATTTAATCTCTGAACCTTTTAAATCCATTACTCCTAATGAGTTACCAAAAGGAAGAATCTCAAAAATGTTTGCTAATGTAATGTTTCCTGCCTTAATTGTAGTACGAACACCACCACCATTTTGAAGGGCAATGACTGTACCTGGTTTGTATTGTTGTGCTTTTGCAAGCATTCCGTCTGCAATAAAGTCACCCAGATTCGTTTCCCCTGTACGTGCTGCCGGATTTCCACCAATTAAGTCTACATCAGCAATGCCCACAACAAATTTCTGCATATCGTCGACCGCTGGCTTGTATTTGGTATTAAGGATATTTAACGCTTCCTCATCATCTTTAATAACATAGGATTTATCTGCATTTTGTTTATTTAAATCTATTAACTTACCATCATTAGCAATAACTTTTCCATCTTTATCGAACTCTACATTCAATTGCCCTAGATAATTGCTATATTCATTAGCCTGAACAATGACAGTAGGCTCTGCTCCTGCTTCTGTATTAACAACAATTGGTTTTTCTAATTTATCATGGGAATGTCCGCCGACAATTACATCAATTCCTTTTACTTTTTCTGCTAGAGTCAAATCGTTATCTCCACCGCCATCATTATAGCCAAGATGGGTAAGTGCAATGACTTTATTAACGCCTTGTTTTTCTAAGCTATTAACGGTTTGCTGGGATTTTTCAAGATATTCTTCAAACTCAACCCCCGCTCCCGGGCTTGAGATATCTTTTGTTTCAGCAGTTGTAAGACCAAAAATCCCAACCTTTTCACCATCAATACTCTTCACGATACTGCTGTATATTTCACCGCTTTTTGCCGTTTGTGTGCTTTCTCCCTTAAAGTAAGATTTGAGATAAGTATCATTCGAAAAGTTAACATTTGCACTTACAAATGGAAATTTTGCATTTTTAACAAAATCAGCCAACTTTTCTGTACCAAGATCAAATTCATGGTTCCCAAAAGTCATAGCATCATATCCAATTAAATTCATGAACTCAAGATCAGCTTGCCCAGTATATTGGTTGAAATATAGTGTTCCAGAAAAGACATCTCCTGCATCTAAAAGCAATGAGTTTTGGTTTTCCTTTCTTACTTCTTTAATAGCTGTAATGCGCCTAGCGATATTATCCAAATGCGCGTGTGTATCATTTGTATGCATGACCGTTAATTCAAAGTTCTCATTAGTAACAGTAATAGTTTTTTTTGCCGAAGTTTTTGTAGCTTTGTGAATTAATGTTACCTCTATTTCGTCTCCTGCTTTCAGGTCATTCGCTCCATCAACTTTAGTTAATACGAGTTGACCATCAGTGTTTGAAACTTCTTTAGCTCCTTTGACACTTACTTCAACAGTCTCAAATTTTGTTACATCTTCACCATATTGGTTAACAACCTTATATCCAATGCTAACTTGCCCACCGATAATTGGAGCTTTCTCAGAAAGGATTTCGATACCTTTTACTTTTTCATCTTCTGTTTTAACTGAACCAGAAACTACTTTACCTTGGACTAAACCAGATACATTAACAGAGTATTCACCTTTTGTAATTTTAGATGTAAGTTCAATTGTTGCTGTTTTTTTGTCTTCGCTGAAAGATACTTTTGAGTAGTTAACTTTACGTCCGTCCTTTTTCAACTCAAATAATGCTTTTGTATCATCAACAGCAGTGTTGAATTTAACTTCTAAAGTTTTAGAAGTGATCGCACTTACTTTCTCAACTTTAACAGTAGCTTCTTTAACTACAACTGTAATTACTAAGTCTTTTGCTTTGTTACCTTTAGCGTCAGTTGCTGTGTAAGTTACTTTGTATACTCCGGCAACTTTAGTATCAATTTTAGTCGCGCCTTTTGGCCCTTTAATTTTGTATGTTACGTACACTTTATTAAGCTTGTCTTCTGCTGTTACTTTAGGAAGCTTGAAATCTGCTCCATTTTCTACTTCGAATTTAACTTCACCTTTGTAAGTGAATTTTGGTGCTTCTTTGTCAGTTGCTTGGTCATATTTAGTTTGAACTTTTTTTGCATATACTTGAATTGCTTTGCCTAAGTCTTTTTTAGTGTCTACTTTAATTTTCGAAGCAGTTTTAATTCTATCCGCCGCTGCTTTTGTATCTCCTTTATTCAACCAGTACTCTGCTTTTTCGTAGTAGTAGTATGCTTTGATTTCTCCTTGTAAAGCAGTTTTAGTAGCTGCTGTGAATTGAGCGTAAAGAAGTTTTTCAATTTTCGCACCATATACAGTGTCTTTAATATTTTTGTCTGTTTTTTTAACAGAAGCATCAAGAGCATTGTATTTATTCTTAACATCTGTTGGCTTTTGAGCAATCGCAGCAGCGTTTAGTTTAGTAAGATCACTATTAAGAGTTTTTTTAGCTTTTTCAGCTGCTTTGTAGCCTTTTACATAGCCTTCAGCACGTGTGATATATTTTTCGTAATCTTTAAGTTCTTTGTAATAAGCATCTTTCTTAGCTTTGCTATTGCTAGAATTTTTTATTGAATCCTTCACATTCGTGTAAGCTTTTTTAGCAGATTTAATTTGTTTTTCAACAGTTGTCACATTTGCTAATTTTTTAGCGTCGAAGTAAGTGCTAAATGGTTTTTTCATTGCTGCTTTTGCATTTTTAACTTGAGTGGCAATGCTAGTAGACGCCTCGGATTGTATTGGTGCAACAGCAGTGAATGCTGATGTTGCAATTGCAGTTGCCGTTGCTAGTTTAATTGCTTTCTTTTTATTCATATAGAAAGTGTTCTCCCTTCAAATATCTAAAATAGAGCTCAAGGTACTAATAGAGTAAAAAATAACAACGACTTACAAAACAAATCATTTTAGCACTAATTACCCCCTTCACAATTCCTATTATAAGTAACAATGTTAAAACCAGTTCTATGAAACTATATAAACCCAATCATTTTTTACCAATTTATCCTTGTAAATCTACAATAATATAATAATTTTGAAATTTCTACCTCTTTTATAATAATTTTAAGTTAAAGTTTTTGTTATTACTTCCAATTATCCCTCTATTAACTAACTATAATTTGTGATGATTTATTATTTATTAATATTTAAAAGAGTATTGTTTTTATATATTATCAATTTGTAATAGGAATATAGATACATAAAAAAGGCACCTACTACCAGTAGGTGCCTTTCCTTATTCATTTCAAATATTTCTTCAAGATCGGTTTCATTTGATCGACAGCCAAATGGCTCCCGCCGCGTCCTTTTACATCTTCGATCATCCATGCCATAAGAAGTTCTGGATCTTCCGTGTCCATGGCGACGAACCAGCCGTTTTCTGTTCCGTTGGAGTTTTTGGAAGCCTTTATTTCAGCGGTTCCCGTTTTGGCTGCGATTTTGATGCCAAGGTCATTTATGCCATGACCGCTCCCCTTAGGATGTTCCACGACTTGTGTCAGCATCTTAGTAATCTGATTCGCTTGATCAGCTGATATGACTTTTTCTTTCCATATTTTCTTTTCTGTGTTATTGCCTGTTATTAACGAAGGCTTAAGGATGTTTCCTTCATTTAAGAAGGCTGAGTACGTCATTGCCAAATGAAGCGTGCTCATTTGAACTTGCGCTTGGCCATATCCAGCATCTGCCAGGCGCCCTTCACTGTCGACTTTACCGATGCTCGATGCTTTGATCGGGTAGTCGTAGTCCAATGGATCATCAAATCCAAATGCTTTGAGTCCACTTGTGAATTTGTCCTTACCAAGGCCAAGTGCTTTTTGGGCAAAGTAAATATTATCTGAATAAATTAACGCTTTTTCCATATCGATTGCTACACCGGGATCAGCTACTCTCGTGATGGAATGGTCTTTCCAAGTCGATTTGGCCCACGTTTTCCCTTGGATATTGATTGCCTCATTCGGATCCACACCATTTTTCAAAGCTATCGCCGCAGTTATTGCCTTAATTGTTGAACCAGGTGCAAAGGTTGAACTGAATCGATTCAGAAGCGGCTTATCCGGATCTTCTTCAAGCGCTTTTTGTTCCGCTTTTGTTATTCCGTATATATATTTGTTAGGATCAAATGAAGGGCTTGAGACAAGTGCCAGCGTTTCGCCGGTCTTTGGGTCAAGTGCTGTAGCTGACCCTGCTTCTTTTTTGTATTGCTTAAAGATATCCTTTTGAAGCTCAGCATCAATGGTTAATGTAATTGTTTCTCCTTCTTCAGCTGGCTTTTCAGCTATGACTTTTTCTTCGCCATTTTCTGATTTGATATAGATTTTACCGCCTGGCTTTCCTTTTAGACGTTCTTCTAAAATTTCCTCGAGACCACGCTTGCCGATAACGTCACTGGCTGTATATCCCTTGCCTTTCAATTTTTCCAGGTCTTCCGCCGACGCTTCACCGACATATCCGATTAAGTGGGCGGTAGCATCTTTATAGGGATATATACGATCCTCTCTATTATTGACCGAGACCCCAGCAATGCTTAACAATTTTTCCAAGGTTGCAGTGTTATCGGATGACATTTTCTTGATAGGCACAAAATAGCCAGGCTGCACCCATGATTGGTTCAATTTCTGATTCACTTCATCCGTTGACATGTTGAGAATTCCTGCAACCTTCTTAACTGTCTCAGTTTCATTGGCCATTTTCTCTGGTACGATTCCCACTTCTGCAACGTTACCATTCATTGCAAGACCACGTTCATTTCGATCGACAATTTCCCCGCGTATTGCCGGGTACGATTCAACTGAAATTTTTTCATTAGCTTCTAATTCAGGGAAGATATAGCTTTCATCCCACTTGACGTACCACTTATCTTCCTCATCTCCCTCTTCCTTGACAAGGGTTGCCTTATGGTCAGAGCTAATCGCTCCCGCCATTGTTTCCATATCAACTGTATAGGCGAGATTTACTTTTTTAGCATCTTTATGATCTTTTTCTTCTTTTGGCTGTTTATAGTCCACTTTTAATTGGTCGACCTCAATGCCCTTATAGATTTTTTCATAGCGCTTCGCAAATTCATCTGCACTGACTTTTTCCTTCGTATCAGATGACAGATACTCATACATCTTCGAATAATCCTGTTTATTCCAAAGCTTCGTGTAAGCCGCAAAGCGCTCTTCTGGACTAGGCTCATCCGAGCAGCCTGCCAAAAACATAACGCTCATCAACAAAAAGCTGGAAACTAATGCTAGTTTCTTCATAATTTCCTCCTAATGAATAGTTAGAATGATATACATATAGTTTATCAAAGTATTAGAGAAATAGGGGAATTTGTATGACTAATTTCTTCATTCTGTTAATTCCCCATGTTTATGCTAAAGCAAAAGTCCTGCACTTAAGTACAGGACTCCTACAAATTAAAGCATTTTCTTTTTTCGACTTCTTTTCTCTTGCAGCCATTTTTTTAAGAAGAAAAAACCCAAGACACTGGATATGACGAGACCAGTTGTCGTCACAAAGACAGCCACCCATTCATATATGGTGTAATTCATATACTCTTTCCATGTTAATTTCCCTTTCCAATCTTCAATATATAGATTCATTCCGAAAATTCCGGAGATAACGGTGTAAATCGTGAGGATTTGCAAGAGATAATTACTGCTTTTCCCAGCTGATTTTTCCTGATTCTGATAGAGGTAGGAAAGTGTTTCTTTTAATCTTTATAAAGCGGGGCAATCCTAAAGGTTTCCCCCGTCATTTTAAATAGCTCTTTCCCAGTGGCCGTACTGTTGACTTCGGTAAATAAGTATTTTGCGGAAAACTCGGTGATCATGAAGATTAGCTGTTCTGTACTTGTTTGGTCCTTTTCCACATCAATTCGGGAGTGTTCATGTGCCAATTTCAGAAGTACTATTTTATAATAGAGGTAAAGCAACAATGCATAAAAGTGCTGACCGTACATTTCGCTTGCGAGTTCCTGCCCCAGCTTGCCTGTCGCTTTCGTTACACAGGCAAAATTGTACACGCTTGTTACATAATAGGTTTCCTTCGCCCACCTGTCATAAACCCTTTCCTGATAATACCGTTCGATGTAATCTGGATTTGATGCACCGATATAGGGCTCACCATCACTATCATACCCATTCAGCTCACTGGCACGGTACAAATCATTTTTAGAAATATTACGATTCTCTGGGAGTGCAATGTAGCTAATTACATACATTTTTTCATCTATAAAAAAAGGCGTATTTAAATACGGTGATTCGAAGGTGCACCGAATATCCAGTTTTTTTGTAAAACGTCGTAATCCTTCTTTCTGCTTTGAACTGCTTGGAAACAAAATCGGCTCAATGTACGGCATAAAGTATTTTTCTAATTTACGGTGTAAAACTTTGTGGTCTCCGTAAAATCCACCTTGATGTTTCATATCTTTCAAGTTCAAAAATACGAAATTGTCCTCAAGCAAATTTTTCACAAAAGTTTCAATCTTATTTCCCTCAAGTGTGAATGGAAAGATGAACTGCTGAAAGGAACGCCTTGTAAGATCATTTTTATTATTTATCACATCCATCATCTATTCCTCCGCTTAAACTGGGATGGCCTAGGTTAAATTCATCTTGTTTCTTATTTTACCCAGGCATACAAAAACAAAACGAAACATATTGTAAAAAAGTGGACAAAGTATCCGCCAACAACAAAAAAAATCCCCCAAGCAGGAGCCTGGGGGCAATCGAAGGGAGTCTTTCAACTCTCTTCACTTTAGGGTACTAGAAACTGATGTTTCTAATGAAAATCCGATATTCGGACCATTTTAGCATTTATTTTTAGTAGAATAAAACGTGAAAATTTATCTTATTTAAGCATTATTACGTATTAGATAGTAAGGAATTCTATTATACTGAGCTTTTCAGATGAAAATATAACTATAGGAATAATATAAGTTTTCCCCAAACTATCTTTTTATAGGGCTCTACTTATCCGTCAAATTCACGTTTTAGATGAAATGGAAAAGCTAATACCTCAAAGCCAAGTGATAGAAAACGAATGAGCGAATTCATGAAAAAAGTGAAAATGAATGCTCAAAAATCTCAATTAAACGGTAAAAACTCATAACACATAAGTGTCATGAGTTTTTACCGTTTAAAATGCAATTTCATTTTCCAGAGGGTTGTGCCTTACGCACTTTTTGATACCGATTACGTCCAAAAAATGTTGAATTTTCTCCATAGATGTTGCCTGATATTCATCTACTATAGAAAATTCTTTAATATAAGCGATTTTTTCCTGTATATCTGTATCTATATGATCTTGGTTGTATCCTTTTTCGTTTGATTTTTTGCATGTGTATACCACAGCTTCACCAATCTTTTTGGTTGCCTTATCAAAATAAAAAGAAAACACAATGGCACATTCTTCATCATAAAAAGAGGGCTGAACTTTCATATTAATATCAATCATTAACCTTACACCTCTCTCCGTTTTGTTATTTTTACTATAACAAAATTAATAAAAGGAAATAGGTGTTCCAAACTACGCTTACGATTCTTCTTCACGTACCAATTGGACCTTTCATTCCCAATTCATAGATAATTATAACTAAAGGAATATGCGCAAAAGAATAATCTACAAAAGAACAAAAAAAAAACATCTTCGAATGAAGATGCTAAGAAGAGCAAAATTATAGTTCGATTCTTATTTATATAAGCCTGGAAGTTCTGCGTAAAGGCCTGGTAATTCGTTTGGAACAATCACAAAAGCAGCGATGATAAGAAAAGATACGACTAATGCTTTAGTACTTTTTTTCATAGGTCATTCCTCCTTTTTTACAAAAAAATATTGGTTAAAATAGAAATTAATTCTATAGTTATATTTAACCACACTTCTTAAAATCATATAAATCGACTACAGAATCTATTTAAACCGTTAAGGACAGGTACATACAGCTTTTACCGATTTTTCATAACAAAATATAACTCTAGGCATATTTTAAGGAGAATCAAAATGGATTTTTTTGCAGTTGGACAAAAAATAAAAGAGCTACGCAAACAAATCGGACTTTCACAGGAAGAGTTAGCATCCGGTATTTGTACACAAGCACAGATTAGCAAGATTGAAAAAGGTGATGTCTATCCATACGCATCCACTCTCTATCTAATTTCTCAACGCTTAGGAGTGGATGTGAACTATTTTTTTGATATTGGCATGACTCCTAGACTGGATTACGTAGAAGAAGTGATCCATCAACTAAAAATAGCGAGAAGAACCCGAAATTATGAGGAAATGCAACAAATTGTGAAGACTGAGGAAAACAGTCCACTTTTTCTTCAGAACAAAAAGAATCATCAGTTGATTCTTTGGCACAAAGGCATCTATGAATACGAAAAAAATAAAGATCTCGATAAAGCTATTGATTTTATTAAACAAGCCATTGCTATTACTCATACCACGGATAAAATTTATTCGGAACGGGAGCTCGAAATTTTAAGTAGTCTCGGCGTGATGTACGTCGCCGAAGAACAATACGAAAATGCGTTTGCCCTGCTTCAGAAGGCACTAGATCATTTAAAAGCCCTTCCTATTCTTACAGATAAGACGCTAAAGACACGTTTATCCTATAATTTTGGTAGAGTGTTAACGCGACTAGTCCGATATGAAGAGTCTATTACATGCTGCCGCGATGCAATAAAATGGTGCTTGGAACATGATCAATTATATGCTTTAGCCGATTTACATTACCATTTAGGCTACAACCTTGAACTGGTAGGAAACTATAAAGAAGCAAAGGAATATCTAGAAAAGTCTGCATTTCTATTCACGTTACAAAAGAATCATACCTTTGCTACATTTATCAACAAAAGACTGGATAGTTGGAAAAATGAAATGAAAATAAACTAAGACTATAGTAAATGGCCATTCCCACACGGGAATGGCTCTTCACATTTACGAATTTACAAAGCATATACACAAGCTCTCATGTCCATATTCCAAAACCTGTATTCCTCTATTTCAAATTCCAAGCCAAAATGAAGTATAATAAAGAGATGCTTCAAAAAACCACTCGGGAAATGGGGTCTGACCCCCCTATCCGGTTGCTCGGAAACCCTGTACTTTTAAAGGTTTTCTGGTCTTTTTTATGGATAGGAAATAGGGTCTGACCCCCTCATTACGTATTTTTCGCCGTTTTGTGGGGTTTGAAAGTAATAAAGAATTTGTGTGGGGTTGACGTGCATGTTTGGTTTCCCCATTTGGAAGGCTTTATAGCTGCTCCACTTATATTCAGCGAGGTTTTTGACGATATTGGCTTTTACAGGGTTTAAATGAATATAACGGCTTTTACCAGTGAATTGTTCGATCGATTTGGTAACGTCCTTGGAAAAGGTGTCCATCGTGGTCATGACGCCTATTGAAGGTGATAGCATAGCGGGAGTTCAGCTTATGCATAATATCGCTGATGGGGTGCTGCATTGTTTTGAGGAGAAGATGAACATGATTGGTCATGAGGCAATAGCTATGAAGCTCGAAGAAATATTTTTCTTTCGTTTCCTCTACATGATGCAGATAACGAAGTCGGTCCTTATCATCTAAAAAAAAATGTCACTGTGGCGATTGCCACAGCTTGCAATATGATACATCGCACCAGGGTACCATTGCCAAGGTTTACGAGGCATAAGCCATCATCCTTTCCTATACCGGGAAATAGGGTCTGACCCCTATCCGGTGTTGTTAAAGTACTGATAGATCAATGATAATACAAAAATATAATTTTGCGAAATGGGGTCTGACCCCTAGAGGAGGAGAGTATGGAGCGGGAGTTGTTGTTTGTTGGGGAGCGACTAGCGGGATTTTTGGAGGCCGGGAATTCAGATGATTCGGATGTGGTAAATCAAGGGCTTCAGTTGTACCGTCAAGGGCTTGTTGATCTTAAAGAGGAAGCGGTGGATACAATTACTGCTGAGGTGCAGGATGTCACTCGCTATAAGGCAAGATTGAATCTTCTCTTCCCTCAGGATGGAAGCTGTACATGTGATTCCAGGTTTATTTGCCGGCATCAAATGGCGGTTTTCTTTTCTGCGTATTCGGAATACGCTAGTGTTTCCGATTGGTTAAGCGAATGGAACACACCAAAGAATACCACACCCACCCAAGCTTTACAGCAAGTAGAGCGGGCAAGTGAATTACTTAAACAAGTAGAGGAGAAATCCATTATCTTAGATAAAAGCTATCCATCATGGAAGCAATTCGTGAACGTTACCTTCACGGAACAAGTAGAGCCTCATATAGGCGCACCAACTTACGTGATTGAAAACCATATACAGACCTACTTTAAACGTCTCAGCTCCAAGTCCCCCATGGAACGGGAATGGAAGCTACTTTATCATTTTGTTACGCAATTTTGTACGATGCAACTGACACTGAGAATGATTCAGTTACACAAAAATCAGACGCAAACGATCCGTGTCTTTTATGCACTGGCCGTCGATCTTGCAGAAGAGCTGCATGAAACGGTTCAGCCGCTTAGTCGACAGGCACGCCCCTTCGCCTTTGATCCTTTCGTTTTCAGCATCAAAGAAGATGTAGCTAAGCTACTGAATGGCGGTGAAGGCCTAGAATATGAAAAGATTGATCTCTATCGGGAGATTTGGAGCTATTTGTTCACCACGTCCTCATGGCGTAAAGAGGAACTCGAACGGGTCAAGAGAGAACTTCCAGAACAGTATTTAGGTACGACTGAGCGGACCTCCTATTCCCTAGCAGCGATTCACCTATCCTTGCTAGAAAATCAGGATCATCAGGCGATTGAACTTCTCCATGAATTGAAGAAGGAAGCCTGTCCATATATCTTTTATTGGCTGAATCTCCTGTCTGAATCAGACAATCGTTCACGGGCCATTCCTTTCATCGAGTTCATCATCGCTCATGTTCAGGAGTTTTTGGCAGATCTTTCTGATTATTATCAGCGGGTGGATTTCGTACGGACCTTTACGACTTTGATTAGCAGCTGCTGCTATAAGTTAAAGCGGAACGATTTGCTTGAAAAATTTTACCGGGCTACCCTTCCACACAACTATTGGAACTACGCAAATTTCCTTTTTGAACAAGGACAATATAAAAAGTGGGTGGAGATGCATATTTACTCAGATATCAGCATTGATTTAATCAGCAGTGAATCCATTAAAGAAGTGGTCTCTAAGGATCCTGAATTAATCCTGCCCCTTTATTACCATGCGGTTCAGGAAAAAGTGTCCTTGAAAAACCGACCTGCCTATAAGCAAGCTGTCCGCTATTTAAAAAAGATGCGTACTATCTATAAAAAGAGTAAAAAAGAAGACGTATTCGAACGGTATATTCTATATGTAGCCGATTCAACGAAACGGCTACGCGCTTTCCAAGAAGAACTAAAAAGGGGTAAGCTAATCGATGTTTAATCCAGGAAAATTAAAAATCAAAATAGCAGCTCTCGAAAACGGAACCTACGTCCTTGGTGTCGTCAATGAAGAGAATAGCTTTCTCAACACGAATTATATTCGCAGACTGTTATTTAATTGGGATGACGCAAGCTTTTACGGTACTAAAATGACGACAGATACGATAGAAGGAAATCCAGTTTTCATTCTTGACGCTTGGGGTCTTCTCAACTTTTTTGCGAAGGAAAGCTTCAACTCCTTCATTGAATGGGAATGGTCCGAGATTTCCTCCCTTTGCCTGTCTGCAGCACCTGTTCTACATGAATCCATTGAAGCAGGGATTCCCGTACCGGATTTCACTAATTTACAGTTGGACTCTATCGGCTGGAAGCTGCCGGAAGAAGTAGAGGAGGAATTTGTTCCTTCCTTTTGGGAAGAAGAAATCTCCTTGGACCTTCCTACACCTGAAATGGAAACAAATCGAACTTTTATCGAGAAGTGGTATAACGGTGCTGCGAATATGTATTTAAAAAACTACTCACCTATGCAGGATAAATGGAGCGAAGCTGTCGGAGCATTAAAGGATTCACGACTTTCTCCTGAAGAATTGCAGGCCTTTTTCGACAAAGACAGCTGGCAGGAATGGCTCGGCGCCCAGCATGATCCTAAACCATTCACTATAGGCCTTCGTTTAACTGAGCCCCCTGATGGTGTTGGACCTTGGATACTCGATGTCACCCTTCGTTCCAAAAGAGATGAGAATATCATCGAAACATATACAGGAAAAAAACTGCCGCGCGGCTGGAATAAGTACGCAAGCGAAGTGGTGCGTGCTACTAAACGCTGGCAACTCGTCGTGCCCTGGCTTGGAGAGAATGGCCGTCTAAAAAGAGAGCTTTCGGAAACCGACGCATGGGAGTTTTTGACCGATGCTAGCGAAAAACTACTGTTTCTTGGTGTT
This sequence comes from Peribacillus sp. NPDC096540, assembly GCF_050278525.1. Classification (NCBI taxonomy): domain Bacteria; kingdom Bacillati; phylum Bacillota; class Bacilli; order Caryophanales; family Bacillaceae; genus Peribacillus; species Peribacillus sp. NPDC096540. The sequence goes on along the minus strand of NZ_JBNNTG010000001.1, from coordinate 86,110 downwards.
GAAATTCTCCTTCCATCCTGGTGGCTTGCCCTGAAGGAGTCCACTCTCAAGGTGAAAGCGAAAGTAAAAAGCCAATCGAATCGGGGCCCCTCTTACGTTGGCCTTAAAGCTTTAATGGACTTTGATTGGCGGTTCTCCCTGAATGGTAAAGAGCTCACTGAGGCAGAGTTCGAGGAGCTCGTTAATGAAAAACGCAGACTCGTTTATATCCGCGGCCAATGGGTTAAACTCGACCCGGCTTTCATTAAGCAAATTCAGGAACTGATGGAAACAGCTAATGAAAAAGGGATTCAATTGTCGGATTTGCTGCAGCAAGAGTTATTGAGCAGCACAAATGAGGATGGCGATGATGATTCAGAAATCGATGAAATGCTCCGAATTCAATTTGAATTGAATCAGGAGCTTCGTAAAATGGTGGGAAGACTGCGGGAAACAAAAAACATTTCAATCCTGCCCGTTCCTAAGACACTTCAAGGCGATTTGCGTCCCTATCAAAAACTCGGTATGAGCTGGCTGCTTTTTTTAAGAGAGCATGGTTTTGGAGCTTGTCTTGCAGACGATATGGGGCTGGGGAAAACCGTTCAGATGATTGCCTACCTACTTCATGTGAAGGACAAAGAGGGAGCCATTAAGGAGCTCCCTATTGCCTCGAACGACGAACAAAAGAGTGAACCGATTATTTTCGACGAGGAAGGTAACACGGAGAGCAGCGATGAGGCAGAAATAATTACCGCCATTCCAGAACCTGTTTCAGTTCAATCAGCTCTTATCGTCTGTCCAACATCCGTTCTTGGCAACTGGCAAAAAGAATTAGAAAAATTCGCGCCCACACTTAAGGTTCATCTTCATTACGGATCGAATCGAGCTAAAGGTGCAGCATTTGCTAAAATAGCAGCGGATCATGATATTGTCTTAACCTCATATGGCCTGACCCACCAAGATGTAGCTGAACTATCCTCCATCCATTGGAGCAGCGTAATCCTAGATGAAGCACAAAACATCAAGAATGCCCAAACAAAGCAATCCAAAGCGGTCCGCAAGCTAAATGGCCGGCATCATATTGCCTTATCGGGTACGCCAATGGAAAACCGTTTGAGTGAGCTATGGGCGATTTTCGATTTTATCAATAAAGGTTATCTTGGAACGCTAGGTCAGTTTCAGGAAAAATATGTGGCGACCATTGAACGTGATGAACAGAAGGGTAAAATCAAGGAATTACAGCGCTTGATTCAACCATTCTTGCTCCGCCGGACAAAACGCGATAAAGAAGTAGCCCTGAATCTCCCGGATAAGCAAGAGCAAAAGGAATTCGTTCCGCTTACCACCGAGCAAGCATCACTGTATGAACAGCTACTCAAGGATACCTTTACTGATATCGAACAGCTGTCTGCCTTTGAACGAAAAGGCATCATACTGCAGATGCTTAATAAACTAAAGCAACTTTGCAATCACCCTGCTCTTTATTTAAAAGAGATGGAAAAAGAAAACATCCTGAAGGCACCCAACCGCTCCGGCAAACTTGAGAAACTGACTGAGCTTGTAGACGCTGTCCGCGAACAAGATGAAAGCTGCCTCATTTTCACGCAATATATTGGGATGGGTAACATGATGAAGGAATTGTTAGAAAAAAGGTATGGCTTTGAAGTTCCCTTCCTGAATGGGAGTGCGAATAAAAAGCAACGTGATGATATGATTACTAAATTCCAAAATGGAGATTTTCCAGTCTTCATTCTCTCGTTAAAAGCAGGTGGCACAGGACTTAATTTAACAGAAGCGAACCACGTCATTCACTATGACCGCTGGTGGAATCCAGCTGTTGAAAATCAAGCTACAGACCGTGCCTATCGAATTGGGCAACAGCGGTTCGTTCATGTTCATAAGTTAATATGCACAGGGACACTGGAAGAAAAAATCGATCAGATGCTTGATAAAAAGCAAGCACTAAACGACGAAATCATCAGTAGTGACAACTGGATCACTGAACTTTCCACAGAGGAAATAAAGGACTTAGTAGCACTTCAATAATGTTCTCACGCTCCAAAACCCCTCTCACGATACGAAGATGAATGAGGGCAGGGTGTTAGCATATTAAGATAAAAAATAAAGGAGAATACATATTCGATATGTATTCTCCTTTTTTTATTCAAAAAGCGCCGATTAATACTGAAATTTTTAACTCTTAAAAACTTATAGCTAGCTATATAACTTTCTTGGATCCAGTTTATTTAAAGCAATCCTTGCTTTGACCCTGATGGTTTTAACTGCAAATAAGAAAGGGAAAATTGGATTTCCTCCTTAAATATAGATTACCCAACTGGGTAATCTATTCTTTTTCCGGATTAGTCAAGTTCGAATTCAGATGTCCTTTTTCTGTTTCAAAAAATCGTTTTCACCATATAGAGAGCCGTAATCCAAATGATGATTGCAGAGATTTTATTTAATATTCCAAGGAATTTGCCTGATGCATCAACCTTTTTCAGCACTCTTCCCGCAAGACATAATCCATGGAACCAGCACCATGACACAACGATGCATGTTCCCGTGAAAATCATTTTATCCGTTCCTGAATAAACAAGTGAGCTCGAACCGATTACCCCTATCGTATCTAAGATTGCATGTGGATTCAGTAGTGATACGGATAAGGCAAATACAATTTGTTTTTTGGTAGACATTTGCATAGTTTGATCTGACCGTGGGTTCGCTTTGGCAGACCAAATTTGTAAACCCATATACAATAAAAATATAACTCCGATTATAATTAATGTAAGACGCAACCATTCATATTCCATGACAATCAACGAAACACCTAAAATAGCTAACAGAATGAGTACTGTATCACAAATGGCAGCTGTGATCGTTGCAGGCAATGCCTTTTTTAAGGTCGGTTGGATTGCACCTTGATTAAAAATAAATACATTTTGCACTCCTAATGGCAGGATCAGCCCCAATGCCAATAATAATCCATGAAAAAATGGTCCCATACGAATACCTCCCCTCCATTCTCATTCAGTATAATGAAAAAAACAAAGGAATTGACCATCCATTTGGTTGGCTTTCAACCCAACCAATTTATAATGAATATAGAACATGAAAGGGGTCGTTTTCGTATGTTTATCGAATGGAGACCGAACCGGCAGTCCAACCAATCTCTTCACCAACAAATAGTAGATTGGATGCAACAACAAATTACACGAGGGGAATGGCCAGTTGCGACCAGGCTTCCATCACAACGCTCATTGGCCGATTCTTTTGGTGTGAACCGAAGTACCATCATTACAGCTATAGAAGAGTTGATTGCAGACGGACTATTAGAAACTAAGGTTGGGTCTGGCACATTCGTTTCTAATAACACATGGAATGTGCTCGTCTCCAGCAAACAGACCGACTGGAAAAACTATGTCCGGAATGGCCTTCATGAACCTAATTTAAAAACGATTCAGGACATTAATCAGTATGAAACAGACACTGCCATCATCAGATTAGGCACGGGCGAACTTTCTCCAACTCTATTGCCTACAAAAAAAATCGAAAAGACGTTGCAATCCACTTCTTTTGATACCCACTCATTAGGTTATTCTGAACCCAAGGGGGATAAAAGGCTTCGCCAATGTATAAGTGTTTATTTAGAAACAAAAGGGGTCAACACAAGCCCCAGCTCCCTCATGATCGTTTCTGGCGGGCTTCAAGCACTCCAATTGATTTCAGTTGGTTTACTTCAAAAGGGATCAATGGTTTTACATGAATCACCTTCCTATTTAAATTCTGTTCATCCTTTTCAATCTGCGGGCATGCACTTAATCGGCTTATCAAAACAAGGCCAAGAAAGTATTCCCACACAAATAAAGCGCATCAATGGAAGGAAGAAAGCGTCACTGCTTTATACTGTTCCAACGTTTAACAATCCAACCAATACTACATGGACAAAAGAGGAAAGACTAAACCTCTTATCCATATGCAAAAAAGAACAGATTCCGATTATTGAAGATGACGTATATAGTGACTTGTGGTTTGAAAAGGAACCGCCTCCACCTATAAAATCCCTTGATACAGATGGCCTTGTATTGCATATTGGCAGTATGTCCAAAACATTAAGCCCCGGATTGCGCATCGGATGGATTGCTGGTCCAATAACTGTGATTGAACGTTTAGCAGATATTAAAATGCAAATGGATTATGGGTCCAGTGCTCTTTCCCAACACCTTGTGGCAGAATGGTTAGCAAGTGATCAATATTCAAAGCATTTAGAGTGGCTAAGGCATGAGTTGATAGTACGTAGAGATTTTACATTAACTCTTCTCAATCAATATTTTAAGGGACTGGCTGAATGGCAGATACCTCAAGGCGGATTTTATATTTGGTTAAAATTATGTAAACCAATTGTGAATCCAAACCTTTTCAAGCAAGCGATAAAGGAGAACATACTCCTTAATCCGGGGTACATATATGAACCAAATAACAATACACATCTACGGCTTTCATATTCTTACGCCTCGGAGGAACAATTAGCTTATGGTATGCAAACCCTCTCAAAGATCATTCGGCGTTTGATTTAAATTCTTGAAGGATTCAGAAAGCTGACTCATCGTGTTGAAACATAAATGGAGCTGCCTGGCAGCCCCATTCTTATTGACTGAACAATCTACAGGCAGTGGTAAGGAATCTTCTCGAATTACTTTTCGAAAGTCACCTACCTTTCACTGCTTAACCTAAGAAAGTTAAAGAAGAGGATATCATGGAGTAGTGGCTTTCCTTTTTGCGGTCCAATCTTTCGGCCTGACTATGAAAAAAGAATGGTAATTTCCATGATTGATCATTATATGCTCTAGAATTGTAGTAAGCGCCTCTCCCTTATTCGGCTGATAATTCTCTGAAATTTCCTCAATGATGATTTTTTCTTGATGAGGGTCATATTTGATTGATGTTTTAGCAATACCCTTATCAAATAGCGAAAGGGCAACCTCCTTACAAAGCGGATAATCTTGATAGGCTAAATCTGTGCGGGGTACTTTTTCAAATGGAGAATTAACATGTTGAAGTGCATCAAAGAAACTAGGTTTTGTAATTGACAACTGGTCACTTGCTCTTTTTTCAAATTTAACGGTAATTCCACGACTATATACCTTTTTGTTCAAGCCCCTTTTATAATTCATAGATACCCTCCTATTTAGATGGTTCTTTATACCTAATTCCTTTGTCTTCTATTATATTCCTGCAAGAACCCGAAAATAAATATTTTCTCTCATAGATTTCGACATTAGCATGGTAAAAATGCCGTAAAGCTACTGAAAGCTTTTCGCAGGAATATTTGAAGTTTTATTAATTTTACGAACAAAAATACACGATCTACATCATTGCAAAACCTATATTTCTAAATTGGCAGTTGGAAGAAAAGCTGCTCAAACTTCACTTTTTAAAAATTTCATAGGTCTTAAATACATAACAACAGCCCCCTTTGGATAAGAGGGCTGCCTTTCGTTTATTTTTTGGCTTTTTGGATGTTGAATACTTTCTTCGATTCATTTCCAGCAAGATCGGTTACCTTAAATTCAAACCTATTGTTGCCTGGTTTAAGCGGTAGTTCCAAATCCTCTATCTTCTTCTTATAGGAACGCATTTTGTATGGTTCCTTGAATTCATTATAGAATACTTCGCTTCCGTTCAAATAAAGGCGGATCTCATCGAAATTATCCTCTACTGTCACGTCCACTTTTGGATTTGACCCTTTGACTCCCACAGTTGCTGGCACACCTTTAACCTTTAAACCTGGTTTTGTTGTATCAACCATAATCGTCCGCTTAAAGGAAACCGTATTATCCCATTTGTCTGTTGCTTTAACCGTAAAGCTTTGGACGCCATCCCCAAATTTCTTTTCAATAGAGAATTCATACTTATTCTTCGTTTTGTTATACGTTACAGGGACCTTTTTATTGTCGATTTTAAATTCCTTTATTTCCGACGCTTCTTCAATATCACCTGTTATTTTGATTTTATTTTTATTGTTCACGCTTAAGGCTTCAGGACTTTTAATCTTAACAGCTGGTGCATTATTATCGATTGGAGCAGAATCAGTGGCCAATTCGGTTTCAGCTACTTTTTCATTACCAGCGAAGTCAATTGCCACGACTTGTACCTTTTCCCCTTTTACATCAGGCAGAGTGAATTTTTTCGTATTCGCTGCAAGGGGCTCTTCAAGGATAGATGCACCATCAATTTGTACATCGTAATAGGCAAGTCCTGAACCATTTAAATTATCCTTACCTTGGATGGTTAACACCTTACCTATTTTCGATATCTTAACTGTCGGCTCTACCGTATCGATTTTGATAGGCATTTTAAACGTCTGCCATTTTGCACCCTCGTAATCTATCATCGCTTTGATTTCAAAATAATAGACTCCATCTTTAGCGAGTGCATTATTGATTTTACCGTCCCATTTACGCGCTGGATCAAGTGAGTATGCGGAACCTTTTCCACCATCATAATAGTCCTTACGCACATTATTCTCCGTGCGAAGTTTCCGGACTGATTTGTTTTCACCATTCAATATATTGAACTCTACCTTTTTCGCATTTCTCAAGAATGATAGGACCGGCACGAAGTCATCCTGTGCTCCATCGCCATTCGGGGAAATCGCAATATATTTGCTATTAAATGTTTTTCCTGCAGGGTCGTAGCCAAGATAAGTGAAATCCTTGCCTGCTGTCGAAACTCCTCCTGCCATGCCATAGAACGACTCTTTATCATATTTCGTTCCATCTAGGATCGGGGCCTTGTCCCATTCTCCTTTAAAACCTACATACGGAACATGGAGTTCTGGTTTAGTGTCAGTTGGATCCTTCAGTGTCACGAACCCTTCTACAAAATACCCATTTGGGAAGACCTTGTCAATGTCTACAAGAGTCTGAAGATCATCGCCAAGTACTTTTGCATTGGATATGTCCACTTTCACTTCAAATGTAACCGATTTTTTTGCAGGTACGGTAATCTTGTTTGTATTTTTATTATTGATTTTAATCGAAGCGTTCTGAATTTCCTGTGCCTCTAATTGGTTAGCGGAATAACCCAGTTGCCCCTGGATAGCATAGTCTGTTTGAATATTTCCTTTTACATCATATTTGACTGCTTTGTTACTGAAGTTTTCAACCTTCAAAGTAAAGGCAAACTTATTGCCAATTTCCTTCATAGCAACCTTCGCTTCTTTCGTGAATGCCTCCGTCACGACAGCTGGTGTGGACAAAGCAGATTGCAGCTGCATGACTCCTGCTCCTTGCCTGCGAGGCGAGTAAGGGTTTTCCCAGCCAAGAGCATTATTGACGACACCTTGATCCGTTAATGGCTTTGAAGTATTCATCATCAGGTTCTTAGCCAAATTCGCTCGCGCAAATCCATTTAGTTTAAATTCTTTATCCACTCTTTCAAGAACCAGTGCAGAACCCCCGGATACATGCGGTGCCGCCATCGAGGTACCACTCATCATGCCATACTCATCATTGTTCAATGTCGAGTAAATTTGTCCACCTGGAGCTGTGATTTCTGGTTTAAAATCCAGATTCGGTGCGACACCCCATGAACTGAATGAGCTCATTTTCCCTGCTTCGGGATTTACAGCTTTTGTTTTATCACCATTAAAGGTAACCTTCACCTTTTCCCCTTCAGTTATGGCCGTTTTCAACTTTATTCCATCCGATTTCAACATAAACAATTGCGGTATCGTGATGCTTGGATCTGTGGCCATAGAAATATACCCATCTGCATTGTTATAAATAATGACTCCTGCTGCTCCTGCTGCCTGAGCATTTTGGGCTTTTTCAATAAAAGAAAGCGTGCCGCGCTCAATAAGGGCAAACTTGCCTTTCACATCCACTTTCGAAAGCTCCCCTGGCGTCCCAAGACCTGCAGCAACCAAGTCATACGTTTTATCCTTTAGAGCATTGGGATGTACGCTTGAAGCCGACATGAACGGTGCTTTCCCTTCCTGCCCGTTAATATCATAAGTAGCCGCATCTAAATCCATGTAGTTATTCTCGACGGATGCTACTTGTACCGAATCATGGGCAAGTCCAGGTGAACCTGAAACGCCGATATCCGGGTTCGAGGCCGTTGGGTTTGCAAACCCATTTCCAAAATGAGCCGAATTCCCTGCTGAAATCGACATGAGTATCCCATTATTCACAGCTCTCGAAACCGCCTGCTGCTCAGGATCTTCAGCTGATACAAAACCTGCAGTAGATCCTAGGCTCATGTTCAGTACATCTGCCCCAAGAATAATTGCATCATCAATTGCCTTAATATAAATATCGCCCCATGTTGTCTGTATAGCAGGATCATTCCCGAATACCTTTAAAGCAAGTAACTGGGCTTCAGGAGCGACCCCTTTAATGCCGCCATTCTCTTCATCCCCGTTAGCTCCTGCGGTTCCGGCTACATGCATTCCATGCATCGAAGCCTCTTCACCAAGATCAAGGATTTCTTCATTTTCGTCCATGTAATTGTATCCATAAGGTACCTTCGCCGTATAATAGTTACCTAATAGATGGCTAGATTCTTTTATTCCACTAATTTCACTTTCAGTCAGTTCTGCCTTATTATCATCGCTTAAGACCATATCACGGTGAGATGGGTCGATTCCAGTATCGATAATACCAACGACCATTCCTTCCCCTTTATATCCATACTCCCGCCAAGCTTCCTGAGCCTGGACAAGTTCTTTACTATAAATCATATCTGGCTTTTCAACAGGACGTTCATATTCATTCGCTATATGTACTTCAGCAACTTCAGGCATGGCTTCCACCTTTTTAATTTCACCATATTGAAGCTCTGCACTGAAACCATTTACGACTGTCGTAAAGCTTTCAAGTTCCTTGAAGGCAATTTTTTTCTCTTTCACTTTATTTTTCACTTTTTTCTGGTTGGCCAACTTTTCGGCCTTTAATTGTTGCCTCTTATTTTTAGATAGCTCTTTAAAAAGTTTCCCTTCTTTCGAAGCTATTTCTATTGCCGGGGCTTCCTTCATCTCTACGATGACCCTGACCTTCTCATTACTTTTGTATTTCTTTTCCGTTTCGTTTTTCTTTAACTTTAAAATACTTTCCTGATTCTTCTTTCCAACGCTCGAACCGCCTGAAGGATCAGGGAGCTTGGCTGCGGAAACGGTTGCCGTAAATACTAATAGAAAGATTGCTAGAATGGACAAGCTACGTTTAATCAATGAACTTTTCCTCCTCTAAAATAATCAATTTTTGGAATTTTCTAACCAAGTATAAAAGTATCATAACCTTTGGGGTGATTTTAAGAGGTAATAGTCACTATTTTCCTATTTTCAACTAGTATTTTGTTATTATTTTTCATATTTTAATAGATTTGTAAGGAAAACGAAAAAAGATGGTGATTATAAAAGAATCACCACCTTTTAACAATTAGTTTTTCATTCTTGGATCCAATGCATCACGCAGTCCATCACCCATAAGGTTAAAGCCAAGGACAGTTAGCATAATCGCAAGGCCAGGAAACAGCACCGTCCATGGTGCCTGAATGATAAACGACCTCGAATCGGCAAGCATTTTCCCCCACTCTGGTGCCGGTGGTTGTGCACCGAGACCAAGGAACCCGAGTGCTGCACACTCTATGATGGCAGTGGCAATCGCCAAAGTACCTTGAACAATAATCGGTGCAAGGCTGTTCGGGAGTACGTGATGAAGTAGAATCCGGCCATCCCCCATTCCTATTGCCTTGGCAGCTGTTACATATTCCTCTTCTTTCACCGTTAAAACCCTCGAACGTAAAAGCCTGCCGAATATCGGGACATTGACGATGGCAATGGCAATAAGTGCATTGCGAAGTGAAGGCCCCAATACGGCTACTACGGCAATGGCAAGCAATATACTTGGAAACGCCAGAATAATGTCAAAAACCCTCGATATGATTGCATCTATCCACTTTCCGTAATACCCGGCGATAATTCCTAGAAAAGACCCGACCACGACTGACCCGGCCACAGATAAAAAGCCAATTCCTATTGATATACGCGAGCCATAGATGACCCTACTCAAAATGTCGCGCCCAAATTCATCCGTTCCAAACCAATGTTCTGAAGATGGAGACAGATGTTTATCACTAAGCTTCTGCCCCTCAAATGAATAAGGTGCAATAACCGGAGCAAAAATTGCGATTAAGATAAAAAATAAAACAATGCCCAGACCGACAAGGGCTATCTTATTTTTCTTAAAGCTTTTCCACCCTTCACTCCAGGGAGAGATGACTTTTTCCTCTGCCTCTTGGGGAGGAAGGATTGGCGATGTATTCGTTGCTATTTCAGGCATGAGTTTCCCTCCCTATTTATACTTAATCCTAGGATCAATCGCTGCATACAATAAATCCACAACTAGGTTAATCATGACAAACAAAAAGGCGATGATGAGGATTCCGGACTGAATGACCGGATAATCCCGGGAAAGAATTGCATCATAAATGTATGTACCGATACCTGGCCAACCAAATATGTTTTCCGTTAAAATTGCCCCACCTAAGAGTAACCCTGTTTGTAGGCCGATAACCGTAACCACTGGAATTAAAGCATTCTTCAAGGAGTGCTTATAAACAACCCAAAACATTCTCATTCCCTTGGCACGAGCCGTACGAATGAAATCCGATCTCATTACCTCTAGCATGGACGAGCGTGTCATCCTTGCAATAATCGCCATCGGAATGGTAGCAAGCGCGAGGCCCGGTAAAATTAAATGCTTAACCACTTCGCTAAATTGGTCAACTCTTCCAGCAATGAGGGTGTCTAATAAATACAGACCCGTTATTGCCTCAACAGGATCCCTGATATTATCCCGCCCTGTCGTAGGAAGTAAATCCCATTGAATCGAAATGATATATTGTTCCATTAGCCCAAGCCAGAATATCGGCATGGACAAACCAATCAATGCAATGACCATGGCTGCATAATCAAACCATGAGTTTTGGAACCATGCCGAAATAATACCGGCATTTACACCAATGACTACAGCTATAAGCATGGCAATCAAGGCTAACTCAATCGTCGCCATTAGATAAGGCCCAATTTCTTCAGATACCGGACTCTTTGTTTTTAAGGAAACACCCAGATCTCCTGTTAGCAGACCTGATAGATAATCCCAAAATTGAATAAACCAAGGTTTATCCAAACCGAGTTCCTTTGTCATTGCCGCAACTGCCTCTTTTGTTGCTTGCTGTCCTAAAATTACTTGTGCAGGATTTCCTGGAATCGCACGAATCATCATAAATACAATAAACGCCATTCCAAGTAATACTGGAATGAGGGATCCTAAACGCCGTACGGTGTAGGAAAACAAAACAATCACCCGCCTTTTTACAATAGGGTCCTTTACATTCACCCTCGATTATTTTGAAATGCATTCCATAACAAAACCGGGCAGCATGCATAAATCCATACTCCCCGATTCGTACGGTTAATTCTCTATAGACACGTTAACTAGAGATTGAGAACCGGTTGGATGCGGAACAAATCCTTTTATTGTCTTAGTTCCAGCAAGTTGTGGTAAAGAGTGTACAAGTGGAACCCATGGTGCTTCTTCATGAATGATTTCCTGTGCTTTTCCATATAACTCATTACGTTTAGCTTCATCTGCAGTAGATTGAGCTTCAATCAATAGTTCATGAACTTCTTTGTTTGCATAGCGAGCATAGTTATTTGATCCGATATTATCTTTATCCAATAATGTGTAAAGGAAGTTATCTGCATCTCCATTATCGCCTGTCCAACCTAGCATGAAAGATTGAGCTTCACCAGCCTGAACTTTCTCCAAGTATGCAGCCCATTCATACGAAACGATATTTGCTTCGATACCTACCTGTTTTAAGCTTGCTTGAATGGCTTCAGCTACTTTTTGACCATCTGGCATATATGGGCGTGGTACCGGCATTGCCCAAAGGTCCATTTTGAACCCATCTTCAAGTCCAGCCTTTTTAAGTAATTCCTTCGCTTTTTCTACATCGTAGTCATAGTCTTCAATGTTGTCATTGTAGCCAGAAACAGATGGCGGCATTGGATTCTTAGCAGGCTCAGCTGTGCCTTCGTAAAAGTTATCAATGATTTCTTTTTTGTTAATTAGGTGTGAGATGGCTTGGCGTACTTCCTTTTTGTCGAATGGTGCTTTTTCAACATTGAATGCAAAGTAGCCGACATTCATGGATGGGCGTTCGAATATTTGCAGTTTGTCATCTCCTGTTACTTTACTAATATCACTTGGGTTTAACCCGTCCATTAGATCAACTTCACCTTTGATTACAGCATTTAAACGAGCAGAGTTATCTTTAATGACTTTAAACGTGATTCCATCAAGCTTTGGCAGTCCATCTTGCCAATAGTCATCGTTTTTCACCACTTCAATCGTATCGCCTGGTTTCCATGATTTGAATTTGAAAGGACCGGTTCCAGACGGATTCTTACCGAAATTATCAGCATCTTTTTCAAAACCAGTTGGACTTGCTATTGCAAATGTAGGCATCGCAATATTTTTCAAGAATGGTGCCTGCGGACGATTTAACGTAAATTCCACTGTATTAGCATCAATAGCTTTTACCTCTTTGATAACATGGCCTTCATCACCTTCAAAGCCGCCGAACATAGAGGCATAGTATGCAAATTTAGCTTCATCTTTACTTTGTGCCCAACGCTGAAAGTTTTTAACAACTGCTTCTGCATTGAAATCCGAGCCATCATGGAACTTAATGCCGGTTTTCAATTTGAATGTATATGTCTTTGAGTCATCGGAAACTTTCCATGATTCTGCAAGACCTGGCTTTATTTCCGTATTATCTTCTCCGTATTTCACAAGAGTTTCAAAAACCTGCTGTGTGACGATGAATGATTCACCATCCGTTACGATTGCGGGATCTAGTGAAACTGCATCGCCGCCTTTACCATAAATTAATACGCCGCCTTTTGCTTCACTTGATCCCCCTTTATCATCGTCTTTCTCTTTTGTTGTAGATGAGGAACATCCTGCAAGTACAAGTGAAAGCGCCAGGATTGTAGTTAGCAATAAAGCCAATGTCTTCTTCATATTCTTCCCCCTTTATTTGTTTGAGAATTTATGTATACGTCGTGTCAATTGTATAAATGACAAGCAACGTAGTGACCGGGTTTATGCTCATGCAAGACGGGTTTTACTGTTTTACACTCTACCATGGCCTGCGGGCATCTCGTGTGGAAGGGGCAACCGCTTGGCGGGTTAGATGGGCTTGGAACATCTCCCTGCAGGACTACTCTATCTCCCTTGTATTCCACATCTGGAATTGGCACAGCAGATAATAAAGCCTGAGTATATGGATGAAGGGGGTCTACGTAGAGTTCTTCACTTTCCGTCAATTCAACGATATGACCAAGATACATAACACCGACGCGGTCCGAGATATGCCGAACTACACCAAGATCATGGGCAATGAATAAGTAAGTCAAATCAAATTCCTTCTGTAAATCTTGTAAAAGATTCAATACTTGCGCTTGAATCGACACATCGAGTGCAGAGACTGGCTCATCAGCAATAATCAACTTAGGGTTAACTGCTAGTGCCCTGGCGATGCCAATACGTTGCCGCTGGCCACCACTGAATTGATGCGGGTACCTTTTTGCATGGTAACTGCTTAAACCAACAACCTTAAGGAGCTCCTTCACACGGTCTTTACGTTCTTTTTTATCTTTTACACCGTGAACGATAAGTGGTTCTTCCAATATCCTTCCAACAGTATGTCTAGGGTTAAGGGAAGCGAATGGGTCCTGAAAGACCATTTGCATTTCCCGACGCATTTTTCTCATTTCACGGGAAGTTAAAGCCGTTAAGTCTTTTCCTTCGAAATAAACATTACCTTCACTCGGCTCAAGCAATCGGAGCAGTAACCTGCCAGTTGTCGATTTCCCGCAACCGCTTTCACCAACAAGACCTAAGGTTTCCCCTTTGTAAATCGAAAATGTTAAACCGTCAACGGCCTTGACCTCCCCGACTGTCTTCCCAAGAATACCTCCTTTGATTTGGAAATGCTTCTTCAGGTTTTCCACCTTAACTAACGGTTGATTCATGCAATGCTGCTCCTTTCTGATCTTCATACAACCAGCAGCGTACATACTGCCCAGCCTCAAATTCTAGAAGTGACGGAGTCTCACTTAGACATTGTTCCATAGCATGAATGCAGCGAGGGGCAAACTGGCAGCCCAGGTTGCCTGTCCCTGGTTTTGGAACATGACCAGGTATCGAATAAAGCCGCTCTTTTTTTAGACGCATATCAGGAATTGATTGTAGCAAACCGACCGTATATGGATGTTTCGGGTTTTGAAAAATCGTTTGCACATTTCCTTCTTCAATTACCTTCCCTGCATACATGACAAGGACACGCTCACACATTTGCGCCACTACACCAAGGTCGTGGGTAATCATCATGATCGCCGTATCAGTCTGTTTATTTAAATTTTTCATTAACTCTAAAATTTGTGCTTGGATCGTCACGTCCAAAGCAGTAGTCGGTTCATCTGCGATGAGGAGTTGTGGCTCGCAAATCATTGCCATTGCAATCATGACCCTCTGTCTCATCCCTCCTGAAAGTTGATGCGGATATTCATTGATCAGTTCTTCAGCACGTCCAAGACCAACAAGCTTCAACATTTCCACCGCTCTTTGACGAGCCTGCTTTTTATTCCATTTTCTATGTATCCGAAGAGTCTCAACCAATTGCTCCCCAATTGTAAAAACAGGATTCAAGCTTGTCATCGGTTCCTGAAAAATCATCGCAATGTCATTTCCACGAATCTTTCTCATTTTCGCTTCAGGTGCATTGGCAATATTAACCCCTTTAAAAAGGATTTCTCCCTCTACCTTTCCAGCAGGCGCTGGTACTAGTCCCATAATAGATAAAGAAGTTACGCTTTTTCCACAGCCTGATTCTCCAACAATCCCCAATACTTCGCCCGGATTGATATGAAAATCGATGGAATTCACAACTGGAATTTCCCCATCATCTGTACGAAAACTCGTTCGTAGCCCGTTCACTTCAATAATTGGCCCGCTCATTACATCACTTCCTATACATGACTATTTTACCAACTTAATATTATTTTGTTTATTATTGCATCAAATTCAAAAATTTACAATATATTTTCTAAAAATTCTAATTTACCAGAATAATAAATTTATTTTGTTGCGCATATTTATTTCATAAAAAAATGACTGCTATTTGGCAGTCATTCAATAAGAGGGAATCATGTATTTGATTCATTTAGAGGGAAACGGAGATACGTGCGAGGAAAAAGCCAAATTGGCTTTGGGGAATTAAGAGGAGTAAATGGGTCTTAATCTTCTGTTGATGAAATAGACGCCTGGTTCAAGAGCTGAAATTCACTTTAGACTATAAACCAATATGCTCAAAATCCTTTGGCTTAACATCATTTTGTTTTGATCCAATGAATTGAACTTTCTCGGCAACAACTTCGGTGACATATACGTTTTTACCTTCTTGGTTTTCGTATCTCCTCGTTTGAATTCTGCCGGTAATGCCAATTAAGGCCCCTTTTTTGCAATACTGAGCGGTATTTTCAGCTGTCTTTTTCCATATGATACACTGTACAAAGTCCGCCTCATAATCGCCTACTGTATTACGAAAGTTACGATTGACAGCTAACGTAATATTGGAAACCGCCTTGCCATCCGGTGTGTATCTTAATTCGGGGTCCTTCGTCAATCTCCCAACAAGGGTAATTTGGTTGATCATCGTTTCACTCCTTTCTCTTTAATATGCTTTTATCATAATGAATCTTTCATCAGATGGAAAATCGACAAAATAATCTGTATCCACCTATTTTCTTCTTAAAAACCCGATTTGTATTTATCTAAAATTCAATTTTAGCGATGAAAAGTAAGTAAAAAACAAAAAGAATACAAATTTAAATTTTTTGCGAATTTTTATTGTATCGTTCATAATTTAGAAAATTGTTGGGTTTTCATTTCATTAAGGTACTGTTTTTTAGTATGATATAATTACCTTTAAAAGGATTTACAGTTATAAACTATCGCGAACCCATCACTTATCGAAATCTAGGTTAAAGAGAGGTATTTTCCACTCTCCTTTACAGGCAAGAAACGGAGGAATTAGATGAAATCGTTTAAATTAATTTCGTTGCAAATTGTTACTGAGGATTTACACTTAATTGATATTGTTTTAACAGATGGTCTTATAATTAATAAAGAAAATGATGCTAGAACCTGGTTACTCGAAGCATTTGTAGAAGAAAGCCATTTCAGCCAGCTTGAATCCAAACTTCCCAATATAAACGGAGAGGTGTTTATCCAAGCCGTTATTACAAAAAAGGACAATGAGCCAGCTTTATTTAACACTGTCCTACGCACAATAAAAAAGGTGGGCAACCATTATAGCTTATTATTTGTTGGACACATCCAAAAAACGCGCAGCAAATATGCAGAACTTCTTCTTGAAGATTTGGTCCAAAAAGGTCTAGTCGGCGATGAATTAATAAATGAGTTCAAGCAAAAAATCCGCTCCAAGCCTAAACTAGCCACAAATAAATAAGGTACCCTTCCCTTTATTCCTATTTCCCCTCAAACCAAATACACGCATAAAAAAGACTGACCTAGACGAAAAAGGATAAATTATCCTCTTTTTAACTAAGTCAGTCTTTTTTAATCAATGCTAATTACTTGTTATCGTTATCGTTGGTATTATCATCGTTTTCAATCATTCCATCGTCATTTTTATCCAGATCATTTGCATCGTTATCATTCACATTGTTATCATTTACATTGTTATCATTCACATTGTTATCATCAACGCCATTTTTATTATCGTCAATTATGTTATTATCTTCTGGGGCAGGATTGTTATCATTATTATTTGTTCCACATCCAGCAAGGAACATCATAGATAATAAAGATCCTCCAATTAGTGCTAAAATTCTATTCTTCATCATTTTTGGCAACCTCCTTTCTTTCTTAATTCTTAGTTATTTTGCCCGAATGTAAAAATAACTTGCGTCCTATTTAAAAATAATAAATGATTAGCATAAAAAAATGCCGGACAAATTTATGTCCGGCAAAGCATTTGCTTCTTATATACACTTATAAAGGCTTTTAAAACCCATTTTGTAAAAAAACAGCAATATTAATCCAACTTTATCTTGAACAAGTATATTTTATTTGTCTCCAAAGGCAAACATAATCTCAGTTTCACATGCAACCTCGCCATCTACGGTTGCCACAGCTTTCCCTTTACCCAATGATCCCCTCATACGCACTATTTCAACTTCAAGGCGTAGTTGATCACCTGGTTTTACCTGCTTTTTAAATCGACAATTATCAATTCCAGCAAAAAACGCAAGCCGTCCTTTATATTCCTCTTGTTTCAAAACTGCTACAGCGCCAACTTGTGCTAATGCCTCTACAATTAAAACCCCAGGCATAACTGGATAATCAGGGAAATGCCCATTAAAGAATTCTTCATTAGCTGTAACATTTTTCAGTCCTACTGCTTTTTTTCCTTCATCTATCTCAATAATCCGATCAACTAATAAAAATGGGTAACGATGCGGAATAATTTCCTTTATTTGGGTAATATCTAACATATTTGCTCCTCCTATGACTTTAATTTTTTCATACATAACGAAAACCCGCCTCTACCTTAATGGCAGAGACGTAGTTGCCATTTTAAAACATTTCTATACCGACGGCAACTACCTCGAAAAGCATGGAACTATGCGTCTTTGTTTACAATATCAATAATATGGGTCCACGTTGATTTTTGAAAAACATCCATTGCGTGTCCTCCACCGATCACACTGTAACCTAAAAGCGCCCCAGATAATACAGCAAAGAAAATTAATCCCATAACAATGAGTAAACGAAGCCAAATTGGCAAAAGACGGACCCTGATTCTACGGTTTGGTTTCGTTTCAACTTCCATTACCTCTTCATTAAGTTGTTGTCTCATTACACTTTTTTGCTCCATATTAGATGTAAAAGCTCCTTTTTCTAAGAAAACTCGCCGACTGATTTTCTCTTCTCATACTATCAGCAGCCTTGTCGAAATGAAAAGCGCCAACAAATATCTTTTTTAAAGTATTAATTATAACCGATTCGGTATAAACCCGCAGCGAGGTATTCTTTATTCCTATTACTCAACGGATACCATTGATTAATCCGCTCATTTGATCAGCCATCGTTACCGCACGGGATTGGAACTGATAATGACGCTGAACATTGATTAAATCCGTCATTTCTTTAGAAAGATCGACATTTGAGGACTCTAGGATGCCTTGGCGAACAGCTATTTCACTACGTGAATCTCCTGTTAGCGCTGTCATAATATCATCTTCCATAATGCCCACGCCTCTCATGTTATCGGGAAGACCAAGTAAGTTACCACCTAATTGGTCAAGGAATTGTGGTTTTTTTACCGCTACAACGCCGGGCCCAAAACTCTTCTCGCCAAATTCCTCTGTATCAACCGTCAATAAGCCTTCTTCCGAAACTGTGATATCTGTAATACTACCCTCAATAAGGATCGACTCCCCATATTCATCAAGGACTCGATGCCCAGCAGAGGTAACAAGCATCATTTGTTCTGGATTTTTTGCATTAGGGGATAAATAAAAAGCACCATCCCGTGTTAATCTTGTATTGACCCCTTTGTCATCTTGAACGCTTACCGTAAAGAATAGATCTTCCTTTGTGAATGCCACATCAAGATTACGGTCTGTCGTCTTTAAAGCACCCTGTGCAAGCACCAATTGAGCTTGGCTTATCTTAGCACCTGTTCCTTGTCTTATCCCGGGTGTTGTCAACCTTCCAACTTCCTTGGACTTACTCGGCTGGTTATCAAAACTTTGTGTTAACAAGTCATTAAAACTCGTTTGGGTCTTTTTGAAAGCAGTCGTATCCACATTGGCAATATTATTGCTGATTTGATCAATTTTACTTTGAAGTTGGTTTAGCGTATTCGTCGCTGTTATCATGGATCGATTCATAGACATTCCCCTTAAATGTTCAAATTCCCAAAGACAGTTTTCTATAAATCGGTTACTTAAAGCTTGCCAACTTCATTAACCGCTTTATCCAGACTTTTATCATAGGCTTGAAGGACTTTCTGACTCGCTTCAAAAGAGCGGTATGACGACATCATTTCTGTCATCGTTCTCGATTGATCCACATTCGAGCCCTCAAGGAAACCTTGTTTGGTAGAAAAACTAACCTCTGCATCCGCATATGCACTAGGTAATTCCTCATCATTCACAACCTTATAGAGGCCTTCCCCATTTTTCATAAGCTGTGCTGATGGATTATCTGAAAAACCGATGCCAAGGCGTGCCTTTTGAACATTTCCTTCTAAAATAACACCGTTTTCTGTAACGGTAAACTGATCACTATCAAGCTGAATTCGTTCATTATTCTCATCCAGTACATAATAACCATTAGAGGTGGTTAAATACCCTTGCCCATCTAAAGTAAAACTGCCGTTACGTGTATAACGGAGTCCACCTTCGACATCCTGAACAGTAAAAAGCACCGCCCCTTGCCGACCGGTTCTTTCATTGATTGGAAGATTTTCGTCAGCCAAGGCAAGATCTGTATTAAGCTGGGTTTCCTCTAGAGTACCTTGTGTAAATATAGGATTGGTTTCTTGTACATAAACACCGGTACTAAGGCTCCCTACCTGAGACAACCTCGAAATGCTCAATTTGTTCTCTGTAGGAATCGTTTTACTATCGATGTTGCTGAGAAGCATTTCCGGAAAAGATCTTACACTCGTTTGGTCAGATTTAAACCCTGTTGTATTTGCATTAGACATATTGTTTGTCAGCATTTCTGTACGCCTTTGCTGTGTAAGCATTCCAGAAGCAGCTGTATAAAAACCTCTTAACATCTTCTTCACTCCTTATTCTACATTATTTATACCGTTCATTATCTTATATCTATCTTATCGGTCATAAACTTCAGTATCTTAAGAAAAAAAGAAAAGCATTAGGCAGAAGAATTTGTATGTATTATAGGCTAGGTCAGATTTAAAGGAATGGTGTTAAATTTTCAACTAAAAGAAGAGGGCCTATTGCTCATCAGTACTAGAACTGCACGCACTTTCACTATGCCTCATGTTTGTCTGAACCTTAGACCCCTATCTTATAATGCAGACTTTCACGTCCGCTTTTTAATTGAATTTGTGCCGTGGCAATTTGTCCATATTATCAAGCATGATTCCAGTTCCAATTGCAACACAATCCATTGGATTTTCTGCTACAAGTACTGGAACTTTAAGTTCTTCTGCAAGAAGGAGATCGATTCCATGAAGTAATGCGCCTCCGCCTGTTAATATGACCCCGCGGTCAATAATATCGGCAGAAAGTTCAGGTGGTGTCCGCTCAAGCACACTTTTTGCAGCTTGTACAATGATGGAAACCTGCTCGCGAAGCGCTTCTTCAATTTCTTCAGAGTTTACAGAAATGGTTCTAGGTAATCCTGATACCATATCACGCCCACGAATATCAATGACTTCTTTACGTGAACCAGGGAAGACTGTTGCAACCTGAATTTTAATATTTTCTGCTGTACGTTCACCGATTAGAAGCTTATACTTCCGTTTGATATAATGTAAAATTTCATTATCAAATTTATCACCGGCCATTTTAATAGAAGAAGACGTAACGATATCCCCCATCGAAAGAACCGCAATATCAGTTGTACCTCCACCAATATCTACGACCATGTTGCCACTTGGTTGAAAAATATCCATGCCAGCACCGATTGCAGCTACTTTTGGTTCTTCTTCAAGGAATATTTTCTTGCCACCGCTTTTTTCAGCAGCTTCTTTAATCGCCTTTTGTTCAACACTTGTTACGTTTGTTGGGCAGCAAATTAAAATTCTAGGCTTTGAAAGAAAGCCTTTCACATTTAATGTATTTATAAAATGCTTAAGCATCGATTCTGTTACATCAAAGTCCGCAATGACGCCATCTTTTAAAGGACGAATTGCGATGATGTTTCCTGGAGTCCGGCCTACCATTTTACGAGCCTCTTCCCCGACAGCAAGAACACGGTTTGTATTCTTATCAATCGCTACTACCGAAGGCTCATTTAACACAATTCCTTTACCTTTGACATGTATTAGAACATTGGCTGTTCCAAGATCTATCCCGATATCTCTAGCAAACATTTCTTAAATCCTCCTTGAATATCCTCACATATAACCTACTTCTGTCCTAATTGTTTATTTTACCATATCGTATTGACACAAGTAAGTATGAATTATAAATAAACACAAACATATACTACTTTCCCCCTGAATGACCGATATCCATAAATCACTATCCCTTTCTTTTCCCAATAAAAAAATCCCGGCATGGAGATTCATAATCAAGGTTTTAGAAAGATGACACATTTTCATGTCCCTTTATCTATTCCCTAATTTCTCGAATCACTTCCAAATACCGGAATCAATTTATATAATTATTTAACGATTTCTTCTTCTCTTTCCGATCGTTTATATTTTAATTTTGTCGCTTCTCCACCTCGAAGGTGACGAATGGATTTATGATAATCCAATATATCCTTCACTTCGTTTGCCAAATCAGGATTAATTTCTGGCAGCCTCTCCGTTAAGTCTTTATGCACTGTACTTTTAGAGACTCCGAACTCTTTTGCAATGACGCGGACTGTTTTTCTAGTTTCCACGATATACTTTCCTATCTTGATAGTTCTTTCTTTGATGTAATCGTGCACACCACTCGACCTCCCCAAATTGGATGTGAGAAGTGTGAAATGAGATTCGTATTTTTCGAATCGAATACCGCTGCCCTATAAACAATGAAAGATAGAATTATTCAACTATTAGATAATTTGTAATAAACGATTCCTCACCTCAAACACTCTCTTTGCATGGTTTATAACATCTTATTAGCTTGGTTAAGAATATATGCCTAATGGGACAGGTGGTTTAGATTTATTTCTCAGATTTATCTGTTTATTTTCCTTAAAAATAAATTATTTCCCGAGAAATTTGTCGGAAGAGCGAGGGTTTCAGCGTTTAAACCAATATTTCCTCGAACGAAAAAAAGGAAGCCGTTCAAAACGAACGGCTTCCTTTTACCAAATTTTCAGTTGTTGTCATTCGAAACGCTCAAGGTTTATGTTTTGATTTTATTAAAAATCTTAATCTTAATTAGATTGATTTAACGAATCTTTCAAGGAATCGCTTTCCTCAGTAGAATCTTCACCTGGAGTAGAGCCTTCCTTATCAGTACCACTTTCTAAATCCGTGCCCTTTTCAGATTCATCAACTGCTGGTGTTTCTTCTTTCTCAGTTGAATCATCAAGTGTGCTGCCTTCTGTTTCAGTTGCAGATTGAATGGCAGATGCTTGTTTATCAACAAAATCAGTTGGATTTAATGCAATGTTATCTTTTCTGATTTCGAAGTGGACATGCACGCCTGCTTCTTCATTGATTTGGCTTTTTCCAGCAGTAGCAATAGCTTGTCCTTGTTTCACTTTGTCACCAACCGCAACTTTGATATCTTTCACTGATTGATAACGAGTAACGACACCATCTTCATGCTCAACTTCAATTAAATTGCCAAGCAAGGCATCGTCTTGAACTTTCGCTACATTTCCACTTAACGATGCTTTTACATCGAAAGATTTACCATCTTCCATCGCAATGTCTACACCTTTGTTTTGCTCATATCTATTGTTGTAAAAAACCAACGCTTCTTCTTGTGCCTTTTCATCTGCATTCACATCATAGAACTGTTTTTTAATTACGGTTTTGTCGGCATCGGCTACAGGCATCTTGATTGTCTCAAGATTACTATTAACCTCGACTGAAGGCTGATCGTAGTTTTTTCCTGTTTCAGCTGAATCCTTTTTACCGTCATTAGCTGAATCATCAAAACTATTTTGTAATAAGAAGGCCGCGGCTAAGATTATGGCTGCACTTGCGATATAGATTGCTGATAATGCCCAACGTTGTTTAAGTATACGTCGGATTTTGGAAGTTGGTTTCTTTTCTTCCTCTCTCATATTAATCACCTCAGCAATCATTCTGAACATTTTGCTAAGATTATATACATTTTGGTAAAAAATTTTTTAGATTTATTTTGTGGAAAAGAAACCGATTTTATTCGTAGAATGGTAAAATGTTTTGTATCTTACTGTTAAAGGATGTTTAATTTATGAAAAAAGCCTTTAAACTCGTGTTAACGTTATTACCTTTTTTATATATGATTGCCATTTGGACTATGTCCAGCCTTCCTGATGATGTTATTCTTGATATCCCCTCATCAACAACGGACCGATTTATAAAAGAGGCACTTCATTTAGTCGAATTTGCAATTTTGTACATATTGTTTGTTTCTGCTCTTGCAGTAAACCAAAAACTGAAGCCCGGGCTAAGCTTGTTGGCTGCCCTTGTGGCAGGCTTATACGGTATTGTAGATGAATATCATCAATCTTTCATTCCCTATCGTTCCGCCACCTTAATAGATGTAATTAAAGATATCATCGGAGTATTGGCTGTCTATTTTCATGTTCACTACCACTATTTCAAACACGAACGTGGCTTTTTGACTATTATAGAAAAAATAGGCGAAAAAAAATGAGAGATGGGAATCCCCATCTCTCATTTTTTCGCCGTCATTGTATTCATCCACTTGCCAGAAGACTGTACTTTTACCCCTTTATAATAGTACTTTACAATATCTTCATAGTTTTTTCCTTCCCGGGCCATTCCATTAGCACCGTATTGACTCATTCCAACTCCGTGTCCATATCCTTTTGTCGTGATGACAATTTGGTTGCCTTGGCGCTCCCAGTTAAAATCAGATGACTTCAATCCGAGCTTTTCACGAATCTGCTTCCCTGTCAATTTCTTTCCGCCGATTTCAACTACGCCTACACGATTACCTGATGTTCTTTCAATGACAGTCCCTATTGTTGTCCCTGATGATAGATTTACCCCTAGCTTCTTTTCAAAATCCGCAGCGTCTACTACCATTTTATTATAAAACTTTGGTGATTCTTTATCCCATGGACTGGATACACTTTTTAAATAAGGAAACTCTGCTTCCCAATAGTCCTCAGAATTCTCTGTATACCCATTGCTGGTCGAAAAAAAAGTCGCTGTAATTGGTTTTCCATTATAGGTTAGAATTTGGCCTTGTGTTTCCTTAATAGCTTTGTTAATTTTCTTCATCTTCCATTTATAATCAGAGCCCCACTGCTCTTTTAGCTCATCGTTATTCATATAAACTTGATGCATTACCGTATCGCTCACATCCGCACCGTCTGGCAAGCCCATTCGATTATCGTTAATGAGCTGATCGACAATGTAGGTTCTGGCTGTCAATGCTTGGGCCTTCAATGCTTCTTCCTCAAAATCCGCAGGCATTTCCGCTGCAACCACTCCAGCCAAATACGACTCCATCGGCAGTTTTTGAATCTTTTTAGCAGTTGTACGGTAAACAGCAACTTCAACGGAACTCATTTCATTTGTACTCACTTCTTTACCCTCTTCCTTTGCTTTCTGTTCTAATTGTTCGTCTAACTTTCCACTTGTCTTATCATTTGAAAATGGAAGCACAAGCACTGCTGGAATCATAATAATCACAAATGCTACTGCTATAAATAGTACGATCATCGGTTTGATAGCTTTCAAATCCTGGGCCTCCCTACACTTGTTCTCTGCTGATATTCTCCCATCCAGCAGGTATCTCTACATAACATATGTATGTCGAAGGACAAGCTTTTATGAATAGAAAAACGACAGGTACTGGATTAGAAGTTTTAATACTAGAACAAAACAAAAAACCCATTCACACTTCAATGACTGAAGCGTGAATGGGTTTTTTTAGATATCTTATGCGTTTAAATCGGCAATTTTTTTTGTTTCTGCAGGTACTTCTTCGTTAATACGTTCCACATCAGCACCTAAAGATGCTAATTTACCATGGAAGTTTACGTATCCTCTGTCAAGATGCTTTAATTCTGTAACACGAGTAATGCCATCCGCAACTAATCCAGTCAGGATAAGCGCAGCAGCAGCACGTAAATCAGTGGCAGCCACTTCAGCACCTTGAATATTAGTTGGTCCATTCACAATAACAGAACGACCCTCAATTTTTATATTCGCATTCATGCGACGGAATTCTTCAACATGCATAAAACGGTTTTCGAACACTGTCTCCGTAATCATACTTGTTCCTTCAGCACGCAATAATAATGCCATCATTTGTGATTGCATATCAGTTGGGAAACCAGGATGTGGCATTGTTTTAATATCAATAGCCTTCAAGGTTTTTGGACCGATAACACGCAATCCGTCCTCTTCTTCAAGAATTGTAATGCCCATTTCTTCCATTTTCGCAATAAGGGAAGTAAGATGTTCAGGCACAGCTCCTTGAACAAGAACGTTACCACCAGTAAGAGCAGCCGCTGTCATAAACGTACCAGCCTCGATGCGGTCAGGTATAATCGCATGTTCAGTGCCATATAATTTATCGACACCTTCGATTCTCATTGTACCCGTACCAGCGCCTCTGACTTTAGCACCCATTTTATTAAGGAAATTCGCAAGATCTACAATTTCAGGCTCTTTGGCCACATTTTCAAGTACAGTCGTACCTTCAGCAAGTGTTGCTGCCATCATGATATTTTCAGTGGCACCTACACTTGGGAAGTCAAGGTACACTCTTGCACCCTTAAGTCTGCCTTTAACTTCGGCATCAATGAAACCGTTACCGACCTTCACTTTTGCTCCCATCGCTTCAAAGCCCTTTAAATGTTGATCGATAGGACGAGAACCGATGGCACAACCACCAGGGAGAGCAACGCGGGCCCGGCCATTCCTTGCTAATAATGAGCCCATCACTAAAACGGAAGCTCTCATTTTACGTACGTATTCAAATGGTGCTTCTTCTAATAACTCTCTTGATGCATCTACAGTTACTTGATTGTCATGAAAGGCAACATCTGCATTTAAGTTGCGCAATACTTCGTTGATTGTATATACATCGGAGAGCGTAGGAACATCTTTAATGATACTTTTCCCATCACTTGCTAATAATGTTGCAGCGATAACTGGCAAAACGGCGTTTTTAGCACCTTCTACTTTAACTGTCCCGCTAAGCCTATTTCCGCCGCGGACGATGATTTTTTCCAAAAGTATTCCCCTCCGCGTCCATTTTCTCTATATTAATATTCAAACGTTATGATTGGTGTGCCAACTACAAAGTTCGTTCGGTCACCCAATCCTTCTGTCCGTAGCCCAAACTGCAAATTTAATTTTTCTTTTGTCAAAGGTTGTTTAAACAATGTTGAATGTGCAGATATAGATGTAAAGTTTGTTTCATGCACACTCTCAATTTCCCTTGCTTGGAACATATCTAACAGATCTACAGTTTTAGAGTTTAAAACCGAATCCATATTATCATTGATAGACCCTTTAATACAAGAAAAAATTGAAGGAGTTCCTATAAATAGGTCATTCACCCTGTTCTGGAACGTTGTTGTAAAGAAGGCTGAATTAGCGTTTCTCCACTTTTGCCCCTTCACTTCGTAAACAACATAGGTAACTTTATCAAATTTTTCTTCCGTTGTCATTATTTTAATAGACTCGGTTAGACCTGAATCGACATTGTAAATTAACGCCTCTGCCTTCCAGCCGGAAGCATCATCTTTCCGGTACCATTGAAATTGAGGGTATTTTTGTTTTAAAACTGATACTTCTCTTTCAAACTCTTGTTTAGTTGCAATCTCTTTATTTATTTCTCTAGCATATACAGACCATTCTCCTATGTTTACATCCTTATCCTGTTGTAGCAGTTCCACCAACTTAACTATATCGGCTTTACTTTCTGCCACAATCGTTCTATTCCCAATTAAAATCACCATCAAACCAAGAAATACTATGTATGTTAACATTTTTTTGTTCCAATTATGCATGTTAAATCCCTCCCCTTTTATACATTCTTTCCACAAGGAGAGAGTTCATACTTCGTGTTTTCCGACAATTGGTGACACCTCACTACCTGATATTGCAAATAGCAGAGGAAGTATGGCGAATACAAGAGTAGAATCATATTTTGCTATAAGCAGAGTCTTACAGCTTATTAATCATCACTAAACATATATGGGAGTTGGTTCGCAAATCCCAGGTAGTCAAGGAAGAAATTACTTACAACTGAACCGATGGCAACCGTTAATAAAATATATAAAACCCTGGCCTTGATGACCGAATTAGATCTTAAAATTTTATCAAAGTGTAATGCCTGTAAAGCCCACCAGGTAACTGCAATGAAAAACAAGTGTGCAATTATTCCTGTTAAAGCCTGTTGTCCCATTGCTGAAAACATGTACATACCTCCTAAAAGACACCCGTCTTCTATTCTAACACAAAACCCCTTCGAATTTGGAATATAAAAGGAAGAATTGCAAAATATCTTTTTAAAACTGTAAATAGAGGCTTGATCCAATAGAACAAGCCTCTGATACAGGCATTATATCATTCACTCGAAATAAAATCTGTAAAATCCCCAAATTGATTATGGAGAAAATCCAAGGCTAGATTAGGAACTATTCCAAAAAGGAGAGTACCTACTAGGCAAATAATTATAACGGTGGACAGACCAGATCGAATTTTTAGTACCTTATCTGAATGAATAGGGCGGAAAAAGACTTGAACCAATAATCCAAAATAATACACATAGGACACAATTGTACCTGCAATCATGATCCCTGCAAGAACATAATGTCCAGGTTCAGTAATGAATGTTCCAAGAAATATATTTAGTTTGCCAATGAACCCTGTCGTTCCGGGAATTCCAGCTAACGAGAGGATAAAGACAGTAAATGCTATGGCAAGGTATGGAGATCTCCTTCCAAGCCCTGCCAGGATACTTATGTCCTCTGAGCCACTTTGACTGGAAAGCAGCTGAATGACCGCAAATACGCCAATATTCATTAGTACATATGCCAGTAAGTAAAACCAGACTGTATCCATCAAGAAGTAGCCACCGCCCAATGTCGCTACCGCTACAAGGAGGTAACCAGCATGGGCGATACTGGAATAGGCAAATAACCGTTTTAAGTTTTGTTGTCTTAATGCAATTACATTCCCAATAATGATCGTCAGACCTGCCACAAAAGCTATATAGATATTATTTTTTTCCAAAAAGTCGAGCGCTCCAAATGTATCACCGGAAGCGGTTAGAAACAGTGAAAGGAAGATACGCAGGATGATGACGAATCCTGCAGTTTTCGAGATGACACTTAAAAAGGCAACAACTGGAGTAGGTGCTCCCTCATAGACATCAGGCGCCCACATATGAAACGGAGCGGCAGCAATCTTAAAGGATAAACCCACAAAAACCATGAAGAAAGCGAGACCCATAATGTATTGCAGCTGACCATCCGTCATAGCGGCCATCGTCCGGCTCATCTCCCCTAGATTTACCGAACCGGTCACTCCATATAAATAGCTCATTCCGAACAAAGTGATTGCCGTTGAAATACCACCGTTTATTACATATTTCATAGACGCTTCATTAGACTTTCGATTATGTTTACGTATTCCTACCAATATATAAGAAGAAAGCGAAAGTAGTTCTAGTCCAACAAACAAGGTTATCATATCCCCGCTTGAGGTCATGATCATCGCCCCAAGCAATGCGGTCAGGAACAGATAATAAAATTCCCCGCGATGCTCCTGTAATCCCTCTTGGGGCTCGTAGCTTTCTGCAAGGAGGATGACAAGGCCCGCTCCGAATAATAAGACTAGCTTAAATGCTTTTGCAAATGAATCTAAACGAAATGTATCGGATAAGATGCTTACAGTCTCAAATGAAAATAAGCTAATCAGTGAAAAAAATGCCAGAATAATTCCGGTTAACGCGAGCCATGCAAGTTTCCTTCGATTAAAATGATTTGGCCAGAATAAATCCAATATCGAAAGAATCATGGCTGTTCCAAGGATGATGAATTCCGGCATCATCGCTCCCCATTTGTAAGAAAGCATTGTGTTCCAATCCATCCTTCATCGCCCCCCTAGCGCTAGAATCATGGCATCAATCGTTCCTTGAAGAGGCCCGCCTAACAGATTTGGGTACACCCCAACCGATATAATCAACCCGAGAAGTACCACTGTTGGCACAAACTCCAGCCCCATAAGGTCACGTTTCTCTTTCTCTACCAAGCTATTACTTTTACCAAACGTTATCATCAGGACCGCTCTCAGCATATAGACAGCCGTTAAAACAAGTCCCAGAGCTCCGATTGCCGCAAACAATGGCTGACTCTTGAATAAGCCAAGGAATACCATAAATTCACTGATGAAGCCAGACATCCCGGGCAAACCGAGGGAGGCCATCCCGCCGGCTAGCAAAAGTCCAGAAAATATTGGCATAGACTTTGTCAAGCCACCAAGTTTAGTAAGCATGGTCGTACCCGTCCGCTCATACAACACGCCAACCAAGAAAAACAACAAAGCAGCAATTAATCCATGAGAGATAACTTGAAAGATGGCTCCCTGGATACCCGATTCGTTCAAGGCACCCAGCCCCATCATAACTATTCCCATATGCGAGACCGAGGAATATGCTAAAACTAGCTTGAAATCCGTTTGCACTAACGCTAAAAATGCACCATATAACAAGCTTAGGACTCCAAATAGTACAACGATAAAAGCCAGGCTTTTATATTGTTCCGGGAAAATTCCCATTCCAAACCGGATGATTCCATATGCCCCAATTTTCAAAAGGACACCTGCATGAATCATAACAATGGATGGCGGTGCCTCGGCATGAACCCGCACCATCCAGCTGTGGAAGGGAAATACGGGCAGCTTAATCGCAAAAGCTATGATGAAGGCCAAACATAATCCATACTTCATCGAACCGGAAATTGGTGCAAAGAGTGAGACGCCGCCCATCGTCATCATCTGAGACAAAGCCGCAATATTCGTCGTTCCTGTCCGGGCAAACAAAATCAGAATAGCCACCAATAAAACCGCTGAACCAATGCCGTTATAAATTAGGAAACTATAAGACGCTTTCTCCTTCTCTAAAAATCCCCATCTCCCAATTAAAAAGAATGTCGGAATCAACGTCATTTCAAAAAAGATGAAAAAAAGAATTAAGTTTTCTGCTGTAAAGACACCGAGCATACCAATCTCTAAAATCAAAAATAAAAGGTAATACCCTTTCAACTCTTGTTTTATATAAATGGAAGCTATCGCCGCTAGCGACGACACGATTGTCGTCAGTAATATAAAGATGAGGCTTAACCCATCCAGACCCAATTCAAAATTAACGGTAAACAATTTAGGGTCATACATCGCCAAATTTCCAAATCGGACCCAATTCATCTTGGTATCAAAGGAAGAGAGTGCCACACCCGAATAATATTGACTAAATAGAAACAACGAGAGAATAAGGGGAGGCAGTGTTCCGAAAAAACCGAATTGCTTGATCGTTCTTTCCTCTTTTATCGGCATAATGGCAACCATTACAATGCCAAGTAGCGGAGAAAACACTAATAGTGAGAGCAAATAGACATTCATCTTAAATACCCCCCTGTTAACGCAAAGATGACCAATAATACCGCAAGTCCAAGAAAGGCGATCATGCCATACTGCTGCACCTGTCCTGTTTGCAGTTTAGACCCTATTTTACCTAGCCCCTCTATTGAACTTGTCACTGTTGAGATCAATCCCCCGACAATGAACTTTTCAATATAAGAAAGAAATAAACTAAAGCCTTTAATTGCATAGCCTAGAGTAAAAAAGTAAATCTCATCAATAAAATACTTATTATCTAAAACTTTATATAATTTGGAGTTCTCTTTGAAGAGCCAGCCCCGAGGTATCTTCTTTTTAGCGTATATCATATAAGCAAGTAATATGCCAGCCAGCGATACAAACACGGCCATAAACATGATCCAAATAGGTCCCTCATTATGACTAGCGCCAAGCAGCGTTTCATTTCCTTCGACTAGCCAATCACCAAGGAATGTTCCGAACCATGGTGTTTGAATATATCCACTGATTACAGCAAGCAACGCCAAAACAAACATAGGAAGTAACATGATTGAAGCTGATTCCTTAACCTGATTAACCGGACTTCGTGATTCTCCTGCAAATATCATGAAAAACAGGCGGAACATATAAAATGCTGTTAAAAAGGATGTAATCACCGCAAGTGTAAATAGGAGATAGTCCCCATGCTCCCAGGCCGACATGAGAATTTCATCTTTACTGAAAAACCCCGACAGCAAGGGAAACCCCGATATCGCCAAAGTTCCAGTTAAGAACAGCGGTCCTGTCCAATTCAACCTTTTCCATAACCCACCCATTTTTTCTATGTTCTGTGTATGTATAGCATGAATTACACTTCCTGCTGCTAAAAACAGCAATGCTTTAAAAAAAGCATGAGTCATTAAATGAAACACCCCGGCCACATATCCAGCCGTACCCAAAGCTAGCATCATAAAACCAAGTTGGGAGATTGTCGAATAGGCAAGCACACGCTTAACATCCTTTTGCACAAGAGCAATGCTTGCAGCAAAGATGGCTGTAAATCCACCCGTTACTGCTACGATCTGCATTGCTGTAACACTTGCCAGAAACAACGGAAACATAGTGGCTACCAAGTAAACTCCTGCTGCAACCATAGTTGCTGCATGAATCAGTGCAGATACAGGAGTCGGACCTTCCATTGCATCAGGAAGCCAGGTGTGAAGAGGAAACTGTCCCGATTTCCCAACCGCACCGATAAAAATCAGAACAGCAATCAATGTCAACCTTCCAACTGAAATCTCACCAGCTTGAACGGCTTGAAAGATCTCGCCATATTCAAAGCTACCAGTTTCCCAGAATAGTAGAATAACGCCGATTAAAAGCCCTACATCACCTATTCTTGTCATAATAAAGGCCTTCTTCGCAGCCTTCTTCGCTTCCTGTTTATAAAAGTAAAACCCAATCAATAGGAAGGAACCAACCCCGACCAGTTCCCAGAAAAAATAGAGTTGCAATAAATTGGGTGCCATGACAAGTCCAAGCATGGCAAAGGTGAAGAAACCAAGGTATGCATAGAAAATGGAGAATCGCTCTTCACCATTCATGTACCCCTTCGAGTAAATCTGGACAAGCAGGCTGACAAGTGAAACAATCACGAGCATCAAGGCATTAAGCTGATTGATTTCAAATCCTGCCGTAAGTTGAGTCCCACCGATGGAAAGCCAATCTATAGTTACTTTATAAGTAGGTTCCTTAAACCGTTCTATCAAGACAAGCAGCGATAAAATAAACGAAGCTAGCGTTAATAATATTCCTATATAGGCTACTTGTTCTCGCCATCTCCTGCCTGATAGAAGCAGAACCAGAAACGTGACGAGTGGGAAGATCGGTATGAGCCAAGCATTCTCCATCATCGTATCAAATCCCCTTCTTCATTTATATAAACCTTCAATGCTTCATCGTGTCCATTTCATCAACATTGACCGTCTTACGATTACGATAAAGGGCCATTAATATAGCCAGCCCAACAGCTGCCTCGGCTGCAGCAATTGTTATTGTAAATAATGAAAACACTTGACCAGTAATAGATGGCGTTACTCCAAATTTACTGAAAGCAACTAAATTGATATTCGCAGCGTTCAGCATCAGCTCAATGGATATCAAAACAATGACCGCGTTTCTTTTTATCAATGCACCATATAGACCAATACAAAATAAAACTAGTGCCAATACCAGATAAGCAGACAAGGGAACTTCTGTCATAATTGATCGCCCTCCTCATCCTTATCGTCTTTTTTTGCTAACACAATGGCACCGACTAAGGCAACAAGTAGGAGGACAGACATCACTTCAAACGGAATCACATATTTGGAAAACAGCTCAATACCAATTTGTTTAGTATTTTCCTCATGCAAGGTCGTTGGCTGAACAGGTATATGCAGATTGTAAATACCCAGATAAACCGCCACAGCAAATCCAGCAACCGCAAGCAGCAAAGAGAATTTCCCCCACCCCCTTTTTGCCGGTTCTTCGCGTTCTTGATGTTTAGTCAGCATAATTCCAAACAACATCATGATCGTAATTGCCCCAGAATAGATCAAGATTTGTACGACTGCCACAAATTCTGCCGAGAGCAGCATATAAATGCCTGCAATACTTAGAAATGTAAAGACAAGGGCAATTACCATGTGTACCACTTTTGTTAGCGTAATTAGCAGCACCCCGCCTAATATGGCGACGAGTGCCAAACCAAAAAATGCAATTAATTCACCGGACAAACTCATACCTTATTCACCTTCCGGATATTTTCATCATTTTCATCCAGCCACTCCAGATTTTTAAATAACTGTTCACGGCTGTATTCCGCCAGTTCAAATTGATTCGTCATCACTATCGCTTCAGTTGGACAAACCTCCGTACATAGATCACACAAAATACATATCTCAAAATTGATGTCATACGTATCGATGATTTTACCTTTTTTTGTTTGGTCCGGATGCTTTTTTCCTATTAATTGTATACAGTCTGTTGGACAAATCGTCACGCATTGATTGCATACAATGCACTTCTCAGGATAGAATTTTTGTATACCGCGGAATCGATCAGGGAGCGGCAGCGGCTCATTCGGGTAGTCATAGGTCACTTTTTTCCGGGTCAAGTTCTTCAACGTATAAGTTAAACCTTTTGCTAAGCCAAGCATATTAACCCCTCGCTTTCTGATTAGCTTAAGTTTTTTAAAAAAGTTTAAATAATTCTTTTAAAAGTGCAGTCAAAAATATATTAGCTAATGCAATCGGCAGCAGGACTTTCCAGCCGAACTCCATCAATTGGTCTGCCCTTATACGCGGAAAGGTTACACGAATCCAAACCAATACATAAAACACAGCACTAAACTTCAGGCCGAACCAGATAGCTGCCGGAATAAAATCCAGAAACGGTATAGAATTCCATCCCCCTAAAAATAATACAGTGGTTAACGTAGCCATTGCAAACATATACACATATTCCGACAACATAAAGAAGGCCCAGCGAAATCCAGAGTATTCAACATGATAACCCGAGACTAATTCAGATTCCGCTTCCGGAAGGTCAAAAGGAACCCTGTTCAACTCAGCTACCGATGCAATAAAAAAAACTATAAACGCAATTGGCTGAAGAAAAATAAACCAAATCTTCTCCTGTGCAGCGACGATATCATTTAAGTTTAAGCTCCCTGTCAACAGGACTATTCCCACTAACGACATCACGAGCGGAATTTCATACGATATCATTTGCGCTGCTGCCCGCATTCCGCCAATCAAAGAGTATTTATTGTTGGATGCCCAACCTGCCGTGACGATACCAATCGTCGTAATGCCGGAAACTGCCATATAATACAATAATCCGACACCTATATCAGCAAATTGAAAAGCATCGGTAAATGGCAATGTAGCAAGGACCATGAAAGCTGGAGCAAAGGCGATTACCGGTGCCAATATATATAGCGGCTTATCGGCTTTTTTGGGGATTGTATCCTCCTTGATTAAAAGCTTCAAAACATCTGCAACGGTCTGCAAAAGCCCCCATTTACCACCAATCTGATTTGGCCCCACCCGCAACTGCATGAACCCCATGATTTTTCTTTCAGAAAGAATACCATAGGTGACAAACCCTAAAACAACAAATAGGAGTAGCACAGCCAAGCCAAAAAAGATGCCAAAATTCAGTAGACTTGGAGTGGATTGAAGCAAATCCTGGATCATTTAACCATCGACCTCCCCTAATACAATATCGATGGCGCCTAATATCGTTATCAAGTTCGCCATATTTTCCCCTTCCAGTAACTTTGGAAGAATTTGAAGATTATAAAATGAGGGTCGGCGAAATTTTAACCGGTATGGCTCCTTTTTTCCCTCACTTGCGATATAGCAGCCGATTTCCCCTCTTGGTGATTCAATTCGGACAAAGGCCTCCCCTTTCGGCACCTTTATAATTTTCGGGACCTTAGCAAGAATCGGTCCTTCGGCTGGAAATTGCTCAACTGCCTGCTCAAGGATTTTCAATGATTCTTCAATTTCCTCCATCCTACAGTGATAGCGTGAAAAAGCATCGCCTTCTTCACGGGTAGGAATATTAAATTGAAACCGATTATAAATGGAATATGGTTCATTTTTTCTTAAATCCCATTTTACACCTGTACATCTTAAGTTTGCACCGCTCAATGAGTACTGAAGCGCTTCTTCCTTCGAATAGGTGCCCACTCCCTTAACTCGGTTCACGAAGATTTCATTCCCTGTTACCAGCTCATGGTAACCAGCCAGCTGCTCCCTCATATAAGGAACAAACTCTGCCACCTTCTCAATCCAGTCTTCAGGAGCATCCCATTTCACACCTCCGACCCGCATATAATTAAATGTAAGTCGTGCACCAGACAATTCAGTCAGTAAGTTAACGATCATTTCCCGTTCACGGAAAGCATATAAAAAGGGGCTCGTCGCTCCAATATCAAGCAAATACGTTCCCCACCAAACAAGGTGACTCGCAACTCTGCCTAACTCCATTGCGATTACCCGCAAATACTCAGCCCTGTCGGGGATTTCAACCCCCATCATTGTTTCTACAGCGTGACAAAGCACATAATTATTTGTCATTGCGGCTAGATAATCCAGTCGGTCTGTATAGGGGATAATCTGAGTATATTGTAGATCTTCCGCTAGTTTTTCCGTACCCCGATGTAGATACCCAATTACAGGTGTAGCCTCTTTTATTATTTCACCATCGATTTTGATGACAAGCCGAAAAACACCATGTGTACTCGGATGCTGTGGCCCGACATTGAGAAGCATTTCTTCCGTCCGTAACATTGGGTTACACCTCCACATCATAAGGTTGATAATCTTTTCGAAGAGGATACCCGACCCAATCCTCACCAAGTAAAATCCGCTTTAAATCAGGGTGTCCCTGAAAGAGGATACCGAGTAAATCGTAGGCCTCACATTCCGGCCAATTTGCCCCCGACCATAAAGGGACTAATGAAGGAACAACTGGAGAATTCCTATCCAGCTTCACTTTCAAAGCAGCCGAATGATTCGTATTAAATGAATATAAGTGAACATAGATTTCCATATGAGTTTCAAAATCTGTTCCATGCAGTTCCGATAAATAGTGAAAGCTTAACTGTTCATCATCTCGTAAAAATTCAGCTATTTGAAAATATGTATCTGGTTTGGCAACTAATGTGGGGACATCTTTTGAAAGGTTATTAATATAGTAATCTGTTAGCGCACCTTGTCCCAAATGCTTTTCAATAGCCAGAACAATTTGATCGAGTATTGATTGGTTTGGTGAAGGTTCATCTGGGGTGTGAACTTCTGTACTCTCCTTTATAGTAGCCCTGGTCTTTGCAGCCGCGGCTGCTTTCGCAGCAGCAATGGCCTTAGCCTTTGCTTTTTCAGGATCCTCTCCTTTACCCACTGATTCCTGTTTTTTGGCGAGAGCAACTGCTTTTGCCTTTGCTGCTGCGGCTGCTTTTTGTTTTGCTACATCCATATTCCCTTCCGGTTCTTCTGTACCACTTTCTTTTGACTGTCTTCGGGCGAGAGCGGCTGCTTTTGCCTTTGCTGCTGCCTCTTTCTTTTGTTTTGCTACATCCATATTCCCTTCCGGTTCTTCTGTACCACTTTCTTTTGACTGTCTTCGGGCGAGAGCGGCTGCTTTTGCCTTTGCTGC
>NZ_JBNNTG010000001.1:0-49244 GCF_050278525.1 Peribacillus sp. NPDC096540 | reverse complement strand
GCTGCCTCTTTCTTTTGTTGCGCTACATCCATTTTTTCTTCCGATTCTTCTATACCACTTTCTTTTGACTGCCTTCGAGCCAAAGCGGCTGCTTTTGCCTTTGCTGCTGCGGCTGCTTTTTGTTTTGCTACATCCATTTTTTCTTCCGCTTCTTCTATACCACTTTCTTTTGATTGTTTTCGGGCCAAAGCGACTGCTTTTGCCTTTGCTGCTGCGGCTGCTTTTTGTTTTACTACATTCATATTTCTTTCCGGTTCTTCTGTACTACTTTCTTTTGATTGTTTTCGGGCTAAAGCCGCTGCTTTTGCCTTTGCTGCTGCCGCTTTCTTTTGTTGCGCTAAGTCCTGCTCTTCACTCATCTATATCACCCGCTTTCCAGTTTTCGCTTCGTAACGGATTTTTTCTTTTAATTTATTAATACCATAAATAAGTGCTGCCGGGTTTGGGGGGCACCCAGGGATATAAACATCAACAGGTACTATTTGATCTACCCCTTTGACAACCGAATAGGAACGCACATATGGTCCTCCTGCAGTTGCACAAGACCCCATAGCAATTACCCATTTCGGCTCTGGCATTTGGTCGTACAATCTCCTAATTATCGGAGCCATTTTTTTCGTTACAGTGCCAGAAACAATCATGACATCCGATTGTCTAGGTGATGTCCGAAAAAAAGAACCAAAACGGTCCAAATCATAATGAGAGGAACCCACTCCCATCATTTCAATTGCACAACATGCTAAACCAAAAGTCATTGGCCATAGGGAATTACTTCTTGCCCAGGCCTTTACTTGTTCAAGTGTGGATAAAAAAATACTGTGACGCAATTCTTCCATTTCTGCAGGAGTAAGGTCGTCTAATTTCAATTCCACTTTAGCACCTTCTTTTTCCAAGCGTAGATTAGTCCTAATAAAAGGATAAGGACAAAAAATAACATTTCAATTAGCGCAAACAACCCTAGCTCATCGTAAGCTACTGCCCATGGGTATAGGAAAACTGTTTCTACATCAAAAATAACGAACATCAAGCCAAATAAATAATATCTGACATTGAACTGAACTCTTGAATCCTGAAAAGGCTCGATCCCGCTTTCATAAGTCGTATATTTCATATCACTCGGTTTGTATGGCCTAAGAAGTCTTCCAAGCAATAATGCGACTAACGGTAGTAATATGCCAAGACTAAGGAAAACAAATACAATTAAATAGTTATTTTGGTAAATATGCAGCTGTCCCATGTTCATCTCCCTTTATAGAGAAATCATGTTTAATAGGTGAATTTCAAATTTGCTTGTCTTCTTTTTTTAATTGGAATCTTGTTTTAAATATTTATGCAGAGTAACAATTTTTTAGAAGCAACATGACAACGAGGGGGCAAGAAGTAATTAATGTAAGCGTATACATTATATCATCCAGAAAATAGTATGTCGATGAAGTAAGGGTTAATATGGAAAATACTTTACACTATAATTCGATATTTTATATTAACTTTCAGCAGATTTTTTATTATTTCGACGTTCATATGCAGAAATTATGAGTTTGTATGATAATAACTTCTTTTAAAGACAGTAAAGATTGCATGATTTAAAACAAAAAACACCAGGACTCTCTACAAATAGATAGTCCTGGTGTTTTGATCATATAAAGTTATCGCATTTCTGCAATTTGAATCCGATTGATAGCCCGTTTGAGCGCTAAATCAGCTCTTTTGGTATCATTTGATCCATCAGTGTTCTGCAATCTTTGTTCCGCACGTGCTTTTGCTGCTTGAGCGCGTGCAAGATCGATAGTTTCAGCTCTTTCAGCAGATTGAGCTAAAATGGTTACCACATCAGGGCGAACTTCTAAGAAGCCACCGTTTACAGCTACATAGTCTGTGTTGCTTCCATTTTTAAGACGGACAGCACCGATGGTAAGAGGAGCTACAGTTGGAACGTGTCCAGCCATAATTCCCAGCTCACCACTTTTAGCTTTAGTGCTTACCATTTCAACTTCTGCATCATATACTGGGCCATCGGGAGTAACAACATTGACTTTAATGGTCTTCATTTCATTCCCTCCTAGGTCCCTTTAATTAAGCCATTTCTTTTGCTTTAGCAATAACTTCTTCGATGCGACCAACTAGACGGAAAGCATCTTCAGGAAGTTCGTCATATTTTCCAGCTAGGATATCTTTGAATCCTTGGACTGTTTCTTTAACTGGTACATAAGAACCTTTTTGACCAGTAAATTGTTCAGCCACGTGGAAGTTTTGTGACAAGAAGTTTTGAATTCTACGAGCACGGGCAACGATTACTTTTTCGTCTTCGCTTAACTCGTCCATACCCAAGATCGCAATAATATCTTGAAGTTCTTTATACTTCTGTAAAGTTGATTGAACTTGACGAGCTATTTTATAGTGCTCAGCTCCCACGACTTCTGGGCTAAGAGCACGAGAAGAAGAAGCCAATGGATCAACTGCTGGGTAGATACCCATTTCAGAAAGTTTACGCTCAAGGTTAGTTGTTGCATCTAAGTGAGCGAAAGTTGTAGCTGGAGCCGGATCCGTATAGTCATCGGCAGGTACATAGATCGCTTGAATAGATGTAACAGAACCTTTATTAGTTGATGTGATACGTTCTTGTAATTGACCCATTTCTGTAGCAAGGGTTGGTTGGTAACCTACCGCTGAAGGCATACGGCCTAGAAGGGCAGAAACCTCTGAACCTGCTTGAGTGAAACGGAAGATGTTATCGATGAAGAAAAGAACGTCTTGTCCTTGTTCGTCACGGAAATATTCAGCCATTGTCAAACCACTTAGAGCTACACGCATACGTGCACCTGGTGGCTCGTTCATTTGTCCGAATACCATCGCTGTTTTCTTAATAACACCAGAATCAGTCATCTCGTAGAAAAGGTCATTTCCTTCACGAGTACGCTCACCTACACCAGCGAATACTGAGATACCGCCGTGCTCTTGTGCGATGTTATTAATAAGTTCTTGGATAAGTACAGTTTTACCAACACCGGCACCACCGAAGAGACCGATTTTACCACCTTTAATGTAAGGTGCAAGTAAATCTACTACTTTAATACCAGTTTCAAGAATTTCAACTGATGTTGATAAGTTCTCAAAAGTTGGTGCTTGTCTGTGAATTGGATCACGACGTACTTCTGCTGTAAGTGGTTCAAATAGGTCAATGTTTTCCCCTAATACGTTGAAAACGCGACCTAGAGTTACTTCACCTACAGGAACGGAAATTGGAGCTCCTGTATCAACAGTCTCTGCACCACGAGTTAAACCATCCGTGGAAGACATTGCTACAGTACGAACTGTATTATCACCTAGTTGAAGGGCTACTTCAAGAGTTAGTCCTGTACCAGACGCTGTATTTTCGATTCTTAACGCGTTATAGATCTTAGGAAGTTGTCCGTCTTCGAATTTCACGTCAACAACCGGACCCATAACTTGAGTAACGCGTCCTATATTCATCGTTTTCCCTCCTAACGTTGCTTATAACGACTATCAAGTTTATGGAACGGCCAGCATATCGTCCGGGCCAACCGCCCCTTTAATATTTTATTCTAAAGCTGCTGCACCGCCGACAATTTCCGTGATTTCTTGAGTAATTGCGGCCTGACGTGCACGGTTATATTGCAATGAAAGTGAATCAATCAATTCTTTCGCATTATCGGTTGCATTTTTCATTGCAGTCATACGTGCAGAGTGCTCACTTGCTTTACCATCTAACAAAGCACCATAAATTAAACTTTCTGCATACTGAGGTAGTAATACCTCTAGAATTTCTTCTGCATTAGGTTCAAATTCATAAGAAGTCAATGTTGCATTGGAAGTATTAAAGTCAGCTAACGGAAGGACTTGCTTTTCCGTTACATCCTGCTGGATTGGGCTGACATAATGGTTATAGTACATATAAAGCTCATCACACAGTTCGTTTAGATACAAATTCACTGTTGATTTAGCAAGGGAGCTAATGTCAGCGAAAGACGGCTGATCAGGAACACCAATTACTTCAAGCTCTACGTGCATATTACGGCTGACAAAGAAATCACGGCCAACCCTTCCGATTGCGATAATGACGAACTCATCATTGGATTTATGGCGTTCAAGAATAGTTTTATGAACGTGGCGAAGGATACTACTGTTGTAGGCTCCTGCCAATCCGCGGTCCGATGTGATTACCAGGTAACCGGTTTTCTTTACTGGACGTGAGATAAGCATTGGATGAGATGCATCCGTGCTTCCGTTCGCAATACTTGATACTACTTCTTGAATTTTTTCCATATAAGGAACATATGCTTTAGCATTCGCTTCTGCACGGTTCATTTTAGAAGCAGATACCATCTGCATCGCTTTTGTAATTTGACTCGTCTTTTTCGTTGAAGTAATCCGAGACTTAATATCGCGTAAAGAGGCCATTCATTCTCACCACCCTTTATAAATTAGTTAGACCTTATTATTCAGAAATAACGAAATTCTTTTTGAACTCGTTAATTGCAGCAACGATAGCAGCGTCTTCAGGAAGACCTTTAGTTGTGCGAATGTGATCTAATAATTCTGGATGAGAACGATCTAGGAACACATAGTATTCTTCTTCAAAACGAAGGATATCCGATACTGGAATATCATCTAAATGACCTTTAGTTAATGCATAGAAAATCATGACTTGTTTTTCAACTTTAATTGGTTTGTTTAGATCTTGCTTAAGAACTTCAACTGTACGAGCACCACGGTTAAGTTTTGCTTGAGTAGCAGCATCAAGATCAGAACCGAATTGAGAGAATGCTTCCAATTCACGATAAGAAGCTAAGTCTAGACGTAATGTACCAGCAACTTTTTTCATCGCTTTAATTTGTGCAGATCCACCAACACGGGAT
The DNA here is from genome assembly GCF_050278525.1 of Peribacillus sp. NPDC096540. Taxonomy (NCBI): domain Bacteria; kingdom Bacillati; phylum Bacillota; class Bacilli; order Caryophanales; family Bacillaceae; genus Peribacillus; species Peribacillus sp. NPDC096540. The sequence continues at coordinate 44,367 of NZ_JBNNTG010000001.1, read as the reverse complement.
ACGGAAAGACCAGCGTTAATCGCAGGACGTACACCTGAGAAGAACAAATCAGATTGTAAGAAGATTTGTCCATCTGTGATGGAAATAACGTTTGTTGGAATGTAAGCAGAGATATCGCCTGCTTGTGTTTCAACAAATGGAAGCGCAGTGATTGAACCAGCACCTAAAGTGTCATTCAATTTAGCTGCACGCTCAAGTAAGCGGGAGTGCAAGTAGAATACATCCCCAGGGAATGCTTCACGACCTGGAGGACGGCGAAGTAGCAAGGAAAGTTCACGGTATGCTGATGCTTGTTTAGAAAGATCATCATATACCACTAAAACGTGCTTGCCATTGAACATAAACTCTTCACCCATAGTCACACCAGCATATGGAGCTAGGTATAAAAGTGGTGCTGGTTGAGAAGCTGATGCAGATACAACGATTGTGTAATCTAATGCACCATTTCTACGTAGTGTTTCAACTGTTCCACGAACTGTTGATTCTTTTTGGCCAATAGCAACATAGATACAGATCATGTCTTGGTCAGCTTGGTTAAGGATTGTATCGATCGCAACTGATGTTTTACCAGTTTGACGGTCACCAATGATTAACTCACGTTGTCCACGTCCGATTGGTACTAGCGCATCGATAGCTTTAATCCCTGTTTGTAATGGTTCATGAACAGATTTACGGTCCATAACACCTGTAGCAGGGCTTTCAATTGGACGAGTTTTTGTTGTAGCGATTGGGCCAAGACCATCTAATGGCTGTCCAAGCGGATTCACGACACGTCCGATTAATTCTTCTCCAACTGGTACTTCCATGATTCTTCCTGTACGGCGTACTTCACTGCCTTCTTGAATGTCTCTGAAAGGTCCAAGAATAACAACACCAACGTTATTTTGCTCAAGGTTTTGTGCTAATCCCATAGAACCATTAGAAAATTCTAAGAGCTCCCCAGCCATTGCATTATCTAAACCATGAACGCGAGCGATACCATCACCAACAGTGATTACTGTACCTACATCACTTACTTTAATTTCCGACTGATAGTTTTCAATCTGCTTTTTAATCAGCGCACTGATTTCTTCAGCTTTGATGCTCATGAATTTCACCCCTATCTGTGAATATTAACCTAATAGTTGTTTGCTAAGACGACCAAGCTTACCACTAATCGTTCCGTCATATATGCGGTTACCGATTTGAAGTTTGATGCCGCCAAGAATATTGGTATCCGTAATATTAGTAATGCGTAAATTTCTTTTACCGATTTTTGCAGCAAAAGATGAAGACACAGCTTCCATTTCTGATTCAGTCAATGGACGAACTGTGTAGACAGTTGCATCCGCAACTGAGTTTTCTTCATTCGCTAGTTCAATAAACTCTTGTGCCATAGCAGTCACTTCATCTGTACGATGACGTTCTACCATTAACATTACAGTGTTTTGAACGGAAGAAGAAAGGCTTGCAAATGCATTTGCAATCAAAGCGCTTTTTGCATCTTTAGTCATTTTAGGATGAGCTAAGAAGCTTAATAGCTCATTATCATTTGTAAAAACTTCATTCACTATGCGAAGCTCTTCTTCAAGTTGGTTAATGAGATTTTGCTCTTTCGCAATTTGGAAAAGGGCAACGGCATAACGCTTTGCTACTGTTATATCGCTCATTTCCCTTCTCCTGCCTCTTGAATGTAGTCATTAATCAATTGCTCTTGATCAGCTTCAGATAGTTCTTTTTCAATTACTTTAGAAGCAATAAGTACGGATAAAGATGCCACTTGCTCGCGTAATGCTGTAATAGCTTTTTCTTTTTCCTGTACAATTTCACGCTTCGCTGATTCTTTAACACGTTCAGCTTCAAGACGTGCTTGATTCACGATATCTTCACGCTGTGCTTCACCTTGAAGTTTTGCGTTTTCTATAAGTTGTCCCGCTTCAGTACGAGATTGTTTTACGATTTCACGTTGTTCTTCTAAATATTTAAGTGCTTCTTGTCTGCTAGCTTCCGCTGCTTGAATTTCATTTGCAACATGTTCTTCACGTTGAGTCATGATGCCCATTAGAGGACCCCATGCAAATTTCTTCAGCAACGCTAACAAAATGATAAACATTACTAATTGGAATAACATGTCTCCGCCATTAAAGCCGTCGACAGTTGACCCAAGTACAAAGCTGCTTGTTAACACGCTTGGTTCACTCCCTTCACGAGTTTCACTTCTTAAAGCGTTCATTTATATGAACTTTTAGAAAATTATGCTCTTAAACTGTATTAAAACAGGATTGTGGACATAAAGGAAAGGCGAAGGTTCACATGGAACGAACTTCGCCATTTTTGAACTTTTTAAAGGTTCTATTACGCACCATATACCATAAACGCAATTACTACCGCGATGATAGGCATCGCTTCAACTAAACCTACACCAATGAACATTGTTGTTTGAAGCATACCGCGAGCTTCTGGTTGACGAGCGATACCCTCTACTGTTCTTGAAACGATAAGACCATTACCAATACCTGCACCTAGTGCTGCTAAACCAATTGCAATTGCTGCTGCAAGAAGACCTACTGAACCTGTCATTATAAATATCCTCCTTAAAATTGTATCAAAATTTTATTTTTTTAGTTCTAAATGAACTTATAATTAATGGTCGTCACTGACTTTATGAGACAGATAAACCATTGTTAACGTAACAAAGATAAACGCTTGGATACTACCTACAAATATACTATAGCCTTGCCATACTAAAGTAGGGATGATTGCTCCAATAAATCCGGGAAGTCCACTCATAGCCAACGATCCAGCTAATAGACTTAGCAAAACTTCACCAGCATAAATATTACCATATAGACGCAGACCAAGTGTCAAGGAGTTTGTAAATTCCTCTACTAGTGTCATTGGGTTTTTATAAGCTTTAAAGTAACCCTTGGCGCCTTTCATTCTTATAGCATAGAAATGCGTTAAACCTAATACCATGACTGCTAGAGTCAATGTGATAACTGGGTCGGCTGTTGGTGATTTCCACCAAAGCACTCCATCGTAACTAATTGCAAACGGAAGACCTAGCATATTGGACACAAAAATGTACATTAGCAAAGTCATACCAAGCAGTTGAAACTGACCACCTGTTCTCCAGTCCATGTTACTATTAATAATACCCTTAACAAAATCCATAATCCATTCCATGAAATTCTGCATGCCAGTTGGCTTCATTGCCAGTTTACGAGTACCAATCACTGCAATTAAGAACACAACAAAACTCGCAATTGTTATCATTAGGACGTTACTCAAGTTAAAGGTTAAACCCATAAAATCGTGTAAGGGTGCTTCATGATTCAACTATATTCACCTCTCTTCCCCGCTATCGACGTATTAATTGGATGAAAAAATCTATAAAAATGACGATATAAGCTGTCATTAATCCCCATACAACACTAATCAGATGAAAATGCTCCGGAAATTCCAATGCAATGAGTACCGCTAGACCTGCGGATGCCATTCGTGTCATCGTTCCAAGAGATTTAGTTTTCTTTCCTTCATCAAGCGCCTGACTGAATTTTTTCATTTTCTGATTAATCAGCCATAAATTGTATAAACTCAAACTCGTACCCAGTATAAGCCCAGCAAAAACGGCTTGATAACTCGTAAGTCCCCATCCAACAACATAAACCGCCAGAAGAAAAATTATATATTTACTCTGCCTGTTGAACATGATTTTCATTTCTGGCATTTTTCATTTAATCTCCTGAGAAATATTTTCGAACTGAATGGAGCATTGCTTGTAAACCTAATGCAAGTCCACAAAGAAGGCCAATTACTAATAGCAGCGGTTCGAATCAAGGGTTCTGTCAAATCATCTTTCTAAAAAGAAGATACCGATCAAAACTGATCCGACTATTTGAGAAAGAATCGCTGACATCAAAATAATAGCCATTAATTGACGGCGATTTATTTGACGAAAGTTGCATCCTCGCGGTTGAAATTTGGTGGAGGATAGAAAACATTTCATGCTGTAAAAATCTGCATGTTGGGCTCCTGAAAACCCTCTCATTTTACATCCTTAGTTAGCATACAATAGGCAAGAATCAATGTCAATGAGTGGTTAGTGAAATTTGTCACAGGTTTGTAATTATTAACGAATTGTTCACAAATTATCTTTTTAATACTATTGACATACGTTTTATTTTACTTATTGTCATTTATTCACTCTATAAGTAACGTCTTTTCTATCCGATCTTCCCTTCCATTCCTTCTTGCAAATATTATTGCTTTATATACGCCTTTAGGCGGCAAGTCTTTTCTAAATATATTTTTTTTGGTCAAACCTGAGGGTGCTGGTTTCGACCAATCCATATATCCGGCAAATTTTAAGCTGTCTGCGTCATAAAGAGCAATCCCGAATTCTTCAGCTCCTCGAGGTAGATACATCTCGTATCGATATGTGCCGGCCTGGTCGCCTTGGCCGAATTCAAACCCCATTACTCTTGGATAATCCGGTTCTTCTTTAACGTATAAATAAGGGAGTGAAATTTTTTTACTTCCTTCCATTATAATTAGGTACCCATCATAAACCCCCTTCTCGAGTTCGGACGGGTTTACTTGAAGTCCCACATCAATTGTTTTCTTTTCACTTGGATTCAAAGTAAGGGATTTCGGCAAATCCCAAATGAGTCCCTTCTCTTTTAATGGGACCATAAAAGAGTAACTCCTAATCTTCTCTCCTGTATTTTCAAGGACGATTGATTCATGATGCTCTTCAATGCCTTCTTTTTTTGTATACATTCCAAATGACAAAGAACTTGGATACAGAAGTGTGTCAGCTCTTAATGCTTCATCAACCTGGATGCGGCCAGCTCCCTGTTCATATGTGTGATACAGTTGATATGCCGTTTTTCTTAATGGCTTAGAAGTACTCATCAATGCTGACTTTACTTGATCAGGAGTCCATTCCGGATGTTTTTGTAAAATTAGAGCGCACGCCCCTGCAACATGCGGGGCAGACATACTTGTTCCAGCTAGGGACATATATCCCTTAGGAATGGTGCTTTCAATCTCAACTCCAGGCGCTAACAGGTCTGGCTTAATTCCCCAAGATACGGTTACTGGTCCTCTCGAGCTAAAATCAGCCAGTCTATCTTGCTCCTTCTTATATACAAAATGAGCTTTTTCGTGTTGTTCTTGATCCACAAATTTCTTAAGACGCAATCCATCTCTTCTATTAATAGAAGCAGCTGGTATGTTCATCTCTTTTTCTAAGCTTCCGGTAAAGGTTCCGCTCGTATTATTATATATAATTACTCCTTTCGCTCCTGCCTTTTCAGCATTGGATACTTTCTCCTGAAAGGTAAGTGTGCCACGCTCAAGTAATACGACTTTATCTTTAACATGTTTTAGTTCATTTTCGTTTCCAACGTTTCCATAAATTATTTCTTCTGAAAAAGTTAAGTTCCACTTCTTAGAGCCTTGAAATTGAGTCAAATAAGATTGATACTTTTTTGAACCAAGTCCGTAAACCATATAAGGAACCTTCAGTGGAGGAGTTGACGCTCCTACCGAAATCGCTTTTTCTGCTGTCCCCGGCGAACCAACGGTCCAAACAGCAGGTCCAGAATTACCGTTTGATGTGACGGCAACGATTCCGCTTTCCACCGCTTTATTTAACGCTAGCGAAATAGGTAAATCAGGGCCATTGACATCGTTCCCAAGAGAAAGGTTTAAAACATCCACCTTGTCTTTCATTGCTGACTCAATAGCCGTCAAGACTTGCTCTGTATCTCCTGCACCTCCTGGCCCCAATGCCCGATATGCATATATCTCTGCTTCTGGAGCGACACCCCTTATTTTTCCATTAGCTGCAATAATTCCGGCCACATGCGTTCCATGTAGTGTATTTAAATCTCCCATGTTCTTCGTTTCCATCGGGTCTTCATCACTATCAACTAAATCTTTTCCTCCTTTATAATTACGCTGCAAATCTGGATGTGTATAATCAATCCCTGTATCGATAATCCCTACTTTTACTCCCTTCCCGGTTATTCGGTGATTCTTCTCATCAAAGAAACTCCTCACCCTGTCTCCACCAATGTAAGGGACACTTTCGTCCAGCAAGGCATGATACATGGATACCTCTGTAACAGCTTGAATCGCACTCTCCTTCTTAAGTTGTTCAATTTCATTCTTTCTTCCATATACAGAAAATCCATCCAGGGCAACCGTATAAATATTACGTAAATGGAGGGATGGATACTTTTCAAGCAGCTTATTAATCTTTTCGTGCGAAATGGGTCTTTCCATCGTGACAACAACCGTTACTTTCTTAGACTCAGATAATTTTGGTAATGGCGGTAGAATGACAGAGGCTAATCCCTTTTCATTTGAGAAAAGAAATATTAAAAGAACAGCAAACAATATAAAAGATATCTTTCTCAACATAATCATCCCCTTAGCAGTTATCTTTTCTCAACTACCTTGGAGTATGCAAATAAAAAAGGAAAAGCCGATTGGCTTTTCCTTTTTTTATGGTTCAAATCTTGTTGGCGGTTCATTGACTTGCTTGAAATAGTAACGAACGGCTTCAGCAATTCGGGCTGAAGCATTTCCGTCCCCATATGGATTAGTGGCCTTAGCCATTTTTTTGTGTTCTTCATCATTGGTTAACAATTCATGGGCCATTTTAAAAATGGTCTGTTCATCCGTACCTGCCAGTCTTAAGGTGCCTGCTGCAATCCCCTCCGGGCGTTCAGTCGTATCTCGTAAAACAAGAACAGGTACACCAAGTGATGGCGCCTCTTCTTGGATGCCTCCGGAGTCGGTCAAAATCAAATAGGCTCTTGACGCAAAGTTATGAAAATCCAATACGTCCAGTGGTTCGATTAAATGGACACGCGGATCATCACCGAGAATCTCTTTTGCTAACTCTTGAACAGCGGGATTTAAATGGACAGGATAAACGACTTGAACATCGTCATGATCCGCAACGATTTTTTTGACAGCTCTAAAGATATTCCTCATAGGCTCCCCTAGGTTTTCCCTGCGATGAGCTGTAAGTAAAATGAGCCGGTCATCTTCCAATTTATTTAAAACTGGATGAGAATACGTGGACCGTACTGTCGTTTTTAAGGCATCGGTTGCTGTATTTCCCGTCACGAATATGTTTTCTTTCTTGTTTTCATTCAGCAAATTCTCTTCCGCTTTTGAGGTCGGCGCAAAATGTAAGTCTGCCATAGTTCCGGTAAGCTGACGATTCATCTCTTCCGGATAGGGGGAATACTTATTCCATGTACGCAGCCCTGCTTCCACGTGTCCTATGACGATTTGATTATAAAAAGCAGCTAAACTAGCTACAAAGGTTGTAGTTGTATCACCGTGAACAAGCACAATATCTGGTTTAGCTTCCTTCATTATAGAATCCAGACCACTTAATGCTCTTGTTGTAATATCGGCAAGCGTTTGCCTTTCCTTCATTATATTCAAATCATAATCAGGTTGAATGGAAAATAAGTCGAGAACTTGATCTAACATTTGGCGATGCTGAGCCGTAACAGCAACGATTGGTTTGAAATATTCTGGGTGTTTTTGAAATTCGAGTACTAAGGGCGCCATTTTTACAGCTTCTGGTCTCGTTCCAAAAATCGTCATGACCTTAATCGGTTGGTTCAATCGTGACACCTCAGTTTCTTTCTATTATTTTGTGCCGAATAAACGATCTCCCGCGTCTCCTAGACCTGGAACGATGTATCCATGTTCATTCAGTTTTTCGTCAAGTCCTGCAATATAAATATCTACATCAGGATGCGCTTCTTTTAATGCCTCTACGCCTTCTGGGGCTGCAATTAGGCACATGAATTTGATGTTAACTGCACCGCGCTTTTTAATAGAATTGATAGCTTCAATAGCAGAACCGCCTGTCGCTAACATTGGGTCAACAACAATGCATTCTCTTTCTGCCAAATCACTTGGCATTTTCGCATAGTATTCAACCGGTTTTAATGTTTCTGGGTCACGGTAAAGACCGACATGCCCTACCTTTGCAGCAGGAATCAATTTAATAATTCCATCTACCATTCCAATACCAGCACGTAAAATTGGAACGATACCAACTTTTTTACCAGAAAGCATTTTTACTTTCGCCTTGCTAACTGGTGTTTGGATTTCCACTTCTTCAAGCGGCATGTCTCTTGTAATTTCAAATGCCATTAATGACGCAACTTCATCTACTAGTTCGCGGAATTCTTTTGTTCCTGTATTTATATCACGTATATAGGCTAATTTGTGTTGAATTAACGGGTGATCGAAAACATAAACTTTTCCCATTTAGCATCTCTCCAATTCCATTGCTTAATTTTGCTCATTTTTATAATTTCCCTATTCGTTTAGAAAAATTTTCGTACCTTTTAAAATTCACTTCAACCTATTTTACAGAAAAATGTTTCAATCTTCAATAAAGGTTTAGATGTCAGACCTATTTTCACTATTCGGACTCTTCAAAACACATTCTTCTTTGCTTCTCTATATTTAAACACACAAAACCGCTTCCCCTGAAAGGAAGCGGCTCTGTTATTACAATGAAGGATATAATTCAAACTTGCTTGTTAATGCTTCAACACGCTGTTTTGCTTCTTCAAGTTTAGCTTCATCTTCATTATTTTTCAAAACAAGTCCGATGATTGCAGCGATTTCATCCATGTCTTCTAATCCGAAGCCACGAGATGTTACTGCTGCTGTTCCAATACGTATACCACTTGTAACGAATGGTTTTTCCGGATCATACGGAATCGCATTTTTATTAACGGTAATACCGATTTCATCCAGTACATGCTCTGCAATTTTTCCTGTTAGTCCTGTAGAACGTACATCAAGAAGAATTAAGTGATTATCTGTTCCATCAGAAACAAGAGTAAAGCCTTCTTTTTTCAAACCTTCGCCCAAACGTTTAGCATTGTCGATAATTTGTTGTGCATAAACTTTAAAATCATCTTGAAGCGCTTCGCCGAATGCTACAGCTTTAGCAGAAATTACATGCATTAATGGTCCACCTTGAATACCAGGGAAGATTGATTTATCAATTTTTTTACCGAACTCTTCTTTACAAATAATCATACCGCCGCGTGGACCGCGAAGCGTTTTATGAGTTGTTGTCGTTACAAAGTCTGCATATGGAACTGGACTTTGATGCAATCCTGCTGCAACTAAACCTGCGATATGTGCCATATCAACCATTAAATAAGCTCCGACTTCATCTGCAATCTCACGGAAGCGTTTAAAATCAATTTCACGTGGATATGCACTAGCCCCTGCTACGATCAGTTTAGGCTTGTGCTGACGTGCTTTTTCCAAAACATCATTGTAATCGATACGGTGATCTTTTTCGTCCACACCATATTCAACAAAGTTGTAGTTAACGCCACTGAAATTAACTGGACTTCCATGTGTTAAATGACCGCCATGGGACAGGTTCATTCCTAACACAGTGTCGCCCGTTTGAAGAACGGTAAAGTAAACTGCCATATTAGCTTGAGCTCCGGAGTGAGGTTGTACGTTTACATACTCTCCACCGAAAATCTCTTTTGCGCGGTCACGTGCTAAATCTTCTACGATATCGACATACTCACACCCGCCGTAGTAACGCTTACCCGGATATCCTTCTGCATACTTATTAGTTAGCACCGATCCTTGAGCTTCCATGACAGCTTCACTCACGAAGTTCTCAGAAGCAATAAGCTCAATCTTACTTCTTTGACGCCCTAATTCCAGTTGAATTGCGTTAAACACTTGCTCATCTTGCTTTGCTAAACGATTCATTCCGTAATTCCTCCTCAAATTGTGCGTTATTCGCTTTTTACATTATTTACAACATGACTTCAAAAGACATGAAAAAGCCTCATCGATAATTATTTGAAAATTCTACTCCATTTTAACATGTCTATTTTAGAAGTGATAGTCTAATTTTATCGAACGTTCATTGTTTTTTCATTTAAAAATGTTCGCATTTAACATCTCATTTAAGGTGAATAGCTCTTCCTACCTGAATTTTATTAGTAAAAAAGCATTCCGATGAGGGGGCTATACCGTTTTTCCTTCACTAACCATTCTATTGGTACTATACAAAAAATCTTTTAAAGATTCTTCTTGTTCTTTCCATTTTTTTTTGATTTAATAGTCTCCGTACAAAAAACAGCATCCCTCATCTGAGAAATGCTGCCTAATTTTCTATTAAGTACAACTCTTGTTTGCTGAAGTTTCCTGATATACAGCCCGCTCTCCGCCAATTAGTTTTGGGCGGGTTTTAGCCATAGTCACATGTGCATGACCTATTTCTTTAATGGACACTCGAACAGGGACAGCCACATGTTTTAAATGCATACCGATGAAAGTATCACCGATGTCTATCCCCGCTTCTGCCTTGATATGCTCAACGACGATAGCATCTTTCCATTGCTGATAGGCATAGGTTGCCATTGAGCCTCCTGCCGTTCTGACAGGGACAACTGACACTTCTTCATAATCTCTTCGAACAGCGGTCTCTCTTGGTAATACGAGAGCCCTATTTAAGTGTTCACAACATTGATAAGCAACCTGAATTCCCGTTTCCCCATGGAAATCCTCCACTACAGCAAAGATCATTCCGGCAACATCAATTGTTCCGTCTGTGCCGATTCGTTTTCCAATCACTTCACTTGTACTGCAACCAATTACCAATAGCTGGTTTTCTTTTAGAGCTGCCTCTTCCTGAAACTCATGTAGCAGTATTTGAAACTGATTTTTCCATATCTCAAGCTCATCTGAAAATGTAGCATCATTTGTCATGAAATACGCATCCTTTCATTTAAAGAAAACTTACTAATTGGCTAGACCTTAGATTAAGAGAAGACTTCTTGTCCTTGTTCTAAATCTTCACTGCCACAGTTTATCGCTCAAGAAGAGCATTCTGCTGATTTAAATTAGGAGTGTTTTCCTTCATACTCCGCTATCTTACCAATTCTGTTTTCATGACGACCGCCTTCGAATTCTGAAGTCAACCATGTCTGGGCAATTTCCCTGGCAAGCCCAGGACCAATTACACGTTCCCCCATTGCCAACATATTGCTGTCATTATGCTGACGAGTCAGTTTCGCACTATACACATCATGAACCAATGCACACCGTATTCCTTTAACCTTATTCGCCGCAATGCTCATTCCAATACCTGTACCGCATATTAGTATTCCACGATCAAACTCACCCTGTGCTACTTTTTCGGCAACTGGCAAAGCATAATCCGGATAATCCACGGATGTACTACATTCACACCCAAAATCTTCAAATGGAATATGTAACTCATTCATTAAATTCTTTATTTCTTCACGGATTTGAATACCACCATGATCCGAGGCAATTGCAACTTTCATCAAAATCCTCCTCTAGCTGTTTTTATTTGATTTTATTGTGTCACAAAATTGTGAAAAGATAAAGTGAAGCTATAGGTTTCAGCCCATATAGAAGCAGGAAACCAACACTGGTTTCCTGTAAAAATGATATTAAGTATGAAAGCGTGTAATGGTCTGTTTTAATTTTTCCGCCTGCCCTTTAAGCTCCATAGCCAATTTTTCTACGTTTTCCATAACCATTGCTTGTTCATGAGTCGTAGCCGTTACTTCTTCCGCTCCAGCAGATGTTTCTTCTGCAATAGCAGCCACTTCTTGAGACTGCCTTGATGTTTCTTCAACACTTTCCATTTGACGATCAACAAGCTCAGTAATATCTTTTACCGCAGCGACAACATTATGTACCGTTTTGGTCATTCTTTCAATCGCTATATCCGTATTTGTACCTTTTTGGGCTTCTTTATTTGCCAAGACGACCTGTTCGCCAATTTGTTTAACAACAGCCTGTACCTCAACCTGAATATTTTGAATCAAACTTGAAATGCCTTGAACAGCTTTAGCGCTCTCATCAGCTAACAGACGGACTTCTTCCGCCACAACGGCAAATCCTTTCCCATGTTCTCCTGCCCGTGCCGCTTCAATGGAGGCATTCAATGCAAGCAGGTTTGTTTGTGCTGCAATATCGCCGACAAGCACAATGATTTGTTCCACCTTTTTCGCATTTTCCTCTAAACGCTTGACAGTTTTTAGGGACTGGTGGTTTTCCTCAGCCAATTGTTTAATGCCAAAAACTAAGGAATTAACCACTTCTCTACTCTGAGAAAGCTCTGTAGCCATTTCACTGGATATAACAACAGATGCCTTCGCTTTATTTTGAACTTGTTGAGCAATCATGATGACATCATCAATAGATTCAGCCGTATTCATGATGGAAACAGCCGAGGTATCCGCACCTTTGGATATTTCCTCAATGGTCCTTGCAATGTTTTCTGCCTGTTCCGATGCTTTTGAGGATTCTTGAGAAATATGAATGACTTTGTTATTGGTCTCTTGGAAATTTTCTTCAATACTTTGCACCATTTCCCGCAGGTTAAAAAGCATATGGTTAAAAGCTGTGCCTAATGATCGAATCTCATCATCCGTCTTTGATAAAACTACTTCTTCGTTAATACTTCCCTGTGCCGTACTTAACGCCACTTTTTCTAGTCTTTGCAGGGGTTTAGTAATAAGACTGGCTGCAAAAAACGCAAGAATTCCCGACCACAGTATGCCTAATAACAGTGTCCCAACACTAAAACTTATCGAGCCCATGTTCTCAAAAAACATTGGATGGACCACGAAAATAAAAAATGCCGAGGTTGAATAAGTGATTAAAGCAAGGACTGTGATAAAGATAACTAATTTTTTTCGTAACCCAAACTTATAATGAGTTCTTTCCGCCATTCTTTTTCCCCCTGTAGACTTGTTTACTTTTCCAGACTTTTTACTAATTCCTCTATTAAATCTTGAAGCTCCCTGAACGTTTCCCGATAAAGGTCTTCCGGGCCACCAAACGGATCTATTATGTCTCTATCATGTTTATCGTCATTAACAAATTCTTTTAAAGTAAAAGTCTTATCGATTATATAGGGGAATGTGCTCATAATGACCGCTTTATGCCCTTCCGTCATGGTGAAAATATGAGTAGCCCAATCTATTTCCTTCTCTGATAAAGGTGTTGAGGAATGATTATGTGATATTTGATTTTCAACTAATACACTTTTAGCATGCATTGAAGCGTCTTGACCAGACGAAGCATATACGCCGGCAGATCTCACTTCGATACCCTTAATATTCTTGTTTTTTAAAATTGCTTCTGCCATGGGGCTTCTGCACGTGTTACCGGTACATACAAATAATACTCGGATCATTTTAACGCCCTCCTTTTTTATCCATTATAAGCTATTGCCCCATTTTTAATAGTCAAAATAAAAGCACTCTTATTATAAAAATATCATAATAAATTCACTTCAAACAAACAAAATAAGTCTATTTCGTAAACCCTTTATACTATAAGATCATCTTTTCTTCCCCCTTTTCAGCAGCTAAATGTTTAAAAGAGAAAAATAAAAACCGCCCCGGTAATTCGGAACAGTTGAGGAAGGACAGATATGAAATTAGGTGCATCAAAAGGAGAATAATAGCTTTAGACCAAACGCACACAGAATACTACCACCAAGGATCTCACTGTAAACTCCCAGCAACCCCTGCATCTTTCTCCCCAGTAAAAGTCCTGCCCACGTTAATAAAGTGGCAGCCATTCCAAAACAGAGAATGGTCAAAATCGTTTTAGCTCCATAAATCCCCAGCGTTAATCCTACCGAAAAACTATCCAGGCTTACCCCTAGAGCAAAGATAAACAGACCTTTTCCGATTGGAGCGAGCATCTTATTTTCTTTGATACCAGCATCTCCCCTTTTACCGGAAATAAACATCTGGATGCCCAAAATTAACAACAATAGACCGCCAGCATATGTAGCAAATGTTCCGAATTTATCAGAAATGAAACGACCGACCCCCATACCAAGCAAGGGCATCCAAAAATGAAAAAAGCCTACTGTCAGCCCTATAAAAAGGATTTGCCTCAACCTTAGCTTAAACATCCCCATTCCAAGGCCGACAGAAAAGGCATCCATTCCCAAAGCAAAAGCCATTAGCAATAAAGTGATGATTTCTCCAGCGAATGTATTCATTCCATACCTCCCTCGGACGTACCTACTACATGTTATGCATGTCCGACAAGAAATAGAAGAAAAAATCAGTTCTTATTACGCATGTTCTTCAATGATTTGATGACCTGCAGCCTTCTCAAGACGGTTCATAACCGCAACCCCTATACCAGACTCAGGAAACATTTCGCTAAAAATGATATCGACATCGAGTACATCAAATTGTCTTAAGGCATCATATAGCCCTGCTGCAACTGTATGTAAATCCGCTAATGATCCAGGAGCAACAATATAATCCGCCTTATATTCTCGTTGATGTTCAGAAGGTGTTATCACACCGACTTTTAACCCGTCACCTCTTTTTTCATCCACAAGCCTCTGAAGGAAAGCTTGATTGCCTTTTACTAAAAAAAGAGGGGCTTTTGGTGCATAGTGGGTATATTTCATACCCGGAGCTTTTGGTGCTGCATCCTTATGTTTCAAGGCAACGTCTTGTCTAACTGTTCCAATGACTGCTTCCAGTTGTTCTACTGTCACGCCACCCGGTCTTAAAATAACAGGTACTTCCTCCGTGCAATCAAGCACGGTAGATTCAACGCCTACACCTGTGGTCCCGCCATCGACGATGCCCGCAATTCGGCCCATTAAATCATCCACAACATGTTTAGCTGATGTGGGGCTTGGTTTCCCGGAGGTATTTGCACTTGGGGCAGCAATAGGCAGATTACTCGCTTGAATAAGACCTAGGGCAACCTGATGATCTGGCATCCTGACCGCGACTGTATCTAAACCCGCCGTCACTAGGTTTGATAGCTGTCCTGGTTTCCGTTTCATAATCAATGTCAAAGGACCCGGCCAAAATTCCGCTATAAGTTTCCTTGCCTGTACTGGAATCTCTTCGACAATATCTATCAACTGTTCTTCAGAAGCTATATGAACAATTAAAGGGTTGTCACTCGGACGCCCCTTCGCTTCAAACACTTTTTTGACCGCCTCATCACTTTTGGCATTCGCTCCCAACCCATATACGGTCTCTGTTGGAAAAGCAACCACTTGATCAGCCTTTAATAATTCAGCTGATTGTGTAATTTGGGGATAACTTTGTAAATTATCCACATTTTTATCCACTAACCAAACTTTCGTTTTCATCGTAAACACCTTCGCTTTTTAACATTACTTATTTTATATAATCGCTTTTATATGAACGATATTTCAGTCTTATCGTACTATTATTTCTTAAAATATACTTTGAAAGTATAAAAGAAGTATGCACATAATTCAAGTGTTATCCACAAATTGTGGATAATTGCATCGAAACAGTGGATAACTTTGTGGATATTATGGATTATTGACAGACTTTTTCGATATTTTGTTAATAACTCTGTGGATATGTATTATTAAATATCTCCAATCGTAAAAAAACGAGGGCAGATGCCCTCACTTTAAAAAATCTCATTGAAAATTTCTGCAAATAAGGACTTCACTTCCACCTCTGGTTCCTTTTCGCCTTCATATAATTGTTGACCTTGGTCAGTAGACGCTGTCAAATTACCCTTTGTTTCTTCAACGGTCTCTTCTTTAACTTTTGGTGTCACTTCCTCTTTTACCTTTGTCTCTACAACCTCTTCTTTTACCTTTTCTTCCGGCACTTCTACTTTTACACTTTCCTCTATAACTTCTTCTTTAACTTTTTCCTCTGGTACTTCCTCTTTTACACTTTCCCCTATAACTTCTTCTTTAACTTTTTCCTCTGGCACAGCTTTCTCTTCATTCGTTGCAGCATACGCCTTCCCTTTCGAAGTCATGGATTCTTCATCTTCATCCTCGACAATTGGACTTTGGCTTACAGCTGTCCCATTTGAAAAATCCAGGAAACATAATGGAGGAAATAGCACACACCACCAATTGGCCCCTTCCCCTTCACCAAGTGTGATAATCACCGCTTCATAATCACCTGCCGGATATAAATACTGACCGTAAAGCTTTGTCGGGAATTCCGCCTGTCCAAAATCGACATTGACTGACTGTTCCAAACCATTTTCCCTCACTACCGCTTCCGCTGTTGCTTGGATATCCGGCAAATGCGAAGTAATCACTTCCCTCGCCTCATCCAAAGAGGTAAGCTCCTGAACCCACTTCGTAATATCTTCATTTACTTTATCTCTAATCAGGCGCTTAACAGCTTGATCCTCTTCTGTATCACTATTAGCAAGTATTCGCAGACGAATCGCTTCATCTGGAATCACCATAGTTTCTTCCGCACTTACCGCCTCCGATTTAGGCATATATATACTTACAATTGTTCCTATTGTTAAGATTAATAGATAGATAATGGCTAAATGTTTAGTTTTCATCGCCCTCGCCCCCTCACACAAATTAGTCTCGCCAATTTTCCGTTATCTTAAACTAGTAAAAGTAAAAAAGAGGATAACTAAAAATATAGATTCTAATTGGTATATTAGGTGAAGTGCGTTTCATTCCAAACAAAAAAATCCGTCTCACAAAGGAGACGAATCATTTTAATACAGCAAAGACCATTCGATCTTTTTTGTTAATGTCATTTTCAATGGATACTTCTGCGGCAGGAAACGTCCGCTTCAATAGACCTGCAACTGCCTGACCCTGTCCAGTGCCTACTTCAAACCCAATCAGTCCGGGTACTTTCATAACCAGTGGTAATTGTTCCATAAATCGGCGATAAAAGTCTAAGCCATCGGCACCAGCAAATAACGCACGATGTGGTTCATGATCAGTCACGACCACTGACATGGATTTTTGATCATCATTTGGTATATAAGGAGGATTTGATAAAAGAATATCCACTTGATTGTTCTGCTTAATGAATGGCTGCAGCAGATCGCCTTGCACAAACTGCACCTCAGCTCCAAGTAAATCGGCATTTTTTCTAGCTACCTCAAGTGATGGATCTGCTATATCCGAGGCTGTTACCAGCAAGCCTATTTCTTCAAGCTTCATCGTAATTGCGATCGCACCGCTGCCCGTCCCAATATCCGCTAAACTGAGCTTCTGTCCCTTCGTAAAAATGTTAGGGAGCTTACGAAGTGTATAATAAATTAATTCTTCTGTTTCAGGTCTCGGAATCAACACTTCTTCATTAACAAGGAATGCCCGTCCATAAAATTCTTCACTGCCTGTAATATATTGAACAGGGGTACCAGCAACATGTAGCTCAACAGCGGACTTAAATTGTTCTAACTCCTCTTGACTGAGTTCATAATGGAGATTAGCTAATAGCTGGGAGCGCGTTTGCTTTAAATAATGCTGCAACAAAATTTCTCCTGCATTGGCATCCCGATCATTTTCCTTTAAAAAAGAAGAAGCCCATTTAAGGACTTCGAATACCTTCATGACAGACTTATTCATCTGCATTTTCCAGTCTTGAAGATTGGTCTTCCATGATTAAGGCATCCACGACATCATCCAGCTTACCTTCCATAATTTGATCCAGCTTTTGAATCGTTAAGCCGATACGATGATCGGTAACACGGTTTTGCGGGAAGTTATACGTACGAATCCGTTCTGAACGATCACCAGTTCCAACAGCAAGCTTCCTGTTTTGGTCATATTCCGCCTGTACTTCGCGATGAATTTTGTCATACACACGTGCACGCAAAACTTTCATTGCTTTTTCTTTATTTTTGATTTGTGATTTTTCATCCTGACAAGATACAACGGTATTTGTCGGAATATGCGTCAATCGCACCGCTGACATAGTGGTGTTAACACTCTGTCCTCCTGGGCCACTTGATGCAAAGGTATCTACACGAACATCCTTATCATGGATTTCAACTTCCACTTCCTCAGCTTCCGGTAAAACGGCTACTGTAGCTGTGGATGTATGAATCCGTCCGCCTGATTCAGTTTCAGGTACACGCTGCACGCGATGGGCTCCATTTTCGAATTTCAACTTTGAATATGCACCGTTACCATTAATCATGAAAATAATTTCCTTATAACCGCCAAGCCCCGTAGGACTTGATTCAATAACTTCAGTTCTCCAGCCTTGCACCTCGGCAAAACGGCTGTACATACGGTATAAACTACCTGCAAATAAGGCCGCTTCATCTCCGCCTGCCGCTCCGCGGATCTCCATGATTACGTTTTTATCATCGTTAGGGTCTTTGGGAATAAGCAATATTTTCAGCTTATCTTCAAGACCTTGTATGGTCTCTTCAAGTTCATTAATCTCTTCCTTAACCATTTCACGCATGTCCGCATCAAGTTTGTCTTCGAGCATCGCCTTGGCTTCCTGGAGTTGCTCACGAACCACTTTATACTCTTTATACGTTGAAGCTGTCTCCTGAATACTGGATTGCTCCTTAGAATACTCCCTTAGCTTCGTTGAATCATTAATGATTTCAGGGTCACTCAATAGTTCATTCAATCTTTCATATCTATCTTCTACTGCCTGCAGTCGATCAAACAAATTATTCACCTCATAAATTTTCCAAAACATCTACAATAAACGAGTTGGAAGTAATCCATCCTTTTTAACTATAAATAAGTGCCCCAACAGAGTTCACTTCTAGCTTAATTATAGTATAGGTGAATAATCAACGTCAAAGAGGATTCAACTTTGTGTCTATTTCTTTAAATTAACATCTATATTATATTGGGGCACAACCTTATTTATAAGACCTTTAATTCGTTGCTTTTCCCTGCTTCTTTCTTCATCCGTCTTGATTTCACCTTTATCATGGACCGTCACATGAATGGTATTGCCATTATGCCACACGTAACCTGATTCATAATTGGTTTCCGATTTAATGATTGCTCGGATTTTATCTACTTCTTGCCCCATAGATGGAGAATTATTAGATGTATGATGTGGTGTGTTGAGAATTTGGTCTGATGGACGTTCCGTCTCATTGTCCCAATCATTAGACATGTGCTTCAGATTATTGCCGACAAAATCTTGACCATCCCGGCTTTGATCTCCATATTCTGAATCATTATTAATTGCATTGTCATTCTGACCGCAAGCTGTCAGTACAGCAAGAAAAAAAGCAGCCACTAAAAGTAGCATAGATTTCATATTTTTCCCTCCGTTTTGGTTAAGTTTATAAAGAGCGTTTCCTCTTCAGCTTTCCCCAAAATGAAGCAAAATGTATCTTTTATTTTCTATTCCCCTTTTTTTACAAATGGGTCGACTTTATCTTAACGGTTAAAGCTTATTACAAATGTCAACATTTTGAATAATTCATCTTTAGTTAAAGCGCATGTGATTAAAAAAAGTGCCCTAAGATCTCTTTGGATCTTAGGGCACCATGATTTAAATATGTTCTTTAATCCCTGCCGTCTGCTTGCCTGGGACTTCGTGATGATGGCGGCAACGGGGCTCGTATGATTCCGATGCGCCTACAAGGATGATCGGCTCATCATAGGAGGCCGGTGCACCATTAATCAATCGTTGTGTCCTGCTCGCAGGTGAGCCGCACACTTCACACACAGCCTGTAGCTTTGTTACTGATTCTGCTAGCGAAAGTAAAACAGGCATAGGACCGAATGGTTCACCTCTGAAATCTTGATCGAGTCCAGCCATAATCACTCGATAACCGCTGTCCGCAAGATGCTGGGCAACCCCGACAATTTCATGATCAAAAAATTGCACTTCATCTATTGCAATGATATCTAAGGGCTTGTCTAAATACTTAAAAATATCTGTTGAATGGGCAATAGGTTTTGCCATCACAGAGGACCCATTGTGTGATACGACAGCCTCTTCCGCATAGCGATTATCTATAGCTGGTTTAAAAACAGCTATTTGCTCTTTAGCAAATTGAGCACGGCTGACTCGTTTTATCAATTCCTCAGATTTACCTGAAAACATGCTTCCGCAAATAAGCTCGATCCAGCCTGTTTGTTTCATTACATACATGGAAATAGCTACTCCCTTCCACCTGTCGATCCCTTGGCCATAATGGAATTGGACCCGGCTTTATATAAATTCAATCTTGTTTACAAAAAAGAAAAAACAGGCAAGAAAAATACTTGCCTGTTTTTTGAAAAGTCCGGCTTATTTAATACCGTATTTTTTGTTGAAACGATCAACACGTCCGCCAGCTTCAGCGAATTTTTGACGACCAGTATAGAATGGATGGCATTCTGAACAAGTCTCAACTTTGATCTCTTCTTTAACTGAACCAGTTTCAAAAGTGTTTCCGCAAGAGCAAGATACTTTTGAAAGTTTATAATTTGGATGAATTCCAGTTTTCATTCTTTTCAGCTCCTTCTGCCCTGAATCATTCGAAACAGAGTTATATACTTCAACGTGTGGGAAAAGTACCCTCACATTTATTGTAAAAACACATGAACTCATTATAGCAATTTAAGACTAGTTGTGCAACAGTTTGTTTCTTTCGCTGTTTAGGATCGTTTTGAGTTTGCTGGTCCCTTTTTCATTTCCAACATCTCTTCATCCAATTTACTGAAAAATTCTTCATTTCCTTTTGTCTGTTTAAGACGGCGAAGGAATTTTTCGGCGAAATCAGGTGAATCAGACATTGTTTTCCGAATTGCCCAAAGTTTATCCAAACGATCTTTCGGAATTAACAGTTCTTCTTTACGAGTACCAGAGCGACGAATATCAATCGCTGGGAAAATACGTCTTTCGGCAAGAGCCCGATCTAAATGAAGCTCCATATTACCTGTACCTTTAAACTCTTCATAAATGACGTCGTCCATTCGGGAACCTGTATCTACCAAAGCTGTAGCAAGAATCGTTAAGCTACCACCTTCTTCGATATTTCTAGCTGCACCGAAAAAGCGTTTTGGCCGGTGAAATGCAGCCGGGTCAATCCCTCCGGATAGTGTACGACCACTTGGCGGAATGACAAGGTTGTAGGCACGCGCCAGACGAGTAATACTGTCCATTAAAATAATAACATCACGTTTATGCTCAACTAGGCGCATTGCCCGTTCTAACACTAGTTCTGCCACTTTGATATGGTTCTCCGGCACTTCATCGAACGTCGAACTAACCACGTCCCCAGCCACGGAACGTTCAATGTCTGTTACTTCTTCCGGACGTTCATCAATAAGCAATACAATCAATTCCGATTCCGGATGATTCGTGGTTATGGCATTGGCAATTTCTTTGATTAGCATCGTTTTACCAGCTTTTGGAGGTGCAACAATCAAACCACGCTGTCCAAAACCAACAGGTGCTAAAACATCCATAATTCTCGTTGATAAATTCTTCGGTGTTGTTTCCAGTTTAATTTGTCTGTTTGGATACAGTGGTGTTAAGCCTGGGAAATGAACACGCTCTTTAGCTGACTCTGGGTTATCGCCATTGACGGCTTCAACATGCAGCAATCCATAATAACGCTCGTTTTCTTTTGGCGGCCTCACCTTACCGGAAACCTTATCACCGTTACGCAAATCAAATCTGCGGATCTGCGAAGCTGAAATATAGATATCCTCCGAGCTTGGAGAATAGTTAATTGGACGCAAGAAACCAAAGCCCTCCGAAGGGATAATCTCTAAAACACCCTCCATGAACAAAAGACCATCCTGCTCAGCTTGTGCCTTTAAGATTGCGAAAATAAGTTCCTTTTTTGACAGTTTGCTGTAATAGGAAACTTTATATTCACGCGCGTGCTCATAGAGATCCTTTAGTTTCATGTTTTCTAAATTGGAAATAGTTAAATTCATTATGACACCACACTTTTATTAATTAAACGTTTTCACCCATACTGAAAAAGAAATGGTTTGTTAAATGGAAGAAAAACCGCAATCCATGTACCCGACCAGAGTTTTCTTAGAAAGGATGATACATTTTTACATGTAAAGAAGAAAATTATTTGAAGGCTTCTTGAAGTTTGGAGTGAAAGGGCAGATTATATATATTCATATCAATTATTAGTAGACCAAGCTTTATTTTACTTTTTTTATTTTAATTATTCAACTTAAATTTTTTTATAGAGAAAGCGAGCGATGAAACCGCTCGCTTTCTCTCGGTAATTTTTTATGATAATAGTCTCAGTCAATTAAGCCATTCGGTTTAATTTTTAGACTATGTCTTCCGTCAATGAAACGAACGGTACCTGATTTAGCACGCATGACTACGGATTGTGTTTCACCGTAATGCCCTTTAAATTGAACACCACGTAAAAGCTCTCCATCCGTCACACCTGTTGCAGCAAAAATTGCATCATCTCCGCGAACCAGATCTTCCATTCTTAAGACTTTCCCTAACTCAAGACCCATTTTCCCACAGCGAGACACTTCTTCTTCACTTTGAGGAAGAAGCTTACCTTGAATTTCTCCTCCGAGGCATTTCAAAGCCACAGCTGCAATAACTCCCTCAGGAGCCCCGCCTGATCCGAATAATATGTCAACACCAGTTAAGTCGAATGCCGTATTAATGGCACCAGCAACATCTCCATCGTTGATTAACTTAATCCGGGCACCTGCCTCACGAAGTTCATGAATGATCTTCGAATGACGATCGCGGTTTAATACCGTTGCGACTACGTCTTGAATATCTTTATTTTTTGCTTTGGCTACCGCTTTCAGGTTGTCCAGTACTGATGCATTGATATCAATCTGTCCAACAGCCTCAGGACCAACTGCAATTTTATCCATATACATATCTGGAGCATGAAGCAGATTCCCTTTATCCGCAATCGCCAAGACTGCTAAAGCATTCCAACCTCCTGAAGCAACGATATTCGTTCCTTCTAATGGATCAACCGCAACATCCACTAATGGTCCAAGCCCAGTACCAAGCTTCTCACCAATATAGAGCATTGGAGCTTCATCCATTTCCCCTTCACCGATTACAACTGTACCTTGCATTGGAATTGTATTGAAAACATCCCGCATTGCAGTTGTTGCTGCATCATCTGCTTCGTCTTTCTTTCCTCTTCCCATCCAACGTGCAGAAGATAGTGCCGCCGCCTCTGTCACGCGAACAAGCTCCATCGATAAACTTCTTTCCATCCTTGGTTCCCCCTCAATGTGCACTAGCATGATTTATTTATATATTAGTATAACACATTAATTCATATATGTAACACAATGAGGCAGCAAGAAATGGATCAGCTTTTAAGCTGTTCCACTTCTTCTTCCGTCATTTCTTCACGCCAAATCGTTGCTCCCAAACCTGAAAGTTTCTCTACAAGATGACTGTATCCACGATCTATATGTTCAAGCCCGGTCACTTCAGTAATCCCTTCTGCCATTAAGCCGGCAATTACTAAAGCTGCTCCTGCACGTAAATCACTTGCCTTTACTTTTGCACCGTGAAGTTGAACCGGACCATTAATAATTCCGGCTCTGCCTTCGACTTTAATCTTTGCATTCATGCGCCGCAGTTCATCTATATGCTTAAAGCGGGCCCCGTAAATCGTATCGGTCACCATGCTAGAACCACTTGCTTTTGTTAGAAGAGACGTGAAAGGCTGCTGAAGATCTGTCGGAAATCCAGGGTAAACTAACGTCTTGATATCAACGGCTTTATATTCCTCACCTGGAGAGACAAAGATCTGATCATCACCAGCCTCGATATTTATACCCATTTCCCGCATTTTGGCCGTTAACGACTCTAAATGCTGGGGAATGACATTATCAATCAAGATCCCTTCGCCGACTGCTGCGGCTAAAATCATGAAAGTTCCAGCTTCTATCCGATCAGGTATAATCGTATGTCTGCAACCATGCAAACTGTCCACACCATCAATACGGATAATATCCGTTCCAGCACCCTTGATTTTTGCTCCCATATTGGTCAACAACGTGGCAACATCAATGATTTCCGGTTCTTTCGCTGCATTTTCAATAACTGTCCGCCCTTTAGCTAAAACGGCAGCAAGCATAATATTAATCGTTGCCCCGACGCTCACGACATCCAAATAGATACGGGCGCCTCGTAACTCATCCGCCCTTAAGTAAATAGCTCCTTGTTCATTCGTCACTTGTGCGCCAAGTGCTTCAAAACCTTTTATATGCTGATCTATTGGGCGAGGACCTAAATGGCAACCTCCAGGCAGGCCAATCACAGCCTTTTTAAACTTCCCTAGCATCGCGCCCATTAGGTAATAAGAGGCACGTAATTTCTTCACTCTTCCGTTGGGTAGAGGCATTGAAATCATCCTGCTGGGGTCTACTGTCATTTCTCCATCATTAAAGGCGACATCACCGCCAATTTCCTCCATTAGCTCTTTCAGCATCTGTACATCTGAGATATCAGGCAAGCCTTCTATCGTTACAGGAGAGTCTGCTAAAATTGTTGCAGGAATCAAGGCGACCGCACTATTTTTTGCACCGCTGACACGAATGCTCCCCTTTAGAGGATAGCCACCGGCAATTTTAAGTTTTTCCATAATAAACTCCCTTCCACGCTAAGCACTTAGAAGCCACTTTCGAAAAGTAATATTTTACCACAAGAAAATTGCATAATCCGACAACATTTACCATCTAGTTTCTTAGTTTACACAAAAATAGAAAAGTCATGTAAAAAATGATAAAAATTTCTAATTTTGTTTATTTCCATTTAACCGGTGCAATTTATAGCGACTTAGCGGCAAGGTAAATTAGGCTTCTGTACGAGAATTCCAATCCTTCAAGAAAGCTTCAATCCCTTTATCTGTTAATGGGTGATGAAATAATTGCATTAAGACTTTATAAGGAATCGTTGCAATATGAGCTCCTTTAAGAGCTGCTTCTGTAATATGCATCGGATGACGAATTGAAGCTGCGATAATTTCAGCATTGATATCATGAATAGCAAAAATATCAGCAATATCAGAGATTAAATCCAGGCCATTTTGACCGATATCATCTAAGCGTCCTAAAAATGGAGACACATAAGTTGCTCCTGCCCTAGCAGCTAATAATGCCTGGTTGGCACTAAAAATAAGGGTAACATTTGTTTTGACTCCTTGTTTTGTTAAAGCCGCAACAGCCTTCAATCCGTCTGGAGTCATTGGTACTTTAATGGTGATATTAGGGGCAATGGCAATAAGTTCTTGCGCTTCAGCCATCATTCCCTCAAAATCAAGCGCAATAACTTCTGCAGAAACAGATTCCTTTACAAGGCTTGTAATTTCTTTTAAACGGTCATGGAAAGACACACCTTTTTCTCTTGCGACAAGAGACGGGTTAGTCGTAACTCCAGCTAATACGCCAAGTTCGTGCGCTTGTTTGATTTCTTCCATGTTTGCTGTATCAATAAAGAATTTCATAAGTTTTCCTCCGTATGTAATCTTTTTTTTTGCCGTAAATACATCTGAATTCTAATTGTTCAAAAAACAAAGTGCGATTTTTAGCCGCACTTATAAATAGATACCATCAAAGGGGAAGAGTGCCCCTCTGATGGATATTCTGAATCATTTAAAAATGATAAAACCTAATTGCTATAGAATTACGCTTTACCGTTTGAACTAAATTCCCTTATCTTTCCGATGACAGTCGCTTTAATCGCATCACGGCCAGGTCCCAAGAATTTACGAGGATCGTAAACTTCTGAGTTGCTATTTAGAACCTCACGTACAGCTTTTGTGAAAACAATTTGATTTTCAGTATTCACATTGATTTTTGATGTTCCAAGAGAGATCGCTTTTTGGATATCTTTCGTAGGAATACCTGTACCGCCATGGAGTACTAGAGGTTTGTTTGTTAAATCCCGTACCTCTTCCATTTCTTTATAACCTAGGTTAGGTTCTCCTTTATATGGACCATGAACAGATCCCAATGCTGGTGCAAAGCAGTCAACATTCGTTTCTTTAACTAGCTGTTCGCACTCTTGAGGGTCTGCATATACAACTCCATCAGCGATCACATCGTCTTCTTGTCCACCAACAGTTCCCACTTCTGCCTCAACGGAAACATTGCGTGCGTGAGCATATTCAACAACTTTCTTCGTCGTCTCAATATTTTCTTCAATTGGGTGATGTGAAGCATCGATCATTACAGACGTGAATCCTGCCTCGATAGCTTCTTTACATTTATCAAAGCTTGAACCATGGTCAAGATGAATTGCCACAGGTACTGTAATTTTCATGTCTTCCAATAAACCTTGAACCATCATAACTGTCGTTTTGAAACCACCCATATGACGGGCAGCCCCTTCAGAAACACCAAGAATGACTGGGGACTTTTCTTCTTCTGCAGCAGCTAAAATAGCTTGCGTCCATTCCAAATTATTAATATTGAATTGACCTACTGCATATTTTTCATCAAGAGCTTTATTCAGCATATCTTTCATAGAAACTAAAGGCATTTGATTTCCTCCTACTAGTGAATGTTATTATTTAAAGTTAATTCTATCTAGATATTCCCTAAAACCTTTGGAACATACACCTATAAATCGGAATATCTCTCCTCTTTTAGCATATCAATACATGAAAAAAACAGCAACAAATTCACTATATCAAGTCTTAAATTTTACAAAAAAACACGGCTCATCTTTTAAAAGATGGCCGTGGCACTCTTTAATTTATAATAATAATAATAACCATTAAGACTATTAACTTGATTGAATTGGCAAGTATTCACGCACAGCTTTTCTAATGTCATCAATGTCAAACGGCTTAGCAAAGTGAGTCATGGCTCCTAAGTCTTTTGCTTCTTGAATCATATCAAGTTCACCATAAGCAGTCATAATTATGACTCGAATGTCTGGATCAACTACCTTCATCCGCTTCAAAATCTCTATTCCATCCATTCCTGGAATCTTCATATCCAGTAAAACAAGATCAGGTGAATGATTATTTAGCACTTCTAAGGCTTGAATGCCATTCGCTGCCTGAAATGTATCATACCCTTCTTTATGTAAAACCTCGTTCAATAAAATACGAATCCCAAATTGATCATCAACAATTAATATTTTCCCTGACATTTTATCCCCTCACCTCTTCCCGATTTATTATTATAAAAAATGTATCTGCCTGACTATTTACCTGCCAAAGGATAGTTCGTTAGATTGCCGTCAAATTACATAGATTTCAATGCTTCTATTTTTTCACTGATTTCTATGTTCATATTCGATAATTGTAACAAAATTCCTGCCATATAGCTAAAAGGATTTATATTTTTTTGTTTTTTCAGCCGATTAAGTAAATTCACCTAAGCCCTGAAACCTGTCAATGGAGGGAAAAGTCCTTTATAATAGGGGTACTATTTTTAAAGGAGTTCCTAAGCATGTTAAAAATTTTTTCAACGCAGATAAGCGGTTTATTTAAAAAAATGATTGAAAAGGAAGCCTTCGAAATGGAGGATGCCGGACGCTTGTTGGCTCAGGCTGCGGTTGGAGATGGATCAGTTTTTATACACGGGTTCGGCGAAATGCAAGGAGTCGCTGCTGAAGCGTTGGAAGGGGAGGAACCCTTTCCTAAAGCAAAAAGATACGAAGATGGTGCGGCTATTTCCCGAGAAGATCGGTTTCTTTTATTCAGCCGCCATTCAGATGATTCAGAAGCAATAAAGCTGGCTAAACAGCTTCAGAAGCAGGATATACCATTTGTTGCGGTTTCTACATCCGTTCCATCAGATGAAGAATCGCTTTTGGAGCTTGCTGATGTACATATAGATTTACGCATTCATCGTGGCTTAATTCCCGATGAAACAGGAAATCGATATGGGTACCCAACACTCATTGCTGCTCTTTTCGCTTATTATGGAATTAAATTCACCCTTGTAGAAATTATTCAAGAATATGAAAATGAAGATTAATTCTTCAATAAAAAAACAGCCACAAGGGCTGTTTTTTTGTTTTATTTTTGTTTTTCATTGTTTTTTAAAGACATGCCAACGAAGTCACGGAATAGTGGCTGTGGACGGTTAGGACGTGACGTGAATTCCGGATGGAATTGTGAAGCCACGAACCAAGGATGATCTTTTAATTCAATGATTTCGACTAGGCGACCATCTGGGCTTGTACCAGAAAAGACAAATCCTGCCTCTTCCATAGCTGGACGGTAATGGTTGTTGAATTCATAACGGTGACGGTGACGTTCATAAACAACCTCATCATTATACGCTTCGTATGCTTTAGTTCCTTCGATAAGCTTACAAGGATATAGACCAAGACGAAGTGTACCACCCAAATCTTCTACATCCTTTTGCTCAGGAAGAAGGTCAATAATTGGGTCTGGAGTTTCCGCATAAATTTCAGCTGAGTGCGCTTCTGGCAATCCTAGAACGTTGCGTGCATATTCAATGGATGCCAACTGCATGCCTAAACATATTCCGAAGAATGGTTTTTTTGTCGTGCGGGCAAATTCGGTAGCTACAATTTTCCCTTCGATTCCACGATCTCCAAATCCACCAGGAACAAGGATTCCATCTGCATCTTGAAGAAGTTCAGCAACATTTTCTTTTGTAACATCTTCAGAATTTACCCAGTCGATTTCAACATCGGCATCAAATGCGTAACCTGCATGCTTAAGTGCTTCCACTACAGAAAGATAAGCATCCTGCAATTCAACATATTTTCCGACAAGAGCGATTTTCGTTTTCTTTGATAAAGAAGTAACCTTTTTGACAAGTTCTTTCCAATCTTCCATATCCGCTTCGCCACAGTCCAATTTCAAGTGGTCACAAACGATTTGGTCCATATTTTGCGCTTGAAGTGCAAGAGGGATAGAGTAAAGTGTATCTGCATCTAGACATTCGATAACTGAATTTTTATCAATATCGCAGAATAACGCAATTTTATCCTTCATATCTTGTGAAATTGGGCTTTCTGTACGTGCAACGATGATATTCGGCTGAATTCCAAGACTACGTAATTCTTTTACACTATGCTGTGTCGGTTTTGTTTTCATTTCACCAGCTGCTTTGATGTAAGGAACAAGTGTACAGTGGATATACATAACATTATTGATTCCGATATCACTTTTAATTTGACGAATCGCTTCTAGGAAAGGTAGAGACTCAATATCCCCGACCGTACCACCGATTTCAGTGATAACTATATCCGCATTAGTTTCATTTCCTGAACGGAATACCCGTTCTTTAATTTCATTCGTGATATGGGGAATGACTTGAACTGTTCCACCTAAGTAGTCGCCACGGCGTTCTTTTCTTAGGACTGTTGAATAAATTTTACCTGTTGTCACATTGCTGTGTTTACCAAGGTTAATGTCAATAAAACGTTCGTAATGACCAAGGTCCAAATCCGTTTCAGCACCATCATCCGTTACAAACACTTCACCATGTTGATAAGGACTCATTGTCCCTGGATCTAAGTTAATATAAGGGTCAAATTTTTGAATCGTTACATTCAAGCCTCTATTTTTTAAAAGTCTACCTAAAGAAGCAGCTGTTATCCCTTTTCCTAAGGAAGAAACTACTCCACCTGTTACAAAAATATATTTTGTCATCTCATATCCTCCTATAGAATGTTTTCATCCAATGCTGTTCTCTTACATTTCCAAATACATTTAAACAGAACCCGCATCTTTATGATATAAATTAAATTTCTGCCGCCACACTGGCGGTTTAAAGCACAAGGCAGGTTTCTACTTCTTGTCCTTTTCGTTTAAGACCGCAAAGCAGTACAAACCAATAATTACTTAAAGGTTTTTAGTGAGAGTCATGCCAAGATACACGAGTAAGAATAAATTCCCTTAAATGACAGTAACATTTAATTATGTTCTCCATAGTTTTACCGTTATAAGAGAAATCATTTTAAAAAAATAAAAAAATGATGTCATTTATTCATTCCATCATTAAAAACAAAAACGCTCCGCTTACAATAAAAGTAAGGGAGCGATATAATTTAATCATTGTGTCCTTTTTTAAGGAGCCCAAAAATGATTCTACAAATTTCGCCTTAAAAAGTCAAGGGCGATTATTTATTTCTCATTATCTTCATCTAGCTCTTCTTCGTCTTCATCTTCGTCCTCATCGTCTTCTAGGACAAATGCATCATCTTCAATTATTTCTTCTTCTAGATCGTCATCATCGTCTACGTCATCTTCTAAAAGTTCCTCGTCGATAACTGGAGAATCTAAAAGATCATCGTCGTCGTCATCCTCATCTTCGTCCAAATCATCGATATCTTCTTCAAAATCAAGATCTTCATCTTCAAGTTCATCAAAATCGTCGACAACCACAGCAGCTTTTTTAGCTTTCTTTTTCTTCTTCGGTTTTACAACATGTACAACTTCTTCTTCAATTTGGTCAACTGGGTACCATGTTTTCAATCCCCAGCGGTTGTCTCCAAGTGAAGTAAATCGGCCATCAACATTCAAATCTGTATAGAATTGAGCAATTTTTTTTGCCACTTCTGCTTTAGATAAATGATGAAGCGTAGCTAATTCACTTATTAAGTCTTTAAATGGAATTGGTTCATTTCTTTCCACTAACAAATCATATGCCATCTCTATTAAGGACATTTCCAATAACTGCTCTTTTGAGTATTGTTTTAAACTCAAATTCCGCACTTCCCTTCTCTATTCAAACACTAAATTCTGTGTTTTTTCACATAAAAAAATAATCTAAAACAGTATTTCGATAAAATAACGACAATTCCTGCTAGACATATACTCCATTATAAACAATCTAATTGGGTTTATGCTAGTTCTATCTGATACTTTCACAGATTTACCCTTACGTTTATGTAGATAGAAATCTTTAAACAGATTTTATTTACTCTTCAATGATTTCTGACGATAGGCTGCAGTAAAAAATACTACAGATAGAATAAAAAAGGAAACGGCGCCTAATTGATGCTCATACAACTCAAATAAAATAATGATAGCAAAAATATAACCTATGATTAATCCAATCATCTTCAGGTTCATTTTCTCAACTCCAATAGGGCTGATTCATCATTTTTGCCCCTTTATCAAATAATTATAAGGGAAAATTTACATTTTGCGAAAAAAAACTCGGGAATTTTTAAAAAAAGGGGGGCCTCCTCAATTTCGGAGTACCCCTTAACTTTACATATTTCTTCGATATTGTCCGCCGACATCATATAATGCACGTGTGATCTGGCCCAAACTAGCCACTTTCACACAATTCATGAGTTCAGCAAAAATATTTTCCCCGTTCATCGCAGCTGCTTTTAAATTAGTTAGGGCTTCATCTATGAACGTTTTATTTTTTTCCTGAAATGCCTGTAAGTTAATGATTTGCCCTTCCTTTTCTTCTTTCGTGGCACGGGCAATCTCCATACTGTTCACAGCTTCTTCTGAAGGAGGATTAGGATTCAAGTACGTATTAACCCCAATAATCGGCAATTCTCCCGTATGCTTTTTCATTTCATAATGCATGGATTCATCCTGGATTTTCCCGCGCTGATACTGTGTCTCCATGGCACCCAATACACCGCCCCGATCATTGATGCGATCAAACTCTTGTAATACTGCTTCCTCAACCAGATCTGTCAACTCTTCTACTACGAAAGCACCCTGCATAGGGTTTTCATTTTTTGATAGCCCATGCTCCTTCGTAATGATCATTTGAATAGCCATTGCACGACGTACAGACTCTTCCGTAGGTGTAGTGATAGCTTCATCGTATGCATTCGTATGCAAGGAGTTGCAGTTGTCTTGCAGGGCCATCAATGCCTGAAGTGTCGTTCGGATATCGTTAAAATCAATTTCCTGCGCATGGAGAGAGCGCCCCGACGTCTGGATATGATATTTCAGCTTCTGGCTACGGTCATTCGCTCCATATTTATCACGCATGACTGTCGCCCAGATCCGTCTTGCCACCCTTCCGATAACCGTATATTCCGGGTCTAACCCATTCGAGAAGAAGAAAGACAAATTCGGTGCAAAGTCATCAATATTCATTCCGCGGCTTAAGTAATACTCTATATAAGTAAATCCATTTGCTAAAGTAAAAGCCAATTGTGAGATAGGATTGGCGCCTGCTTCTGCGATATGATACCCAGAAATGGATACCGAATAATAATTTCTGACTTTATTATCAATGAAATACGCTTGGATGTCCCCCATCAGTCTAAGGGCAAATTCTGTGGAAAAAATGCATGTATTCTGCCCTTGGTCTTCTTTAAGAATATCGGCTTGAACAGTCCCGCGTACAGTTTGAAGCGTGTAGGCCTGCACTTGTTCAGTTTCGGCATCTGTAAGGGAACGGCCCAACTCTTTTTCTTTCAGTTGAACCTGCTGATCAATCGCTGTATTCATATACATAGCCAAAATAATGGGTGCCGGACCATTGATAGTCATGGATACAGAGGTCGATGGGTGGCATAGGTCGAAGCCGGCATACAATTTTTTCATGTCATCTAATGTACAGATACTGACGCCGCTTTCACCTACCTTTCCATAAATATCAGGACGGTAATCAGGATCTTCCCCATATAACGTCACAGAATCGAAGGCCGTACTGAGCCGTTTGGCATTATCGTCCTTAGACAAATAATGAAAACGGCGGTTGGTTCGATCAGGTGAACCTTCACCAGCAAATTGCCGCTTAGGATCCTCTCCCTCTCGTTTGAATGGAAAGACTCCAGCTGTATAAGGGAAGAAGCCAGGTACGTTTTCACGGAAAACCCAACTTAATATTTCTCCATAGTCCACATATTTAGGCAGTGAAACTCTCGGAATCATTAGACCTGATAAACTTTTTGTTTTCAGCTTTGTGATGATTTCTTTATCCCGGATTTTTGTTACAAACTGCTCCCCTGCATATTTTTCTCTTAAGTCCATCCA
Source organism: Peribacillus sp. NPDC096540 (assembly GCF_050278525.1). Lineage (NCBI taxonomy): Bacteria > Bacillati > Bacillota > Bacilli > Caryophanales > Bacillaceae > Peribacillus > Peribacillus sp. NPDC096540. The sequence goes on along the minus strand of NZ_JBNNTG010000001.1, from coordinate 11,658 downwards.
TCCAGAAAGGATCTTTTTTGATTCAGCAGATAATTCGGAAGCGGTTTCTTTTTTCAGTGTTTCTAGAGAAGTGATAATGTCTTCATTACTTTCATTTTCCTTAACTGCTTCAATTGCTCCTTCGAGCTGAAAGAGTCTGCGGGCAAAACGGACTTGTTCACCAGCCCGTTTATGATACGATCGGACCGTATCACTGATTTCACGTAAATAATAGCGGCGATCGGTTGGAATTATGACATTTTGTTTGTATACATCCGCTTCTTTTGAAAAAGTAGTACTCCACTCTGTCCCTGCTTTTTCATTTAATTTTTCAATCAGTGCAGCGAATAAAGCATTCGTTCCTGGATCATTAAATTGGGAAGCAATTGTGCCATAGACAGGCATTTCAGAAGGATCTTGATCAAAAAGCGTACGGCTACGTTGATATTGTTTTTGAACTTGGTTTTTCGCATCCTCGGAACCTTTACGCTCATATTTGTTTATCACTATCAAATCGGCATAATCAATCATATCAATTTTTTCAAGTTGGGAAGGAGCACCGAACTCACTCGTCATCACATACATAGCCACATCGCATATCTCAGCAATCTCCGCATCCCCCTGACCGATCCCGCTCGTTTCAACTATGATTAAATCGACGCCAGCTGCCTTCACAACCGAAATGGCATCTTTAATCGCTAAAGACAACTCACTTTTTGAACGACGAGTGGCGAGGCTCCGCATGTAAACACGCTCAGAAAAAATTGCATTCATTCGGATTCGGTCACCAAGCAAGGCACCGCCTGTTTTTTGCTTTGTCGGGTCGACAGAAAGGATGGCCACCTTCTTATCTGGAATTTCGTTTATAAATCGACGAATCAGTTCATCAGTCAACGAACTTTTCCCTGCTCCTCCCGTCCCTGTTATCCCAAGAACCGGAACCTGCTTTTCAGATGTCTTGATTTGCTCAAGGAGGCTTTCCACTGCAGCTGCAGATTCATTTACAGCATCGAGTCTATTTTCAGCAAATGTAATATATTGCGCAATGGCACTTGTTTCCCCTGCGATCAGTTCATCAAAGCGTTCCTGCAAGGATGGTTTGACGGTTGAAAAGTCGCACTCCTCCATCAATACATTAATCATGCCTTGAAGCCCATACTCCCGTCCCTCATCAGGAGAGAAAATACGGGCAATTCCATACTCATGAAGCTCTTTAATTTCCCGCGGGATAATGACTCCTCCTCCGCCGGCAAAAATCCGAATGTGCTGAGCTCCCTTTTCCTTCAACAAATCATACATGTATTTAAAGTATTCCACATGCCCACCTTGGTAAGATGACATCGCTATACCTTGAACATCCTCTTGGAGGGCCGCGTTGACTATTTCCTCTACCGAGCGATTATGGCCTAGGTGAATAACCTCCGCACCGCTAGCCTGAAGAATTCTCCTCATGATGTTAATAGATGCATCATGTCCATCAAACAAACTCGAAGCAGTCACAAATCGGATATGGTTCTTTGGTTTATACACCTCAACTGTACTCATTTAGCTCCTCCTTATTGAAACGAATTCATATCAGTACTTTTCTGAATCGATACATTTTGAATCAATAATTGTGTCTGTAGTTCAACATACTCTTGAAGCGTATACTTTTTGTGTAAAGCCCATCTTCTAAAACTCCACATCTGTCCCTGAACAAAAATGTTATGAGAAACAAGACTTATTTGATTTTCCGTTAACAGAAGCTCCCCATTTTCAACGCACTTTGTAATGACCTTTTCAAACATACCTACCATCCGGATTTCTTTGTTTAGCACGTAAGGTAAAGCATCTTTCGTCAGCGCTTTCACTTCTTGATACATAACTAGAACTTCGTCCTGCATATCATCCATTACTTGATAAAAATAAGCGATTGTCAGTTTCAAACTTTCTAGTGTCCCATCACTCTGTTCAATTTCTTTCTGAAGTTTTTCCTGAACTTCATCGTAAATAAAATCACAGACGAGATATAAAACATCTTCCTTGGTCCGGATATACTCGTATAACGTACCTATACTAAAACCAGCTGCTTTAGCGATTTCCCTCGTTGTAGTACGATGAAATCCCTTTTCTTTAAAAAGAGTCACCGCACCTTTTATCATTTGTGTACGCCTTTTTTCAACCAGCCGCTCATCCTTTACTGACGCATGAACTTCTCTTTTTTCCATTTTCTAACCCCTTTTGGAAAGCCTATCATTTAATGTTCAAAAGACAGTCTTTCAGAAAAATGAAAAGGGTATTCCGGTAAGAACGATGCCCCACCGGAAAACCTGATTTCAATTCTATTTAGTTATCATCCTTGAGATGACCAGCTTTTGAATTTCCTGCGTACCTTCATAGATCTGGGTGATTTTTGCATCACGCATATAGCGTTCAACTGGATAATCTTTTGTATATCCATAACCACCGAAAACTTGCACGGCCTCTGTCGTCACTTTCATTGCTGTATCCCCTGCAAATAGTTTTGACATTGCCGACTCTTTTCCATAAGGAAGACCTTCTGACTCTAACCAAGCTGCCTGATAGGTTAATAGCCTTGAAGCCTCCACTCCTGTCGCCATATCCGCTAATTTGAAACCGATGCCCTGCTGTGCAGAAATTGGTTTTCCAAATTGGACACGCTCTTTTGCATAGTCAACTGCTGCATCCAATGCACCCTGTGCAATGCCTACTGCCTGGGCCGCAATTCCGTTACGTCCACCATCAAGCGTCATCATCGCAACTTTAAAACCCTCTCCTTCTTTGCCAAGAAGATTTTCTTTAGGCACACGGCACTCATCAAAAATAATTTCAGTGGTGGGTGATGAACGAATTCCTAGCTTTTTCTCTTTTTTACCAACACTAAAGCCTGGAAAGTCTTTTTCAATGATAAAGGCACTTGTTCCTTTTTGTTTGGATTCAGGATCTGTCAAAGCAAAGACTACATACGTATCCGCAATCCCGCCATTTGTAATGAAAATTTTTGAACCATTAATAATATATTCATCACCCACAAGCTTTGCAGTCGTTCTCATACCGCCCGCGTCAGAGCCTGAGCTAGGCTCAGTCAGACCATATGCGCCGATTTTTTCACCCTGTGCCATCGGACGGAGGTATTTTTGTTTTTGCTCTTCAGTTCCAAATTTATATATTGGCCATCCAGCAAGGGAAGTATGGGCTGATAAAGTCACGCCAGTAGAAGCGCAAACGCGGGAAAGTTCCTCAATCGCAATACAATACGCTAAGTAATCGCTACCAATTCCGCCGTATTCCTCTGGCCACGGAATCCCTGTCAAACCAAGTTCAGCCATTTTATCAAAGATCTCACGGTCAAATCGTTCTTCTTCATCCCTTTCAGCAGCTGATGGAGCTACTTCATTTTGGGCAAAGTCGCGTACCATTTTTCTGATCATTTCATGTTCTTCCGTTAGTTTAAATTGCATACTATCTCCCCCGTCTTTTTCGTATTTATAGATTCTTACTGATGACCATTCTCTGTATTTCACTGGTACCCTCATATATTTCGGTTACCTTTGCATCCCTGAAATAGCGTTCGACCGGATATTCCGTTGTGTAGCCGTAGCCCCCGTAAACTTGAACTGCTTCTATTGTTACCTCAACAGCCGTCCTTGAAGCGAATAGCTTAGCCATTGACGCCTCCTTGCCGCACTTCAATCCTTTGGAGCGTAAATATGCCGCTCGATAGACCAGTAGTCTGGAAGCTTCTATATTCGTTGCCATTTCAGCCAGCTTGAAACCAATCCCCTGCTGGGTTGCAATTGGTTTGCCAAATTGCACTCTATCTTTTGCATATTGGACAGCATGTTCCATGGCACCTTCAGCGATTCCAAGTGCTTGAGAAGCAATGCCTATCCTCCCGGCATCCAAGTTGGCCAGCGCTATCTTAAAGCCCTCACCTTCGTTGCCAATGATATTAGCTGCAGGTATTTTCATATCTTCAAAGGTTACCTGTACAGTGCTCGATCCATGAAGACCCATTTTACGTTCATTTTTTCCAATGATTAAGCCCGGGGTTCCTTTTTCTACGATGAAGGCAGAGATTCCCTTGCTTCCCTTTTCAGGATTGGTTGAGGCAAAAATAATATATACATCTGCTTCGCCGCCGTTGGTGATAAATACCTTGGATCCATTAATCCGATACATACCGCCTTCCTTAACCGCTTTTGCTTTCAAACTAGCAGCATCGGAACCAGAGCCTTGTTCTGTTAAACAAAAAGCACCTAACAATTTTCCTGCGGCAAGCTTAGGAACATATTTTTGCTTCTGCTCATCCGTTCCAAAATAAACGATTGGATTTGTCCCAACAGAAGTATGAACAGACAATATGACACCGAGAGTCGGGCTTACTTTGGAAATTTCATTGATGGCGATAATGTAAGACATAAAGTCCATACCCGCTCCTCCATATTGTTCTGGAATCGGGATTCCCATCAACCCAAGCTCACCCATTTTATTCAGGATTGTTTTGGGGAACTCTCCTCTTTCCATTGCCTCGATATGAGGGGTAATCTCATTCTCCGCAAAATCGCGTACCATTTTCCGCATCATTTCCTGCTCTTCTGTAAACTTGAAATCCATTCCTTCATTCCTCCCTAGCTGCACATACTCTCTATGATTTGTTATATTCGTAAAAGCCACGCCCTGACTTCTTACCTAGCCACCCTGCTTTTACATATTTTCTTAACAGAGGACACGGACGGTATTTATCATCACCTAGCCCTTGATGAAGGGTTTCCATTATATATAAACAAGTGTCCAGCCCAATGAAGTCAGCTAGTGTCAACGGGCCCATCGGATGATTCATCCCTAGCTTCATCACGTCATCGATTGCCTCTTTAGTAGCGACGCCCTCATATAGTGTATAGATGGCCTCATTGATCATCGGCATCAAAATCCGGTTCGCAACAAAGCCAGGGAAATCATTAACTTCAACCGGTACCTTGCTTAGAGATTCAGCCATCTTTTCAACCTTTTTATAAACTTCGTCCGCTGTAGCAAGGCCTCGGATAATCTCAACCAGCTTCATGACCGGAACGGGATTCATAAAATGCATGCCAATTACTTTTTCCGGTCTTCTTGTGGCGGCGGCTATTTCGGTAATCGGTAGAGAAGAAGTATTGGATGCAAGAATTACGTGTTTCGGAGTAATTTCATCCAACTCGGCAAATAGCTTTGTTTTAATTTCCATATTTTCAATCGCCGCTTCAATCACCAAATCAACCCCAGCGGCATTTTTTAAATCTGTTGAGGAAGTCAATCGTGAAAGGGTTGCATCTTTATCCCCAGCTGCCATTTTTCCTTTTTCAACTTGACGGGAAAGATTTTTGGTAATTGTGCCTAAGCCTTTTTCTACATATTCTTCTTTTAAATCATGTAAAAGAACTTCATAACCGCTCATTGCGCAAACTTGTGCAATACCAGATCCCATCTGCCCCGCGCCAATGACCATCACTTTATGAATGCTCATGAATATCCCTCCTTATTTATCTATGAATCTATCAGCCCTGTTTAGGTACTTCGATTAATACGGCATCTCCTTGGCCGCCGCCACTACAAATTGCTGCAATACCTAATCCGCCACCACGCCGTTTCAGTTCATGCATGAGCGTAATGATGATTCGAGCTCCACTCGCTCCGATTGGGTGCCCTAATGCTACGGCTCCACCGTTCACATTGACTTTTGCCGGCTCGATGTTGGCAATTTTCCCACTTGCCAGTGCCACCGCAGCAAATGCTTCGTTTACTTCAAACAAATCAATGTCTTCTATCGATTTACCTGTCTTTTCTAAGATTTTATTTATGACTAAACCCGGTGTTTTAGGAAAATCCTTTGCTTCAACAGCCACTTCGGCATGACCTAAAATATAGGCAAAAGGCGTTTTCCCTTCTTTTTCCGCACGTTCTTCGCTCATTAATACGAGTGCACCTGCTCCATCATTGACCCCTGGCGCATTTCCTGCAGTAATGGTCCCTTCGTTATTAAAAGCCGGGCCTAATTTAGCGAGTTTCTCAGCAGATGTATCCTTTCTTGGCCCTTCATCATGTTCAACTGTAATTGGTTCACCTTTTCGTACCGGAACCTGTACGGATATGATTTCTTCAGCAAGGATACCCTCATCAATTGCTTTAATCGCTTTTTGATGACTTTCGTAGGCCCAGCTATCTTGGTCCTCCCGGGTAAGTTCAAGTTCCTCGGCAGTACTATTTCCGTAAGTACCCATATGTACGCCTGTAAAGCTACAGCTAAGCCCATCTGAAATCATTGTGTCCTTAAGTGGTGCATCCCCCATCCTAAGTCCCCATCTTGCTTTCGGAAGAATATAAGGTGCATTGCTCATCGATTCCATCCCGCCGGCAACAATGATTTCTTCTTCCCCCAAGCGAATAATCTGATCAGCCAATGTCACACTGCGAAGTCCTGATGCACAAACTTTATTGATGGTTTCGGTTTTCACTTCCCAAGGTAATCCTGCATGACGTGCTGCCTGACGAGAAGGTATTTGGCCTTGACCTGCTTGAAGCACATTCCCCATAATGACCTCGTCTATCTGGTTGCTTTCAATCCCTGCCCGCTTAACCGCCTCCTTGATTGCAATTCCTCCAAGTTGTGATGCTGTCAAACTGCTAAGACCTCCGCCGAATTTACCAAAAGGTGTTCTCACACCACTAACAATCACTGTTTTTGTCATCATTTTATCCTCCTTTAAGTAACATTGATTGAACGCTCGCTCAATATAGGTTTAAAAAAATATTTTTGTAAGCGCTTAATATTATACTACATAATTTTTACAAAAATTAAAATATTTAGTTTATAAATAATTAAAAATTGCCTACTTCAATTGAATATATTCATTTAAAAGAAGCAGGCAACTTTATTTTAAAATTAAGATGCCATTGACTTATTTTCACCAATAACCGCTTTTTCGAGTAATTCGGCTACATCATACGTTTTTACATTTTCTTCAACTTCTTTTGCTTTTGTACCATCAGATAACATGGTCAAACAGTACGGACAGCCGGAACTGATAACAGTTGGGTTAACAGCAAGTGCTTGTTCAGTACGTGCCACATTAATACGGTTTCCGGTTTCTTCTTCCATCCACATCAAGCCGCCTCCAGCTCCACAGCACATACCTTTTTCACGATTACGTTCCATCTCAATAAGCTTGACGCCTTCAATAGATTGTAAAATTTCACGTGGCGGGCTGTATACATCATTGTATCTTCCCAAATAACAGGAATCATGGAATGTAATCGTTTCATTAACCGGATGCTGTGGTATCAATCTGCCTTCACTGACAAGTTTGGCTAGTAATTCAGTATGGTGATATACTTCAGCTTCCAAACCAAAATCCGGATACTCATTCTTAAAAATATTGTAGGCATGAGGATCAATTGTCACGATTTTCTTGATTTCATTTTTCTTGAATTCCTCTATATTTTTCATTGCAAGCTCTTGAAAAACAAACTCATTGCCTAATCGGCGAGGAGTATCTCCTGAGTTTTTCTCCTTATTACCTAAGATTGCAAATTTGATGCCTGCTTCATTCATTAATTTAGCGAAGGAAAGGGCAATTTTCTGGCTTCGGTTATCGTACGATCCCATTGAACCTACCCAGAATAAATATTCGAATTCCTCGTCTGCTTTTTGCAACTCTTTAACTGTCGGGATGTTAACATCATCACGCAGGACTCTCCAGTCTTCTCTCTCTTTACGGTTCAATCCCCAAGGGTTCCCTTGTCTCTCAATGTTTGTCATCGCACGTTGAGCATCTGGATCCAACCTACCTTCAGTCAAGACCAGATATCGACGCATATCAATAATTTTGTCAACATGTTCATTCATTACCGGACATTGGTCTTCACAGTTCCTGCAAGTGGTACATGCCCAAAGCTCTTCTTCAGTAATGACTTCTCCAATTAAGCTCGGGCTGTAAGCTTCAGTTGCTGCAGCTGATTCCTGTGCTCCCTGCGTGGCACTGGCTTGAGCTATCTTATTTCCCTTTGTATTACCAAAAACGAAGGATGGAACCCATGGCTGCTTTGTTGTAACAGCTGCACCTGTATTTGTTAAATGGTCACGCATTTTGATGATAATATCCATCGGCGACAGCATTTTCCCTGTACCAGTTGCCGGGCACATATTCGTACAACGGCCGCACTCTACGCATGCATAGAGGTCCACCATTTGATATTGCGTTAAGTCCTCGATATATTTAGCACCATAATATTGATTGCCTTCTTTGTCTAAAACCTCTTCCTCTAAATCTACCGGCTTCAATTTACCTGGATTATCCAAACGGTTAAGAAATACATTTATTGGTCCAGCAATTAAGTGAGCATGCTTAGACTGCGGGATATAAACGAGGAACGATAATATGATTAGCAAATGCATCCACCAGGCTACATAAAACACAACAGTCGCTGCTGTTGGTCCCATCCAGCCAAATAGGTAGGCGATACTAGAGGCAACTGGCTCTGACCAAGTTGCTTCATGTCCGTGCCAGATCATTCCCATCCCATTGCCTAGTAACACTGTAATCATGATTCCTGTTATGAATATAACAACCAATCCTGCTTTAAAATCCCTTTTCAAACGAACAAGTTTCTCGACGTAGCGACGGTAAGCTGCCCACAAGATTGCGACAAGAACCGTAAGTGTCACGATTTCTTGGAAGAAAGTAAAGACCGGGTATACGGGGCCAAACGGTAAATGCCACCCTGGCTTTAAGCCTTTAATAAAAAAGTCCAGTGCTCCAAATTGCACTAAGATGAACCCGTAAAATAACATGGCATGAATGATTCCGCTCTTTTTATCTTTAAAGAGCTTCTTCTGTCCAAATACATAAACCCCTATTTTCACGAGACGATCTTTCACACGGTTATCGAATTCCACTTTTTTACCAAGTTTTATATAAGCTATTCGAGTCCTTATCAAATAGACAAATAATCCAGCAGCGTAAGCGGTTACAAGTAAAAATGCAGTTAAGTTAATCCACAGTAAGCCATTCATTTCCATGCACTCTTTCCCCCTCTAGATAAATTTTAAATCAAGTAAAATGCCTGGTTACTACTTTTTATAAATTTGAAAATTTGGCATTTTTCTGAAATTCGATTAATTCCATTATATAATGAATGAGCATTCAGTCAACTTTTTTCTTTCTAAATAAATATCGTTTGTTTTCTACATCTTATTTTATAGTTCGACAATTCTGTAAATTGACCTTCATTTTTAGAAAAAAATGTAGTTTATCTTCACTCTTTATTTGATGGTTATGAACAAGGAACTTGAGCCAAACTAAATTAAATCAATTAGGGGGGATTTTGTTGAAGATAATCACTACGCTTGTCTCTATTTTTTTATTGATCTTCACTTGGTGTTGGGTCGATTTTAAGTTAGGGCACAAGCGTAATTTGAAGCAGATAACGAACATTAAATATCCGCCTCGGAAAAGTGACATAACTGTATTCACATCAGGGAAAATACTGTTTGATGATCTAATGAAAGAAATCAAACTAGCTCAGGATTCTATCCATATTAATTTTTATATAGTAAAAAATGATAAATTCAGCAAGGAGTTTTTAAAGTTACTGCAAACAAAAGCTGAAGCGGGTGTGGAAGTAAGACTGTTAGTCGACAGGATTGGCAGTAAAAACTTTCCCCGGGAGAGCATTCAGGAATTAAAGAAAAGCGGCGTTCATTTTTCTTTTAGCTTTAAACCCAAGCTCCCCTTCCTTTTTTATTCGATACAAAAAAGAAATCACCGCAAAATTACCGTGATAGACGGTCGAATTGGCTATCTTGGAGGATTTAATATCGGCAAGGAGTATATTAACCAAGGGGAAAAGTTAAATCCATGGAGAGATTACCATGTGAAAATAACTGGGGAAGGAGTTAGGGATTTGCAGGAAGTCTTCCTATCTGACTGGGTTCACGATACAAACGAAGATTACCGGGGAACACCTGCATATTTTCCTGCCTTGGTTCCTGGTACTCAGGCTCATCAAGTTATTGTCACTAACGGAAGCCATCTTGAACAGACCTTAACACGCTTAATTCAACAAGCTGAGAAAAAAATCATTATCGGAACTCCATACTTCATCCCAAGTCAAACATTGTTTCAGGAATTAAGGTCAGCCCTTGCACGCAAGGTTTCTGTGACGGTCATTGTTCCTGAAATGTCAGATCATGCCCTTGTCAAAGAGGCATCCTTCCCCTATTTCCGGGTTTTATTAAAGGAAGGTGCTGTTATTCTGCAATTCCAAAGAGGGTTCTACCATTCTAAAGTGATACTGATTGATGATAATATTTGTGATGTAGGTACGGCTAATTTTGATAAACGAAGTCTATTTTTAAATAGTGAAATCAATTGTCTTATATTTGACCGAGCATTTATAGAGGATGTAAAAAAGGAGTTGGCGGTAGACATAGCTGAATCTAAGCCTTTATGCGGGGATTCACTATCCTCCCTTAATGTAGTCCGTACAGCAAAAGAATCACTGGCTTCCATCCTTTCTCCTTTTCTTTAACAAGTTTTTAGGGAGAGAATTAAATGAAAATAAGATTTGGATATGTATCTAATGCCACCTGTCTATGGGAGGCTTCCCCCGCTAAGACGCTTACCTTTAAGCGGTACAGCGCACTTGGACAAGAGGAAGGGATGGAAAAGCTTCTTAATGTGACAAAACAGAACATTGAAAGTACATTAAGGGTTCTTCAATATAATACAGCCCACCAAATAGAAATCTACCGGATGTCCAGTTCAATTGTTCCTTTAGCCACGCACCCCGAGGTAGAATGGGATTTTGTCACTCCTTTTAAAAAAGAATGGAAACAGCTTGGCGATTGGATATCTGCACATAAAATGCGGATTAGCTTTCACCCTAATCAGTTTACGCTGTTTACTAGCCCTAAACCCGAGATTACACAAAATGCCGTTAAAGATATGGAATTTCACTATAAGATGCTTGATGCGATGGGGATTGCCGACTCCTCTTTTATCAATATCCATGTCGGTGGAGCCTATGGTGATAAAGAATCAGCCATAATACGGGTCCATGACAACCTTAAGTCGCTCCCCAAGCATGTGAAAGCAAGGATGACCTTGGAGAATGACGATAAAACATATACAGCATCAGAAACCTTGATCGTGTGTAACAAGGAAAACATTCCGCTTGTCTTTGATTACCACCACCATCTTGCGAATCTATCCGAGGAGCCGCTTAAAGAGCTGCTCATTCAAATTTTCTCCACCTGGAATCAGTCTGGGATGGTACCTAAGATTCATATTTCATCTCCAAAGTCAGCAGGGGAGTTTCGCTCGCATGCTGATTATATCGATTTAGAATTCATTATGCCCCTTTTTAAAGTAATAAGGGAACTCAGACAAGATGCCGATTTCATGATTGAAGCTAAAATGAAGGACAGAGCAATGTTGAAACTCATTGAAGATATCGCTAAGGTACGTGGCGTGAAAAGAATTAGCGGCGGTGCTGTAGAGTGTTAATCAATACATTGAACTACCCACCACTTATTGACCTTACGGTCTGATTGAAGTGGGGGATTCCTAAGAACATTAGCCTATCGGCCAATTTTTAATTAGGCTACTCCCGTAGTTCCTACGGTTAGAAGCCTTATGG